>DOPS01000373.1:2313-11078 GCA_003512645.1 Desulfosporosinus sp.
GGTCCTGTTAGGACGGGTGTGACTGCTATTCTACCTCGCCCTGACCTTTATCGACAGCCCTGCAAGGCAGCAATTGACATAATAAATGGGTATGGGAAATCGATAGGAGTTCCTTTTATTCAAGAAATGGGGATTCTTAATTCCCCCATTTTATTGACCAATACTCTAAGCGTTCATGACGTGGGTCATGGTGTTATCACCTACCTTTTAAAGAAGTACCCAGAGATTGGTAACGAAGCACGGACCCCTAATGTGGTTGTCATGGAATGTGACGATTCTTATCTGAATGATATTCGCGGCCGACATGTTAAGCCCTTGGATGCCATCCTTGCCCTTCAACGGGCTGCGAGAGGACCGATAGAGCAGGGGAATGTCGGGGCTGGGGTTGGGATGTCCTGTTTTCAACTAAAAGGGGGCATTGGAAGTTCTTCACGCCTTGTTCGACAAGGCGTGAAAAACTATGTTGTGGGTATGCTTGCACTGGCCAATTTTGGTATTTTAAACGATTTTATTTTATCCGGTGTTCCAGTAGGGAAATTCCTTGCTCTGCAAGCTAAGGGGTACAATCCTGGATCGTTAATCCTGATAGGGATCACAGATGCACCATTATCACGCTGGCAATTGCAATTACTTGCGCGTAGGGCTAGTTTAGGTATGGCTCGGACGGGGTCTATTTCTAGCACTGGAAGTGGTGATTTTTGCTTAATGGTTAGCACCCATTGTAGTGAGGGCAACAATGGCAGTTCTTTATCAGATTGGGCCTTGGATGAATTCTTCAGAGCTGTGGTGGAGTCCACTGCAGAAAGCATTTGGAATGCTCTCTTTTTGGCTCAGACTATGGAAGGACGAGATGGAAATATTCGTTACGCCCTGCCGATTAGAGAAACGTTACAAATAATTCGAAGTTGGCAGGGAGGATTTTCATAGAATTTGTCATGATTTTCGCACTTAACGCGTAAACATCCTTAGGGAGAAAAGCTAAGGGAGGTTCATTGTGAGTATAAGCTGGAATATGATCTGGGAAGCTCATCCAGATGCATTTATAGTAAANNCCAGTTTGCTTATTTTATGGGCGGCGAGACCACGTTAAGAGTTGGGATCATTGCGAGTTCTTCAGTTCCACGCGAAGATGAATTCCTACTTGCCGGGTTACTATGGGGAAATCGACTCAGTAATGGCGCAAAAACAGTAATTTATTACGTAGCCCCTAATTTTTCAACTTCTTTTTTAACTGGACTCACTAAAATTGGGGGTACAATTTTTGCAAGAGCGGTTTACTGGCGTGAAAAACTCTCGCCTAGTTTATACCCCATTCCAGAGAAGCAAACTAGCAACCAACCTCGCTACGTCCTAGGAGAGGAACGGCCAGATTGGAAACGCTGGGCAGAGGGCTTAAATCCTGTGGTAAGGCAACAATTGACGACTGTGAAGTCATTCTTTAGTGATTTGACAGCCCGTAGGGTTCGTATAGAAATTAAACCTCAGAGCATAAGTTTCCTCTGGGGTCACTTTGAAATTGCTGAAGTGCGGCGCAAAGGGAAAAAATTTGAACTATCCACCAAAGTGAAGTGGTTAAAGAAAGGGGAACAAATGGTCAAGTGGCAAAAACAAGGCTGGGTGGATGCTTCCGGTTCACTAAACCCGGAGTTTTGCGCCACAATTGTCAGCATTCTGGATTACTTAGAATCTCTTGAGCAAGAAGGTAAACTTCGCACTCAAGACCTTTTGGCTTTGTTGCTACATCAGGGAGACGGGGTGTTAAAGTCACTCTGGGGGAGTCCGTGGTCTTGGCCGTGGCTTCCTAAGGAGCGTGCAGAAAACACGGTGATGGAGTTAGAAGAATGGTATTTTTATCAGTGGAATGGGCAGTTAAGTGTTGTATGCCCAATCTTTGAAAAGCCACTTACCAAAGCTGCTCAGAGTGTTTTGTTAGCGAGTGTTTTGGAAAGAAGCATGCTATTAGTGTTTGCCAAGGATGACAAAGGTAATCCACTAGTTTGGGATGGCCGTGTTCATTGGCTGACGGCACTTGGCAAGGAAGAAGAACTTCGGCGGTGGTACTGTTGGTTAACGGATGTGGATAAGTTTCCTATCTGGACGTTGCCAGAAAACTGGCAAGATAAGGGGATTTATGAACTAAATTGTCAGGGATCACTGTTAAATCATTCGCTTATGCAGAAAGGTTACTCGTAAACGTTGCTAAACTGGGAAAATCTATTAACACCTCGGTCCCACTTGATGCTGTAGATTCGGAAATGTGTAGCTTGCCATGATGGGCAAGTATAATTTGTTGTGCAATGGTTAACCCCAGTCCGGTACCTTCATTATGGGTGGAAAAGAAGGGATCAAGAACCCTTTTACGCAAATTTTCTGGAATACCTGGTCCATTATCGATAACCCTAATTCTTATATGAGATTCGTGTTCTGTGAGACGAATAATGACCTTCCCTCCTTGGGGTGAAGCTTCAATCGCATTATTGAGTATGGATAGAAGCGCTTGAAGAAGTTGTTCATGGTCCCCCATGATACAGACTGAATGGGATGAGAGTTCGAGCACAAGGGTTACACCTTTTCGATCTCTCAGGGGCTGAATTAATTGAGTTGTGGCATGAATAGTATCAGCTAAGCTAAGTGCTTTAATTTGTGGTGCTGAAGGACTCGTAATGAGGAGAAACTTGCCCAACACTTGTTCTAAGGTGTGAATTTCATCCAGAATAAGCTGTTGATACGGACGGTAGGACTCCGGCCATTGTTCGGGAGTAATCAGTTGCATAAACCCTTTGATGGTTGTCAAGGGGTTGCGAATTTCATGCGCCAAACCAGCAGAAACCTCATTAATAATGGCGAATTTTGCAACCTGTACATACGCTTCCGAGCGTTTTTTCTCTTCGCTGATATCGAAAAGCGTCAATAGTGTGCCCGAAGGAATGTCAAAGTTTAGTAAAGGGCGAGTTTGAAAACGCAGATGCATAATTTCTTTTTTCGAGTTCTTCCAGGTGAATTCGCCGACTTCCGGTAAACTAGTAGGTTGGAAATTATTCAAAATACCTAAGGCTTTAGAGATGGGTTGGCCAACTAATGAGGACTTAGATAAGCCTAATAAGTGAGTCGAACGAGGATTTGACTCGATAATCTCTCCTGTATTATCTATTAAAATGATGGCTTCATGACTATAGTCGACGGTTTTGACGATTGGAGGATTTTGCCACAGTAAGGCCCGCATAGTATTGATGTGATGTTGATGTCGTGCGCGTTCTCGAGTCTCCTTACGGTTGAAGAGAAATAACATGACGAAGAGAAAGAGAAGATGGACTATCAACATGGGGCTGGAATGAGAGGAGGGAGGATAAACTTGGCTGCAAAAGATAAGCAACAAAATGCTAAACATCCAAACTTTGCCCCAAGTACTGTACCAAAGTTCGAACCAAATAATAAGGGTGATGAAAGGTATGCAAATAAGTATCAAGTGAAGGAGGCCAGAAATAGGTAAAAAATCAACGCTAAAAATGAATATAATCATAATAGCGGTCAAGACAATAAAGATACTTTGTCTTAGTAGAGAACTCAACCGTAACTTTAGGGAAATCACAATTTTAATCTCCTTTCGGAAAACTATCAGAAACACACTATCATAGTTTATCATAAGTAGATGCAAAAAAATGTAAAAATAAGGAGATGTAATGTTTGGGGAAGTATATCTGATATAGGCTTAAACACTCAAATTCGTGACATTAGAATAAATATTCATACTCTAAAATCCGACAAACAAGGCAGAACTATGGTTATTAGTAGAAATGGCTCGGTATTTTTTAAATATTTAGATATTTCGTAATCAAAAAGAACGTTAAATTAACCCATTATGTAGTAAAGCATTAAAGTCTTCAGCAAACTTAAAGGATCAGTTCGTAAGAAAAATTATGCAACTATATAAGAAATATTGTATAATTATGCAAAAGACAAAAAGGAGCTATAATCAATGAAATTGCGTAAGGCACGAATAGCGGATGTAGAAGCGATGATGTTATTAATAAATAGCAACGCTGAACAAGGACTCATGCTGCCAAGATCAAGAAATATGCTTTATGAAAACATTCGCGAATTCTTGCTGGCTGAAGAGGATGACCAATTAGTGGGGGTTGCGTCCCTTCATATTCTTTGGAGTGACTTAGCAGAAATACGGGCGTTAGCGGTTGCCAGTGGCTACAAACGAAGAGGGATCGGAACCCAGATTGTCAGAGCACTTGAAGCAGAAGCGAAAGAACTGGGCTGTACGAAACTTTTTGCCTTGACTTATCAGCCTCAGTTTTTTAAATACTGTGGGTATGAAGAAGTCAGCAAAGACCAAATGCCCCAAAAAGTATGGACAGAGTGCATTAATTGTATAAAATTCCCCAATTGCGATGAGATAGCAGTGGGGCGCACTCTATAAATGGCTGTGTAGAAGCTGAATTGTCAATTGCTGTAGTGAAAAAAGATTTAATAATATAAGATCAACAAACATTATACCGAACCTTATGGTTCGGTATTTAATTTGTTGAACAATTTTTTGCTTTATTACATAAACCGTACTATGGCCTGCAAATAATGAAGACGGAGAGAGTTCAATGGAATTAGATTGGGAAGTTGAAAAGGGTCTCGACCAAGCACGGAATTTTGTCTCAGAGGGAGTAGAACAGATCTTATCAGAAAGTATTGACGAAGCCCATGGCGTTTCCCCCAGTCTTGGGGCTACGGCACTTGCTGATCTTGCTCTGCTGGCAGTCGGGAGAGGGTACGAGCTCCCCCAGCAGAATGGGGCCCAATGGTTAAAGCAGCATCAACATCAAGGTGGCTGGGGAAAGTATCCAGGTGACAAGCCAGACGAAGAGATAACTCAGATTGTCGGTATGGTACTTCAGGGGAGTCAAGGCGGATGGAGGGCGAAATTTAGACTTTTAGCTAAAGCACGGCAATTTTCTCATGTGATTCTATCGTTAGGGCAAAGGGTGGTTCCTGGCCTCGAGGGACCTACCCCTGAGGAAATATTGCTGCCAACGATTCTCGAAGAGAGGATTTTAGCCAAGTTACCACTCTATGGTCGGCCAGTCGTTGTTGCGGCGTCGCTGCTTGACTCGAACACACAAGAGGGCATTCAACAAGGCCTTGAATATCTTCTCAAGACACAAATGTCGGATGGCTCTTGGGCAGAGGATATTATCGCCACAAGCATGGCTATGCTCGCGCTTGTGATCAAAGGCAGTCATGTAGAACAGTCTCAAAGGGCTGCACAGTGGCTGGTTCGAAAACAGTATCCAAGTGGTGGTTGGCCTGCATTTGATCAGCTCAAAATATGGGCTATTGGATGGGCCTTAAGCGTCTTTTCTGAGACAACTCAAAAGCCTTCAGATATCCTATGGTTAAAAAAAGCAATCGATTGGTTAAAAAGGGGTCAGAATGAGGATGGGAGCTATGGCAGTACTCCCCCATTTACCCATCCAGACTTGGATGATACCTCGGTTGCTTTGATTGGTTTGCATCAGGCGTTAGGAGAACAAAATCAGTTGGGAGTTCTTCTGTTGAACTGTTTACAAAATAATGACGGAAGTTGGGGAACATTTCCCAGCTTTCAAGGAATACCTCCTCGGATTTCTTCGGAATTTCCAGTCTATATTCCTAGTGTCGACGTGAGTATTCATGTTCTCGAGGCATTAGGGCCTAGTCCGCGATCCCAAGATGAAATAATCTGGCGCGGATTAAATTGGATTTTAACTCAACAAGAGGACCAGGGTGCATTTCCAGCCACTTGGTATGAGGGGGCTGTTTATAGCACAGCTCAAGCTTTAGAATTATTCAGTAAGTTAAGCTTTCGTTGGAAACGCTGGAGTACTGCACGCAATATCTTGGGAGCAGGGAACAAAGGACAACTATTTCTTTTGAATGCTCAGGTTAATAATGGAGGTTGGGGTTCTGTAGTCGAAACAAGTTTGGCCATTTCAGGGTTATTGCGGTATTCGAACGTTGTTTCATGGGAAGTCTTTGAAAAAGGAATAGTAAACCTTCTCGCAGCCCAGAACAGTAACGGTTCTTTTAAACCATCTTACCAAGGGGTCTACGCAAAGGGCTGGAATTATGAAGAACCTTTATCCACGGTACTCACGGCCATTCGAGCTTTACAGAGGTTTCAACGCGTGCAACACATTAATAAGAGGGGGGGTATAAAGTTTTTTAGGTGACTTAATGCTATTAAAAACCCCTTAATCACCTACATAAGCGTTAGGTGGTTAAGGGGTAATTGATGTGCGTTTAATTTTTTGAATACTTAGAGAGGTCATATTAGAGATTATGAAGTATTATGTAATCTACTGACGTTGTTTAAGAATTGTATGGAGGAAATTCCATTGTAAGTCGAGATAGGCATTGGTCATCTCGTATTCACTGAAGCCTTTGGATATGAGATAGTCACGAGAGGACGCTTCAAAATCACGGATAAACCCTAGAATCTCTTCAGCATGAGTTGACAACATTTTTCACCCTCCATTTCAAAACGTAGATGAGTTTTATTCGATTTTACAAGAATATATGTCTATTCATTATTATATTAGTGACCTTTATCATTATTATAATGAATAGACTCTAAAAAAGGTGTTGGAATAGGGAATAAGCGTTGGGATTAAAAGGGTAAATATTGATGAACTAATAAGAATCATTGTTGTTTTTTGCAGAATGTAATAAATCTGACGGGCAATGACGCCAAAGTGTACAATCAAGTAGAAGGCGGTTGCCAGCTCGATAATGTCGTTTTGCCTGGGGAAGATTATTTAGAATGACATAACAATCTGCAAGAGAATGGTGAATACTGGCTTTATAACTTATCGTAAGCATTTTTTGAGTTATCCAATGGGCACCACTCTGGGGAAATCCATTTTGTTTGGCAAGATTTAAGCTATGTTCGAACATTTTTGCCGCTTCATGGGTTTTGCCTATTTGTTTAAGAATACGTGCTTGTGTCGAAAGCAGGAGCGGGTCGACTAAGGCATAGGGGTTCTCTCGTAAAACATAAAGCGCGCGTTTAGTGTTTCCTTCTTTAAGAAGGATGTCTCCAAGTGTCGAGCAGAGCAAAGGTGCGTGGCTGGGAAGGAACTTTTCTAGAAGTGTTATTGCTTGAGTCGGTTCTTGAAAGTAGTAATATAATTGACATGCAAAACGAGCAATCGACAAGGGGCTGGAGTCTTGAGAAATGGCATGAGCCATGCGTTGTGCGGTTATTCTCTTATCTGGAGGGTTAAAGTCTTTCTTCTGAAGCATGGCTAGATAGGAAATGCATAACCCGCTGACCAGAACCCAAAGAGCATATCTTAGGCCGAAGCGCCAGACAGTAATAACACTTGCCAGCATTGTAATTGTTGCCAAGAACAAAAAAAAATATAATTTTTGCACATAAACAATTTCTGGATCGTATTGCACTTTGCCCATCCCATCCCTCCTATTTATAGTTACGACAGAGAGAAGGTAAATAGAACCGGGTTCAGATTAACATAGCGCATAGCGTAGAGTCGGGGTGAAATTCCCACTTGAAGTTGGGTGTTTCACAATTAGCAGAATTCATAGTACGAAGGGAATATAAAATGAGCACTCCTAACGGAATGCTCATTAATAATTAGATTTTATAGGTGGCCCTAACCAATGTATTATAATCAAATTATTATTAATTACAAGAAATATAGTTGATTACAACTAAAAATTAGAGATTAAGTAAATTATCAGATATAAAAATAGTGAGAGGATTTCCGCGTCCGGAAATCCTCTTTTGCGCAAGGTCTAGTAAATTTGCTACTAAACTTTACTTATTTAAACCTTAACGCATAATTTGTCGAAAATCAATGTGTAAATTATAGGAGATTACTGTTAACAATACTTTTCAAGCATTACTCATTCGATTGATTCTCCTCATATCACTAGGATAATGGTTGCGCATAATAAAATCATAGGTAATCAAAATATTAAAATTTTAATGCAAAAGATATTGTAATTCGCTCAGATTTAGATTAAAATTGAATTATTAATGGTATGATGGCCTGACCACTTAAACAGGATATTGTGATTTTAAGGCTAAGGAGTATGTGGGTTCAATTATAGACTAACTTAATAATCATAGGAGGAATAACAAGATGGAAATTGATTCAGTGACTGAATTATATGAACGGTTTAAAGTCAAATTAGAAGTGGTATCTGGAGAATGCTATCGTGTGAAGACTGCAAATGAGGCTGGAGAATTGGTTTGCAAAGTTATGCTAGAAAAAGGGATTAATACTGTCGCACTTTTAAATGCTTCTATTTTGGAAAAAGGAAATTTTGCACAACAGATTCGTAAAGCTGGCATTACGGTACATACTGATCATTTTCGTGAAGTCACCCCTAATGCACAGGCTGGTATTACGCAGGTGAACTACGCCATTGCAGAACTTGGTACACTAGTCCAAGCGGATGCTGATGCCAATGTTGATCAGCGCTTGTGCTCTACTCTTGTTCCCATTCACATTGCTCTAGTTTCGACGTCGGCGATCATACCAACCTTAAAAGAGACGATGGCAACACTTCATCAACTACCCCAAATACCAGGGTTTGTGGGGTTTATCACTGGCCCTAGTAGAACCTCCGATATTGAACGTGTTTTGACGATAGGGGTACATGGCCCGAAACAACTTGTAGTGGTCTTTGTCGATGAGCAAGTAGAGGAAGTGATTTAATTGGCAGATAAACAATTTAAGAAGAAGATTTCAGAGGCG
>DOPS01000373.1:11096-14986 GCA_003512645.1 Desulfosporosinus sp.
GCTAGCCATTTAGAAGAGATGATTGATCAATTTGAACAATCTGCCACTGCCCGGGGAGCGAAGGTTTTCCGTGCGTCGACTGGTGAGGATGCTAAACAATATATTCTTGACTTAGCCAAAGGTCAAGACGTTAAGAAAATTGTAAAATCAAAATCAATGGTTTCGGAAGAAATTTTACTGAATAAAAGGTTGATGTCTGAAGGTATCGATGTACAGGAAACAGACTTGGGAGAGTGGATTGTTCAGCTGGCAGGTCAACATCCTTCCCATATGGTCTTACCAGCGATCCATATGACAAAAGAAGAGGTTGCTAATGTTTTTTCCGGCCACTTACACAAGTTGAACCAACCGGTTATTGCTGAACTTGTTAAAACCGCTCGAGAAGAACTGCGTAAATCCTTTCTTGAAGCCGATATGGGAATTTCCGGAGCAAATATGGCTATTGCTGAGACAGGGACATTGATCATGCTTACCAATGAAGGAAACGGCCGACTAACCTCCACCTTGCCCCCCATCCATGTTTATTTAGTCGGCATCGAGAAACTCGTGCCTAAATTTGAGGATGCCACACATATCCTGCAAGCACTTCCAAGGAGTGCGACTGGTCAGCAGATTACGAGCTATGTGAGTATGGTAACAGGCCCGACTCCTGCCTATTACCCGGATGGAACGGTTAAAGATAAAGAATTCCATATCATTCTGATGGACAATGGCCGCCGGAAGATGTATAACGATGAGAAGTTTAAAAAGACCTTCCAGTGCATTCGCTGTGCATCCTGTCTCAATGTATGCCCAGCCTTCCAACTGGTGGGTGGGCATGTTTATGGACATATTTATACCGGTGGAATCGGAACGATCTTAACCAATTTCCTGAATTCTGAAAAAGATGCCCAAAATCCCCAAAATCTTTGTCTCCAATGTGGTAAATGTTCGGAAGTCTGTCCTGGAAAATTAGATATACCACAAATGATATTGGAAATGAGAAATCGGATGGGTGAAAAAGAGGGACTGACCTTCACTCAAAAATTTGCCCTAGATGTAGTATCTAATCGCCGATTGTTCCATTCCCTGTTACGTATGGCATCCGTTGCCCAAAAGCCATTCACTAAAGGGCAACCTGTGATTCGTCATTTACCCATGTTTCTCTCGGGCCTTACCGAGAAGAAGAGTTTACCGGCCGTGGCCAAGGTCCCCTTCCGTGATGTCTTCAAAACGGTTAAGCAAGACGTGAAAAATCCGAAAGGAAAAATCGCTCTTTATGCTGGTTGTCTGATCGATTTTGTCTATCCGAAGATCGGAGAAGGAGTCATAGTTGCCCTGAATGAAAAAGGGTATGAAGTCGTCTTTCCTGAGGGACAATCCTGTTGCGGTGCACCGGCTACCTACATGGGTGACCGCAGTAATGCGCGTAAATGTGCGATTATGAATATCGAAGCATTAGAGGCAGAAAAGGTTGATTATGTGGTTTCTGCCTGCCCAACCTGTACCCATGCGCTGAAGGAGAGTTTCAAAGAGTTGCTTCATGATGATCCAGGGTTAGCAGCTCGTGCTGAAGAGCTAAGCCATAAAGCTTTGGACTTTTCTAAATTATTGTCTGATTTGGGTGGTTTAACTCCTGGGGGCGACGGAGTACCGCTAAAAGTGACCTATCATGATTCTTGCCACCTGAAACGCTCAATGGGAGTTTTTGCCGAACCTCGCAAAATACTGACCGATACTTCTGGAGTGCAACTGATTGAGATGAAGGAATCCGATCGCTGCTGTGGTTTCGCAGGGTCTTATTCGATAAAGTTTCCCGAGCTATCCGGCCCTATCTTAGAGCGTAAACTTAATAATATTGAAGAGACTGGTGCAGATGTGGTCGTGGTCGACTGTCCTGGATGTTTGATGCAAATCTCTGGGGGTTTAGATAAGCAAAATCCTGACATTAAGGTCATTCATACAGCGGAACTCCTCTTAGAGAAACGAAAAAAATTGCAAAAAAACACTAAGAAATAGTTGGTTCAACATTATTAGTGTAAAAAATGTATTTTTCTACCAAGGTATTTTGGTCTGCTACCTAGAATTAAAACTAGTGTGAGCAGACAGCCTTTTATCCAAATTGTATGGCAATGTGTTGCCACGAAAGCGAGCGAAATCGCGTTGAAGGAGAAAGGTTGTTTACCAAGAGAGGAGAAAGAGGTTAGCCATTTTCTACCAATAACGTTATTTTTCATTTAGTGGACTTAAAAAGAGCGATTCAGAAGATTGATGGATGATGAAGAGGTAAGAATGAATTATCGCTACGTGACTTCTTAAGAGTCTAAATGGAACGTTTTTATGGTTTGATGGGGACCTGTTTCCAAAACCTCACAGAGAACATTGCCCTCCTTATGAGTCTGCAGCACAATAAGGAGGGCAATCTCAGGGATTGCACCTCTGGAAAACAGAGTGGGCCGTTGCGAGAGCTGAGAGCTATTTGAGATCCCCAGGGGAGATGGAAATCCCTTGGGGATTATTTTCTCTGGGGCAGATTAAATGCATGATGCCTATCTGATGTAGGTATTGTGGATTAAGTTCCTAAAGATGGGAATATTATTGAGTTGAACGTAAGCTTCTCAGAACTGGAAGGAATTCAGAAGAAAAGAGAGAATAGTATAGGGGAAGTAGGAAACAATAGATAGCTCGTTGGGTTTGAGATCTCAATAGGAGGACATGAACGTGATCCAAGCCATTCTTTTTGACTTAGAGAAAACGTTGACAAATGTAGATTATGCCAAGTTCATGCAAAATTTCCTTGGTATTTTAGCGCCAAGATTTGCGCATCTTCTTTCGCCGGATAAGTTTTCCAAACAATTATTGAAATCGATAGAAGTCACTCAAAAGGAACCTAAACCTGGGCAAACTAATATGCAGACTTTTTATGATGATTTTTGTAAAGTCACGGGTCAGTCAATTCTGACACTTAAACCATTATTTGATGAGTTTTATGCTTCGGATTTTCCTGCTTTGCGCTGTTTGGTTCAAGTTAACCCTCTTGGAGTTAAAGTAGTAGAGTACGCTATTCAGCAAGGCTTTTTAACTGGAGTTGTGTCGAATCCGATCATGCCTTTAACTGCCATGCAGGAACAGGCCCGCTGGGCGGGTCTCGTACCAGAACATTTTAAAATCATTGCAGCCATGGATAACTTACATTATTGTAAACCCCATATCGAGTTCTATCGAGAAATCGCCGAGAATCTTCGCGTTAAACCGGAAAGCTGCCTGCTGGTTAGCGAAAATCCTGAAGATTTAATCTGTCGAGAACTGGGAATGAAAGTCTTTTTTGTTGGTGCGTTAAGTTCTGAGGTTCAGTCGGATTATTTTGGACAACTTGACGATCTCCTCCGAAACATTAGTCTTGGGAGTTTGTAAAGGGTTAATCGGATCATCAGAGTAAGAAAGGAAGGAAGGATATGCGTGGTGAGTTTTTGCCAGTTCGCACAGTATAAAACGGGTGAAAGGCTAGACCAAGCGTTTCCATCTGTCCGTATGGCCCAATTATTCTATGAATTTCTTGGCCGCTATAAGGAGTGGAGACTCGCTAAACTTCAAGTGATGATTGGGACGGTTATTCTTTTCTTCTTAGGGTTAGTTGCTTTGCTTATTCCTTGGTTTTTGCCGAGAGTTGGAGTATTTGTGAGTTTAGTGATGCTTATTCTTTTCTGTTTGGCAATACGATATTATCTGGAAGTAAACGAGCGAGCCAGTCATTTATACATTAATGTTCATATTTTGCATCATCATTTGAGCGGTAAGCTGGAGGTGGGGTTTTGTGATCATCACGAACCTTGCCATTGTGTAGAGAATTTCCGGGGCTTTGCATTGCAGCATTACAGGATTTCCTTTGACAATGGATTCTTAAGATAAAT
>DOPS01000377.1:0-14970 GCA_003512645.1 Desulfosporosinus sp.
GAGTAATCGCCCCTACTCTATTGAATTTGATAAACTAAGAGACAATCATTTTGTTAAAGTTAGCCCTTTAAAACATATTAATTTAGTGATAATATATAATAACATAATAATTATAATGGGGGGAGAATTCAATGTCCTTTGCCTACTTTATCAGCTCAGATACCATTGGTCATCAAGACCCTGAACTGGGCAAACGCCTAATGCACAGTTTCTTTTTGAAGCTCTTGCAGGCGGCTGAGAAACCGTCCCATATTCTTTTTCTGGAAAAAGGGGTGCAGCTTTTGTTACCCGAATTTTCCGCAGTCGATGCTCTGAAGATTTTAGCAGAGGAATCGGGCGTAACTCTGTTAGCCTGTGTGACCTGTCTGGATTATTACGGTATCAAGGATAAAATCGAGGTTGGAGAGGTTTCCACTATGCCTGAGATCATCACGGTTATGCATGAAAGCGATAAAGTGATACATATCTAAGATCCATAAATGTAAGCGAATTGTGAGAAACGGGGAGGATAAAAGAATGGATAACAGAGAGTTATGGACAGCCCTAGGAATGGATTTAGAGAAACATGATGATTTTTTAGCCCCTGTACCAGCGATTTTTACGAGCTTGTTTTTGGATCGACCCAATCGCCCTGCAGCGATGGGGTATTTTGATGCAGTAGTCGGAGATGTGCATGGGATTCGTGTGCATGAACTCTATGCTAAGAGAGAAGCGGGAGCTAAGGTGTTTTCGACCTTTTGCGTCTATGTTCCGGAAGAAATTGTTGTTGCGACTGGAAGTGTAAGCATCGGCTTATGTGCTGGAGCCCAGTATACAGTTTCTTCGGGGGAAAAAGTCTTGCCTCGTAATCTCTGCCCATTGATTAAATCAACCATGGGCTTTAAATTAGACCGGATTTGCCCGTATTTCCAAGTTTCGGATTGGGTCATCGGGGAGACGACCTGTGACGGGAAGAAGAAGGCCTGGGAGATCCTAAACGAACATATTCCTACCTATGTGATGGACCTCCCGCAAAAGAAAGACGCCAAGGATGCCCGTCTCTGGGAAGAAGAAGTGCGTGAGTTTGCTTCCTTTATTGAACGCGAGACCAAGGTGGATTTAACCGCCGAGAATCTTGCTCACGGGATTCAGGTGATCAATAATAAACGCTTAGCCCTCCAAAGGTTAGCTAACTTAAGAAAACATAATCCAGCTCCTATTCACGGCTTAGATGTCCTCTTAATCAATCAACTGTCCTTCTTTGACGATCCGGTTCGCTTCGCGGCTCAAGTCAATGCTTTGTGTGACGAACTTGATGTACGGGTCAAAGAGGGGTTCGGAGTCGCTCCTGCCGATGCACCAAGGATTCTGGTAACAGGGACACCGCAACCGCTTCCAGCTTGGAAACTTCATGCCTTAATCGAACAAGCTGGGGCTGTCGTTGTCGGGGAAGAAACCTGTACAGGAGAACGCTATTATAAGGATGTCACCGAGCCAGCAGATAGTGTATCGGATATGCTCGCTAATATTGCTAAGCGCCCCTTAAAGGTGAATTGTGCCTGCTTTACCCCGAATCAAGGGCGCATGGAAGATATATCTTTCATGGCGGAACATTTAAAAGCAGATGCTGTGATTGATTTTACGCTTCAGTTCTGTCAGACCTATGGTGTAGAAAGTTATTTTGTGGGCAAAGAAATGGAGAAGAAAATGATTCCCTACCTGCGCCTGGAAAGTGATTTTTCTGATGAAGATCAGGGGCAACTTTTAACCCGGATTGAGGCTTTAATCGAGATGATTCGTGCATGAGGCAAGCGGGGTTAGATCTTGGCTCGGTTAATACAAAGTTGGTCGTGTTAGAAAACGGGGAACGACTATTTAGCCAAGTCGTACCCTCCCGTTTTGATTCCGTGCAAGCGGGTATCACCTTACTTAAGTCCTACCTCAAAGAACATGGAGAAAAACCCGAAAAACTCGTTGTTACAGGGTATGGACGGGTAAACTTTCCCGAAGGACGGGTGATTACGGAAATCACCTGTCAGAGTAGAGGGTGTCATGCCTATTTCCCGGATAATGCCTACATTCTTGACTTAGGGGGGCAAGACGCTAAGGTTATTAGGAAGAACGCCGAGGGAAAAGTTGTTCAGTTTATCATGAATGACAAGTGTGCTGCCGGGACCGGGCGTTTTTTAGATGTTATCCTGAAGGGCTTAGATCTAACGACTGAGGAACTGAATTTAGCTGCAGATGCTAAGCCAATGCCTATCAATTCCATGTGTACAGTGTTTGCTGAATCAGAAGTTATCACGATGCTTGCTAAAGGGATCCCCAAACCTGAAGTCATTGCGGGCCTTTTCAAAAGTACGGCAAAACGTCTTGCTAATTTTGTTGAGTCTGTCGGACATCCGGAATCTTTGATATTTACCGGAGGAGGCGCATATTACAGCCTTCTTGTCTACTTCCTCCAACGAGAGTTAAAGGGGGACGTTGTGATCCCGCCGGAACCCGAATTAACAGCTGCCTTGGGTGCAGCCTTACTCGCATAAGAACTATGAATGGCACTTGCTTGAGTTGGCAAGTGCCATCTGTTAAATGCACATAACTGTATACTTAGCTACAATCTGGGAGGAGCGTTATTATGGGAAGAGAAAAAATCATTGCCGATGTAAGAACAAAGGCTGGAGGGTGTTTCCAAAGAGGCGAGTTTTATTGTTCCGAGGCCGTTGTTCATACCCTCAATGAATTTCTTGGCTGGCCCTTGGATACTTCAATTGTCCGATTGGCCTCCGGTTTCCCGGTCGGAATCGGTAGATCTGGGTGTGTTTGTGGAGCTATCAGTGGTGGAGTAATGGCCTTAGGGATAGTTTACGGCAGGGATCCTGGCAATGCCATGAACAGTAGAATGTTTCCTGTCGCGGCGGAACTTCATGACCATATCAAAAAAACATATAAGAGTACTTGTTGTCGAGTGATTACTAAAGATTTAATCTTTGACTCTCCGGAACGAAAAGCGCACTGTGTGAAAATCACCGGAGAAGTTGCGGCCTGGGTAGCAAATAAATTGCTGGATGATGAAGCGCTTAAAAAAAGAATCCAACCCGTAGAACTATAGGGAAATCAGGTTTTATAATTTAAAGCGTTAGAGAAGACCGCAACAGTCACGAATGCAGAGCGACGGGTAAATGGTCATAGAATCCGTACTATTTAACTAAATATTAAGTCGGTATTGCATCGTTGTGATGCAATACCGACTTAATAGAACTCTGCTTCTAGTAGCCTTATTGCCTATAACGCTAAATACCACTGCAAGCTTGCAGTGGTATTTAGCGTTTCCAAGAGATGCCATTAAATAAAAAAGTTTGATATCTTGTGAAGTATTACCGTTCAGCACCAATTTTCGACAGTTAAACATAGTTTTCAAACCATAAGCAAAATAAGGTTTCGAATTATAATAATGGCATGCTAATTGCATTAGCAATAAATTATGTTTATAAATAAGATATAAGTGATAATTGGTGCGTAATAAAATTTAAGAAACTGGAGGGATAACAAGAAAGAAGTGTGTAAATTCTTAGGAACACCAGCGGAGTCGTTTGACTTCCAAGAAATCATCTATGAAAAGAAAGGGGACACTCCTCCTCTTCTTGAGTACAAGTCAGGGGTAGTCGGAGGAATGTCCTCAATTACTTGATGAGGGCGGAGAGAAATGGAAAAAGAATCAGAAAGAAAGATTGAAGGACAGCCTGTTATAAGTCTCGCAGGCAGCAATTTTGGAGATGTAATGGTTGTCGGCGGAGGGATCAGCGGTATTCAAGCTGCTCTTGATCTTGCCACTGCAGGTTTTAAGGTTTACATGGTTGAGAAATCACCGACCATTGGCGGCAAGATGTCCCAGCTTGACAAGACCTTTCCTACGAATGACTGCTCCATGTGCATTGAATCGCCTAAGTTTTCTGAGTGTAACAGACATCCCAATATTAAGATCATGACCTATACTGAAGTTGACAGTGTAGTAGGGGAAGCGGGAGACTTCAAGGTAACCCTGATTAAAAAGCCTAGATATGTTATAGAGAGCAAATGCACGGGTTGTACTGTCTGTGTTGAATACTGCCCGGTCATGTCCCCTGATCAATTTAATCAAGAGATATCGAAGAATAAAGCCATCCATATATACTTCGCTCAAGCAATTCCTCTTGTATCTTATATAGATGAAAGCTGCCTTTACTTTAAAGAAAGGAAATGTACTATTTGCCAATCAGTCTGTAAGTCTGAGGCCATAGATTTTAATCAAACGGCAGAGAGGGTAGAGGTAAACGTTGGGGCGATCGTTCTGTCTTCGGGCTTTGAGCCATTTAATCCTAAGTTAATGAACGACTATGGCTATGGCAAGTTTGAGAACGTGGTAACCAGTCTTGACTTTGAACGGCTATTATGTGCCACTGGGCCATACGAAGGTGAGATACTTCGCGCTTCCGACAAGAGGCATCCCCATAAAATAGCTTGGATTCACTGCGTTGGTTCGCGACAGGTTAACCCTGCGGGCGGTAACAGCTATTGTTCAGGTGTATGTTGCACGTATACCCAAAAACAGGTAATTTTAACCAAAGACCATGATGATGAGGCCGAGTGTACCATATTCCATAACGATATTCGTTCCTATGGCAAGGATTTCGAACGATTCTACCAAAGAACAGAAAAACTTCCCGGAATTCGATTTATCAGAAGCTATGTATCAATAGGGAAAGAAATCTCGGGAAGCAAGAATGTAACAATAAGATATTCTACATTAGAGCATGGAGTTAAAGAGGAAGAATTTGATATGGTGGTTCTATCCGTTGGATTGAACCCTCCTGCTGATGCAAAGGGCATCGCAAATATGTTCGGTATTGAGCTCAATTCTCACGGCTTTTGTAAAACCAATCCTGTTAATCCTATGGAGACCACTAGGCCTGGAATTTTCATAAGCGGAGCTTTCCAGGGCCCTGTAGATATCCCCGAGTCGGTTATGACTGCCAGTGGGGCTGGTTCCCAATGTGGTGAACTCCTTGACTACCGGCGTGGGAATCTGGCTAAAGAAAGGATATATCCACCGGAAAGGGATACCTCGGAAGAGGAGCCCAGGGTAGGAGTCTATGTGTGTCATTGTGGAGCGAATATCGGAAGAATAGTCGATGTCCCCTCTACAGTTGAATATGCACTGACGTTACCTAATGTCGTTTACGCTGAAGAAAGCCTCTTTATATGTTCTACTGAGGCTGCTGCGAAACTGTCAAAATCGATCCGGGAAAAAGGGCTCAATCGCGTGGTAGTCGCCGCCTGTACCCCTAGGACACATGAGCCGCTATTCCGAGACACGCTTCGGGAAGCGGGAATTAACCAATATTATTACGACATGGCTAATATTAGAGAACATTGCTCTTGGGTCCACTCCAAAGAAAAGGAGAAGGCCACCCAAAAGGCACAGGATATTGTCCGGATGTCGGTAGCCCGAGCTTGCCGTTTGGAGCCCTTGCAGGAATTTGATCTGCCCGTCAACAAGGCGGCCTTAGTAGTCGGAGGAGGTTTCGCCGGTCTGACCAGTGCTCTGAGCATAGCCAACCAGGGACATGTGGTCTACCTAGTGGAAAAGGATACTGTCATTGGGGGAATGGCTCGCAGAATCCATTACACCTTGGAAGGGATGGATGTTCAAGGGTATTTGCGAGATGTCATACGCAAGGTTTATCAGCACCGCTTAATCCACGTCTATACTGATGCTTCCATCATTGAGACTGGCGGTTTTGTGGGAAATTTCGTAACCAAGGTAAAGTCTGAAGGAAGGGTCGCAGAGATAAACCATGGAGCAACCATCCTCGCTACAGGTGCTGAAGTATACCAACCCACCGAGTACCTATATGGTGAAGATGATAGAGTAATAACCCACTTGGAGTTGGAGGAGCAAATCGCCAAAGGAGATGAAAGGCTGCTTAACTCCGAGAGTTTGGTGATGATCCAATGCGTGGGTTGCAGAAATGAAGACAGAAATTACTGTAGTCGGATATGTTGTAGCGAGTCGATAAAAAATGCCTTGAAACTTAAAGAGATAAACCCCCAGATGGATATCTACATTCTATTCCGCGATATGAGAACGTATGGGTACAAAGAGGATTATTACCGGGAAGCGGCAAGTAAGGATGTAAGGTTCATCCGCTATGAGCCGCAGGATAAACCTCAGGTGGAAGCCATTGAGGAGGATGGCCGGAGTGTCTTAAGGGTTACCGTGACCGATCTAGTGTTAGGTAAGAAGCTTGAAATAGCTGCGGATGCACTATCTTTAGCTGTTGCCGTTATTCCGTCAGCGGGAAGCCAGGAAGCAACCAAGTTATTCAAGGTGAATACGAGTCTAGATGGTTTCTTCCAAGAAGCCCATGTCAAACTAAGACTGGTTGACTTTAGCACAGACGGCATTTACCTGTGTGGGATAGCTCACTATCCCAAGCATATATCGGAAACAATTAGCCAGGCTTATGGAGCAGCAGGTAGGGTCTTGACTCTTCTCTCCCATAATACAGTCGTAGCCTCCGGCTCTGTTTGTGAGGTGAATGAGAGTAACTGTATTTCGTGTGGAGCATGCATTGCAGCATGTACATATGGTGCCATAGAGTTTCATGATACCCCAAAAGGCAGAAAGGCTGTGGTTAATCCTGTTCTTTGTAAGGGAGATGGTCTCTGTAACGCAAAGTGTCCAACAAGGGCTATTTCTCTAAAGCACTATACCCATGAAGAACTCATGAGTCAAATTGACGCGGCTATTCCAGACTTTGTAGCAGTTCAATAATAATGAAAGCCAGGATTACTAAGTAAGGCGGTGAATTAGAATGAGTACAGAACTTACGTTTAAACCAAGGATCTTAGGCATGATATGCAATTGGTGCACCTACGGAGGGGCAGACCTTGCTGGAGTTTCTCGTTTTCAATACCCCCCTTATATAAGGCTTATAAGGGTGATGTGCTCTGGCAGAGTTGAGCTGGAACATATACTTCGAGCTTTCTCAAATGGACAAGATGGGGTGTTTATCGGCGGTTGTCATCTTAACGACTGCCATTACAATACTGAAGGAAATTACGATGCAATCAGCATGGTGCTTCTAGGTAAAAAAATACTTGAGTACATAGGGGTGAACCCCGAAAGATTAAGGCTAGAATGGGTATCAGCCGGTGAAGGAATCCGATTCGCCAATATTATGAATGAATTTAGCATGAAGGTAGAGAATTTAGGACCTCTCGGCAAAAGCGAAGGAATAGACAAAAATGACTTAAGGTCCAAACTTGAAGCAGTTACAAACCTAGTCCCCTACATTAAGCTGGTAGATATGGAAAGACTGAGAGTGCGTTTTAAAACAGATGAAGAGTATTATAAGTTTTTCAGAAGTGAAGAGTTCGGCAGGTTGTTTGATGAAACAGTTGGAGAGAAATTGGCGATCAGTCAAATTATCACACTCTTGCGGGAAGGATCCCATACAAGCGAAGAGATTGCAAAGGTTTTAGGCCTGACCACTTCTGAAGTATCACGGCATCTTAATAGTTCGTCAAGGCAAGGATTCGTCAGGTACGAGGAAAACCAAAAATGCTATGTTCTCGCGTAAAGAGAGGGCGACATCGAGCTTTGGATACTTGCCTGGAACCAGCCGGGAGGCTTAAGGGCGCTGCTGAATAATTCTGCAATGAATACCTCGAGTGTGGAAGTGGCGGACCAGGGAGTACTGCTGGATATGGATAATCCCGTGGATTATCAGAAGGTGTTGGAAAACTGCACCGATTAAGGAATCCATCAATTTTCGGTTATTTTAGACGCCAGCGTAAAGCAACAAAAAAGAAATACAATTGATACACGAAGAAATAACTGCTTAAAGAAAAGGAAATAAAAAAAACTAGCTTATTAACTAAAAGAAGACTATAATGTAAAAGAAATAATAGTTAATAATGTTTTAGTGATGAGATAAAATGCTATAAAAAGTTGTTTAGTATTCTACTCCTAAAGGCCAAGCTATCGTTACATAGCCGCGACTCACCAGTATACTTTCCAAAGTTATTATTGCGCCACTAGCTCAGCTGGTAGAGCATCCGACTCTTAATCGGCAGGTCCCTGGTTCGATCCCTGGGTGGCGTACCAATCATAGCAAGAGTTTCAGAGCTTAGTAGTAACCTGAAGACATTGAATACACTACCATACACCAACCTAGAAAAGGCATATAATTAACCGTCAAAAGTACCAACTTTGACGGTTAATCAATTTAGTAGCTACATTCATTTAATGAATTAATGACATAGTCCACATCCTGGTTTGAATTAAAATAGCTAAAGCTAAAGCTAAAGCTAAAGCTAAAGCTAAAGCTAAAGCGTACTGTTCCATGGGGAAACGTACCAAGTGTATGATGGGCTGCTGGAGCACAATGAAGGCCGCAACGAGTCATGATTCCAAAGTCCTTAAACAATTGATAGCTAACTTCCGCATTATCGTGATTCAAAAAGTTAAGAGAAGCAATCCCTGTTCGGTCTTGTTTTTGGTCGGGGCCAATGAGCTGAACCCCAGGAATGGTTTGCACATTTTGAATAAACCTGTGAACAAGATTAAGCTCTTTTTCTCTAATAGTAGTAATGCCTTCCGCGATTATGTATTTAAGTGAAGCATTAAGCCCGTAAATACCTGGCAAGTTTAATGTGCCTGCTTCAAAACGATCTGGCATATAAGTTAGTTGAAGAACACTTTCTGATGCGCTTCCTGTTCCCCCTTCGATCAAGGGTTCAACGAGAGAGGCTAATTTATCGTTAAGGTAAAAGCCGCCTATTCCTTGGGGTCCTAAGAGACCTTTATGGCCTGTAAACGCTAACGCATCGGCCTTTAGTCTAACAAAATCTATGGCTAAGAAACCAGCTGTCTGTGCACAATCAATGATAAACAACAGTTCATACTCCTTGCATAGTTTGCCGACTTCTTCTAAAGGTAATATCGTACCACTGACATTGGAAGCATGAGTCATTATAACCGCTTTTGTATTAGACTTAATTTGGAGGCATAAGTCGCTGGTGCGAAGTTCCCCTTTGTTATTACAGAGAACAGTCGATAGTTCTACCCCTTTTTCAGCCAGTGCGCAAGCTCAGCTTTCCAAATGGAAAGGACAAGCTGGTACAGGAGGCTATCCGCATTATCCTGGAGTGCATCTACGAACCTACCTTTTCTAACCTATCTTACGGTTTCCGCCCAAAACGCTCTACTCAAGGGGCTATAGCTGAGGTAGAGACGTGGAAGGGTACGGTTTGGTTTATCGAGGGTGACATCTCCGCCTGCTTTGATGAAATTGACCATCGCATTCTGGAAACAATACTTCGCAAACGTATCAACGACGAACGGTTTCTCCGGCTTATCAATAAGATACTCAAGGCCGGCTACTTCGACATGCAACATACTCTCCAGAGAACCAAAACCGGTAACGCACAGGGCTCCTGTTGCAGCCCCATCCTCTGCAACATCTATCTTGATAAGCTGGACAGACTTATGGAAAACATTATTAAGATTGACACCACAGGTGGCTACCGCAGGCAAAACCCTAACTACGCCAAGGCAAGATACCTTTACAGAAAAGCGGTCAATAAAGGCAGCGACACCAAAACCATTAAACACCTGAAGTATGCAATGGAAAACCTCCCGTCCAGTGACAGATACGACCCCGATTTTCGCAGAGTGAAGTATGTGCGTTACGCCGACGATTTTCTGATTGGCGTGATTGCCCCCAAGACCTATGCAGTCGATTTGAAACAGAAAATCAAGGAGTTCTTGAAGAACGAGCTCTGCCTGAGGTTGAGCGACGAGAAAACCAAAATCACACATGCTGCAGAAAATGAGGTGACGTTTCTCGCATACATCATCCGCAAGGGCACCGGCAAACACTGCAAATTTCACAGCAACCCTTTTGACTCAACCATCCGTATCTACATGAATACGGATGGTATCCTGAAAAAGCTACTTTAAAACGGTATGTGTACAGGTAATGGTTATCCCATTGGTATCTCTCGCCTCCTTAGGGAACCTCCGGAAGAAATCATCAAATACGGCAACCAGGTACTCCGCGGGCTCCTGACTCAGCAACGCGGGTGCTACAACTTCTTTAAGGGCTGGCGCATCCAATACGTTGTTATGTTTTCTATTGCTAAAACCTTGGCACGCAAATTCGACATCAGTGTAAAGAAAGTATTTGCCCGCTTCGGTAGCTCTCTATCGGTCAGTTACAGAAATGCCAAGGATAAAGCCTGTTCGGTTTCGTTGGCACTATACAAATCTTTTTCGAGACAAAAGGACTTCTTTGCCAAGATCAAGTCGGCAGTTATATCTATGCCCCTGCCTAAGTACAACTTGATGGATCCTCAGGGCCTTTTGCGCTAGCGAGTTACGACAAAACGGCTGGAACTTATATCTATCAAGCGAATAAAGACTATTTCTATGGTGAGCCTGTTGTCGATAAGCTCATTTTTAGTCCAAGTCAAAACCCGAAAGAGGCTCTTGAAAAGGGCGAACTTGATGTTGCACAGAGAACGAAATATGGTGAGGCCATGCAGCTTCAAAAGGAGGGGAAGTTTAAAGTCATCGAAGGACCGGGTCTGTGGGTTGGCAGGATGTATTTTAACTTTGGAGTACCAGAGTTTAACCAACGTGAGCTGAGACAGGCTTTATATTACGCCATCAACCGTCAAGAGCTGGTCGAAAAAGCGACTAAAAACAGTGCCGTAGCGGGCAATCCTGGGCATATTCATCCCGATTCCGAATGGTATTCTAAAGATGTAAAGCAGTATGAATTTAGTCCCGAAAAAGCGAAACAACTCTTGGATGCTGCGGGGATGAAGGACGTCAATCAAGATGGCACGAGGGATTTCAAGGGTAAATCCATGGAGTACGAATTCATCGTCACGGATGATCGGGTCAATGAAGCGGAAATGATTAAAAATTATTGTTCTGCTGCGGGGATTAAAATAAATGTTAAAGCCATGGATGGGCAGAGCCTAGATTCCTTAATGAAGGAAGGGAAATTTCAGTTAGCTCTCAATGGGCATGGTTCCTTTGGTGGAGATCCGGTGCTGCTTGCCAGATTTGCTTCGGAAAAAGTTACTCAAGGGTCTACGCCCAAAATAACAACTCAGGGCGGAAAAGGTTGGTCTAACGATCAATTTGATCAACTCTTTACTGAGCAGTTACGGGAAAATGATCACTCTAAGCGCTACCAAAAGGTTGCCGAGCTTCAAGAAATCATTGCCGAGGAACTCCCGACGTTAACCCTGTATTATAGGAAAATTACCTTTGCTTATAATCAGAATAAATTTGACGGCTGGTTTTTCACGAAAGACGGGGTCGCTATCGCTGTGCCCACGACACAAAACAAGCTGGTCTATATTAAGGGACAGTGGAAATAGTACGGGGATCAATGATGAAGATTCTAAAGAAGACGATTATTTATATAGTTCTGGTAGCTTCAATAAGTTTTTTACTGCCCAGGTTAATCCCGGGTAGTCCCTTCTTTTTTTCCCATTCGGATATGTATGTGCTCAATACCACGATGCCGGAAGATAGCTTTAACTCCTTTGTCCAATACTATCACCCAGACAAACCTGTACCAGAGCAGTTTTTGTTGTATCTCAAAGATCTCTTGAATTTTGATCTGGGGAGGTCCTTCCATTATAAACTGCCTGTTGCTGATTTATTGACGGGGTGCTTGGGTTGGACGATTTTCTTGTCCTTTGTATCCATTGGAATTTCATCCAGTATAGGAATACCTTTAGGCTTATTTTATGCGGTTAGAAAGGCTAGAAAAAGGGCAGTTTGGCTGAACATTTTTACTGGACTAAACTCTGTGCCGGTTATTGTAATAGCTATCATTATGCAAATGTTGTTAAGTTATAAGTTTGACCTGTTTCCTTCGAGTGGAGCATACACTCCGGGAATCAGCGTTAGTGACCCTGGTTGGATACTGGATGTAATAGGGCATGCCATTTTGCCCTTATGGGTACTTGTGTTGGCTGAACTGCCTCCAATTTTTATCTTGACCCATAATACCTGTTCTAGAACCAAGAACCAACCGTTTGTGGAAATGGCCCAGTATCTTAATATTCAAGAGCACGTTATAAATTACAAGTACATCTTGAAGAACACCTTACCCGAGATTCTGAGCAAGATAAATATTCAGTTTCTCTACGCTATCTCGGGAGTTTTATTTGTCGAAGTGGTATTTTCATATCCGGGTATCGGAACCCTGCTCAAGACCGCCGCCTATAGCAGGGACTACCCGCTCTTGCAGGGTATTCTGCTGGTCACGGGTATTTACGGAATTGTGATTAATTTAATCTTTGAACTAATCATCAAAAGGTTAAACCCGAGGGTGCAGGCATGAAAATTTTTCATTCAAGTAAAGGATCCTGGATTATTATACTGGTCATGGCCCTGATAGGATTAACCTACCCGTTGATTTCTCCCTACGAGGCCGGTGATTTTAGTTTTGATTCCTTAGTGTCCCCATCCTTCGATCATCTTTTGGGAACGATGAAATGGGCCATGATATCTTATCCATGCTCCTCGTCGGCTTCAGGGTATCGATAGGAATTGCTATAGCTGCATCAGTATTAGCCACGTTAAGCGGGACGGTCCTAGCGATCATAGCCGCTTACTATAAAGGCTTAGTCGATCGGATGATTGTGAGGATGACGGAAGTGTTTATTCTTGTCCCGGAAATTGTGGTCTTGCTTTTTATTACGGCGATTGCCAAGCCAACGGTTTATAACAGCATTCTAGCGATTGCCTTTTTTTCCTGGAGTAAAATCACTAGGATTATCCGAGCTAAAGCTCTCAGTGTTATTGAGCTGGAAAAGGTTCAATACACCCTGCTTTTGAAAGGCAACATCTTCGATATTACTCTAAAAATGTGGCGAGAATTGTATCCTGCAGTTGCCACGATGTTTGTTTTCCTGTGTGGTAAAGCGGCTGTGTATGAATCCACCTTGGCCTTTTTCGGGATAGGAGACCCTCTGGCCAAATCCTGGGGGCGTCTTATGAGGAATGCTTTAGATTATGAAGGGATTTTTAGTGGCAATACATATTTATGGTATCTTCTACCACCGCTCCTTTGTATTTTGATTTTTGTGTTGGCTATTTCTAGGATTGCCTATAACGTTGATGAAATTAGAAGTTAGAAGTGAAACGTAATGATTTTGAAGGTTAGTAAGTTTAAAGCAAGGTATTCAAGTAGCTCTGCCTGGTGGAGTTTTCCAAAACTTGAACTGAGTAAGGGTATGTGTTTGGCGATCATGGGCAAAACCGGGTGTGGTAAGACCACCTTGTTAAATGCCCTTTTTAGTCATTCTTTCACAGGCATGGTGGAATACGACCTTGCTGAACTAATGGGGAAGGATCTGCGGGTCTGGGGGAGGGAGCGGTATCAAGCCATCAGTTATATGCCCCAATATGCCCAAAACGGCTTAAACCCGTCATTAACCATCGGGGAACAGATTGAGTTGGTTAAAAGAAGCTGCAAGGTACCTGACTCAAGACTGGACTTATTTTTTCAAGATCTAGGCTTAGAGAAAGAGATCAGTCGTTTATACCCTTTTCAGATTAGTGGGGGAATGAAGCAAAGAGTGGTCATTTTAATGGGATTTATCAAGCAGCCTCGGCTCTTTATCTTGGATGAACCTTCCTCTGCCTTAGATTTTATGACCTTATCTAAGACCATGGATTTTCTTAAAAAGCGAAAACATGAGGGAGCGGGCCTAATTGTTGTGTCCCATCATTTGGGGTTTGCAACGAGTATCGCTGACAAGGTGATTGAGCTGTAGCATTCTCTCAATCAATTGGGAATTGAGTAGAGCTGAACTCTATCAGGAGGTTAAAATGTCTGAACTGTTAAAAGGGACGAACCTGACCAAATCCTTTGACACTCCTTTTGGGAGCGCGGTGATCCTGAACGGAATAAACCTGAAGCTAGAGGAAGGGAGTATTATTGCGCTGATCGGGGAGAGCGGCGGGGGCAAAACCACGCTTTTCAAAATCTTGATGGGTTTGGAAACAGCAGATTCAGGCAGTGTGTTTATGCTGGGAAAAGAGGTTGGACGACTTAGAAAGCGCAGTTTTGCAGAATGTGCGTCTATTCAGTATGTCTTCCAGGATCCTTACGCCTCCATGGCGGATGAAGCAACGGTTATTAGCACCCTGTCTGAACCGGCAAGACTCTGTAAACGAAATCATCGAGATTACTTGGAACCTGAAGAAGCACTTGTTTTAGCAGGGCTTCCTGGGGAAGAATTTATGGACCGGAAAATAAAGAGCCTTAGTGGTGGGCAAAGGCAAAAAATCGCCATAGCCCGTGCCTTGATTACACTTCCCCAAATCATTATTGCGGATGAAAGTATGTCTATGCTCGACGAAGGTTCTGCGCAGGAAATGGGTTCAATTTTTAGCAGAGTAAACAAACTGCTGGGGATTAGCTTTATTATCGTGACTCATAACAAAAATATATTGTTTGATTTATGCACCTTCATACTTGTCCTTCATCAAGGGAAAATCGTAGAAGCTGGGCTGAAAGAAGAGGTCTTGACCTCGCTCCAAGCGGAATATACGCGTCAATATTTGGAGTGCATGTTAAATATTGAAGGGAGAACTGACTTTGAGCAAAATAATGTACGTAAATCTTACGGCTGAAACCGTGGAAGAACGGGAATATAATGACGTACTCAGTCAATATTATGGCAGAGGGCTGACTTCCTACCTTGTTAAAGAAAATGTGCCTCCTCATGTAGGGAGACATAGTGCGGAAAATTGTCTTATTTTAGTGCCGGGGCTTCTATCGGGAACCTTTGCGCCAAGTACTGGGAGATTGAGTATTGCCGCGAAGAAAGCACAGGATTCTGGAATACAATACCTGAACTTAGCGGGGCCATTTTCGCAAAAAAATGGCTTGTTGTGCGCCGGGCAGTTCT
>DOPS01000137.1:0-5530 GCA_003512645.1 Desulfosporosinus sp.
CAGGCTGAAACCCAGGCCAAAGCTGATTCTCAAACCCTTGCCGAGGCTCTTGCCCTCGCTGAAACCCAAGCCAAAGCTAATGCTCAGGCGCTTGCTGAGACTCTTGCTCTCGCTGAAACCCAAGCCAAAGCTGATGCTCAAGTGCTTGCTGAGGCTCTTGCCCTGGCTGAATCCCAAGCCAAAGCTGATGCTCAGGCGCTTGCCGAGGCTGAATCGAAGTTTGAGGCTGTCACTGAGCTTGAACAGGATGTACTTATAAAAACCCCTGCTTTAGTTACATCCATCCACTCTAAAACTTCTTCAGCATTTGGCCCCTTGCAAGTTCCTACGCAAGCTTATCTTCTTAAACACGTTCTAAGTAACATCTTTCCAAAAGGCACTATCTATTGGAACAAGAGCTTAATGGGGCAAACATTTCTGGCCCAAGTGGAAAATATCCTGATTTGTATTCATGACCCCGAGCATCCTTGTGATCTGAAAAAGTATAATAAGGATGGCTGGAAGGTCTTAGTATGTAGTTCTGAAGATCTAACCTTTCCACGCAGATTGGAAAGAGCAATTAGACAGATTCAGCGTTTATATTCCGAGGGGCAAAACCTGAATAGGTATTGCTAAGGCCCGAAGCTCTAATTTGCCATTTATATCGACATTAGTACTGGCAAAGACAATACCTACCGCCTTGGCCTGATTATCTATGACCGGACTACCGCTATTACCAGGGTTAATAGGTACATTAATATCAAAAACCTGGGTCAGGCTATTCTTCATACTGTAAAAATGACCTACTGTACCTCTCTGCGATATCTTCTCAAACCCCAACGGATTGCCGATAATGGTCACGGTTTCGCCACTTTGTGCCCTGTTATTTATGTTGAGTGCAATGGTGGGAAGATCATTCCCTTTTAACCGAATAATAGCTATGTCTACATCCGGGACGACCTCATAGTGTTTGGAGTAATACTCCGTTCCATCACCAAAGCGGATAGTTATCGTGCTAGCGTTGGCTACGATATGTTGATTAGTTATTATCGTACCTGTTGTGGAAATATTAAATCCTGTGCCCTGTTTTACCACCGTATTAAGAAACTCATTTGTAACCATAGCCTCTATGCTTACTACCGCAGGCTTGCATCGTTGAACGATATCGTCTTCCTTTAAAGCTCTATTCTGATCTAAGAAATTCAGCTGATTAGATAGGAGGTAAGGGAGATTAGGCACAGACATTGCTATAAAAGCTAATAGAATCAGAAGAGCTACTAATTTTCTAAAGTAGGCTGGCTTTATTATGCTCACTATTTCGTAGTCAAATTGTTCCTCGCCATTCTCTTCAGCCATTGATTTATCATCGTTCATTATTTGCTCCTTTCAGTAGGTTCTACTTTGTCATTCTTGCCACAAAGAAAGCAACGATTCGCCCCCTACTTACCCTTACGACCATGTACAGCAAGAGACACGCCGCCCCGACGAGATTACGCCCCGCTGGGAGAACTGACTGAATCGAGTACGGTTCGGAGGTGAGGACCGAAGGTCCTTAACCTATGTTTTAGCGAGAGCGTAGGCCGGCATAAAGCAAACTATTAAACCCTAAGACTCCGGTAATCCCCATTATGAGCAAGGGAACACAGGCTTTTTACCAAGAACCTCGTTCTGGGCGTTTCGATTTTGCAATTATCAATGAGAGGATTATTACTCCCACAGTAAAGCGCGCTGTACTCATCGTCAGAGGCGGTACGGTATCTACTAATAGTTTGCCAATGATAAAATTTGTCGACCAAAGAAAAGGTACAAGCATTAGATATAAGTATGGAGACCGCCAATTAATATTGCGTATGTTAATTCACCCTTCAACTTTTGATTGTGTATTACCAAAATAGTGTTTTTCAATACTTATAAAATCCGTGGACACAAAAGATAGTAAATTCTATCATCTTATCCATGTCGAATACGTAAGAATTTAGTGATTTACCCACTACAAAAATGATACAGTCAATTAATAGCCGTTAAGTTAGTTTCTCTTAATTTCATTGAATTTAGAAATTGTTACTAAAGAAGGGCAAAATCTTAAACGATTTTGCCCTTCTTTATTTCTTATTAGGATAATCCTGACCCTGGTGATGCCTTCGGAAAGTTGTTCCTTAAGCCGCCGGAGTTCGGCAGACCGCACTCTTTTGGTCCAATATTCTGATTCTTAGATATTGCCCAATAAGCTCGCCCAGAACGACCAAAACAAATATCGTTAAAATCAAAGTTTTCATAACTAAATGGTTATATGAATTTAATTTGTACCACTTGCAACCTTTTTTTCAGCTTAAAGTAATGAGACATTTGCTCTGATTCATAGGCTTTAAATGGAGAGACAGCAGCACCAGCAAAAAAGTCACTCGGCCGATGAAACGTGGCTGTATCAATATCATCAATCCATTCCGTAATTTCTCTGCGTTGAGGGCAAGTTTTCTAAGATTTTCTTTTTGGCTAATTCAAGGCATTTTAACATTGATTTTAGGAAAACATAATCCTACGACATCCGTTCCCTCGTTTTGTGCATCGTGCCATGATATAGAGCAATATGACCCAAAAGTCGTTCCCACCCATTCCATAAGACTTACATCATTTATAGCCGTTATCGTCATACTCGGGGTGAGCAATTTAAGCATAATTAAGCGTTATCAACTGGAGGTAAAATGGATAATAAATTAATTTTTCGCTTTAAGGAATTCTATACATTAGAGACATTTCAAGTTGCCTTTTATAATGCCCAGGCTAATTCTACAACGGATGAGTATTACAAAAAAGCCTTTGAAAAAATGGTGCAAATAGAACAAGGACATGCTGACTATTTTGCCAATATGATTGACCAAGCAAATGAGGAGGTTCCCTCTTTAGTGGGTTCAATTTTTCAATTAGCAGGTAGTTTCGTAGGTGAAACGGTTGAATCTATTGGTCGACACAGCACGTGCAAATTTGGTGTTACGCTTGAAAATGAGGCAATCAAAAAGTATCGAGAGTTTATTGAGGAATCGAACGAAAAGGAATACCTAATTATCAAAGATATTCTTATGGAATATCTTCTCGACGAAGAATTTCACAAATATTGGCTTAGAGATTATATGAATAAACATCCAAATTAAGTGTAGATATTACTCCTCAGAAGCCAAAATTGATCTAAAAACATTAATACATGTACTTTACCCATTATAATCAAGGAGGGGATCTTTTATTTAAGGATAAAATTTTAATAGGAGTTTTGATAGGTATACTAGCCGATGCACTAAAGCTAACAACTAATTATATTCTTTTTATCTTTGGGTTCACAAAGGTTGTATTTTGGCAAGTTGTAGCTACTCGCTTTATCCAGAAGGAGTACCTTTACCATAAGTTAGCTTATCTGGTAGATGCCATTGCTGACATTACAGTTACTTCACTTTTGGGAGTTGTATTTGTGTATTTTATTTACCTTTTTGGTTCAAAGAATTTATGGACAAAGGGTGTGGGCTTCGGTTTAGTGGTTTGGGTAAGCCTTTTTGGTACATTGCTTGGGCAAACAGTTGAGGATAAATTACCTCAAGAGCCAACTGGCGCGGTTGTTACAATTATTGCGCATATAGTATTTGGTTTAGCCTTAGCTTTTTTTACCAAGGTGCTAGATAAAAATAACTGAGGCTAATTAACAGAAAATAAATTGTTACTTGAACATCGTTAACCATAATTTAGTAATGCTAGTTTAGACCGCTGGTTCTTTAAGGGGATGATACTTTAGAACATTGGACATACAAAGAAATGACGCTCAAAATTGTTATCAATTTGGGCGTCATTTGTAATTTGACCTTTTGTACCTTAAAGCGACCCGTTACGAAAAAGGGTAACCTGTTTTCAGTTGATAGGATAGTGTAAAAATGATAGTGAATTACAACTAGATATTGGATGAAATAGAGAGATCATCTTGGATAAGACTGCGGGAGCCATACGTAAAATGCGGTTCCTTCCTCTGCCTGACTTTCAACTCGAATTGTCCCTCCATGAAGCTCCACGAGCGATTTTGTGATGGCAAGTCCTAGCCCAGCCCCTCCATATTTACGAGTTCTAGAAGAATCACTTCGATAAAAACGGTCAAATAGCTTAGGCAAATGCTCCGGTGTAATGCCAGAACCATTATCTCTTACACTTAGTTCCACACCACCTGAAGCAGTTTCCAAAGAAATTTGGATATCCCCCTTTTCAGGATCGGTATGCTGTACCGCGTTATGAAAGAGATTTAAAATAACTTGTTTCATCTTATCTTCGTCAAATCGACATTTCAAATCTACAGTAAGTCTTAAACTCACTTTACGGTTTCCCGCTAAAAACCTCAACTGCGGTGCCATTTCCTTAATGATCTCGTCCAACGCTCCCTCATTGAGCTGAACATTAGGGGATCGATCCAGCTTTGCTAGTAGAAGCAGATCTTGAACTAACTTTTTCATGCGTTCAGACTCTGCGTACATGCTCGTTAAGGATTTGTGCAACTTATCTGGTTGATTCATCGCACCACGAAGCAGCACCTCTAAGAACCCATGAATCGAGGTCAAAGGCGTGCGAAGCTCATGAGAGGCATCCGCAACAAAACGCCGCATCTGTTCTTTGGCCTCTTTTTCCGCTTCAAAGGAGGTTTCTAGCCTTTCGAGCATTCCATTAAAGGAGTCTGCCAATCGGTCGATTTCTACCTGCCCTTGTTCAATCGGCAAGCGTTCGGCAAGATTTCCAGCGTCGATTTGTTCTACTGTATCCACCATCTTCGACAAAGGGACCAACGTTTTTCTCAGTACGGGAATAAAAGCCAACAATCCTCCTATTAAAGCAAGCAATGAGATCAACAAAAACGTCAGTAGTTGCCGAGTTAAAATATCCCTCAAAGAGCTTGTACTCAAACTTACTTGAACTACTCCGAGCAATTGATCTCTCGCCTTAATGGACTGAAGAACGATCAATTGCTCGCTACCTGACCCTTGTTTTGAGACTTTATACGTGAGCTTGGACTTGGAACGCATGGCTTCTTGATAATCTCGTTCAGCTAATTTAGGAGGAGCTTCAGAATTTATGGAAGTATTCGAAAGAACTGAAAAGGTTCCATTCATATCATAGAAGACAATCGTGGAGTCCTGCAAGGCGAAAAAGGGAACACGACTGAAACCCTTACCCGATGGTTTCCCCTCTGAATGGCTTGGCATTTCATCTGGGATTTCCCACACCAATTTTTCCCACGCATCTGGAGGAATTGATAGAATCTGGCTTTGCACACTCAATGCTTTATTTTGATAGATAAACCCTCGCATGAAAACATATTGAACCAAGCCAATGATCACCAGTAAAAGTGCCATAAGCAATAACGTACGAGATAAGAGCTGAAAGCGCAGTGAGTTTGTTTTCATTACACGTCTACTCGATATCCCGCCCCACGCAAGGTGCGAATCAGACGGTGTTCTTTATCATTTAATTTTTCCCTGAGCGCCCGAATATACACTTCAACGATATTTTCATCCCCGCCAAAGTCATA
>DOPS01000137.1:5546-14809 GCA_003512645.1 Desulfosporosinus sp.
AACCCTTTGCTCGTAAAGGATTTCTTTGCGCCGATCGTCGATTCGAAAGGCTCCTATCTCAACCTCCCCTAATAGATTAGGAAATTGATTCCGTATTCTAGCCTGAATACGGGCTAGCAATTCCTCAAAGCTAAACGGTTTCATCATGTAATCATCCGCTCCGAGCATTAGTCCTTTCACTCGGTCATCGACTTCGTCCTTTGCTGTGAGCATAATGATCGCTACATTCTCGGTCTTTTTGAGCATTCGACACACTTCAAATCCGTCCATACCAGGCATCATAACGTCAAGAATAATGATATGTGGCTGGAATTGCTTAGCAAGGGTTACCGCCATCATCCCGTCTTGAGCGGTTTGTACTTCATACCCTTCCTCTTGAAGACCCATNNAAAACTGGCTTACTTTAAAAACCCAACCCATTTGAACCTTATTTAATTATGCAATTATAGGTTGAATACAAACTGAAAGAATGCTGAAAGTTTCCTGAATCATATACTGACAGGAAACCCAAGTCAATAAAACTGCTTACCCTAGACGTATTTTTCAGCAAACATTCAGGCAATCTTCAAGTGGAATTCAGCAAGCTTGCTTATAATGCCAATATACCATTTAAACAATGTCACGAGGAGAAATGAGGTGTGAACCCTGAACCAAGCCATCCAATATCGTCATGAGTTAAAATTCTTTATCAATTATCATCAATATTACACGCTCCGGCAGCGTCTGAAACACCTGATGCAACGCGATGAGCACGTCGGACCTACAGGAGAGTACCACATTCGCAGCTTATACTTTGATGACATCAATAACAAGGCTCTCGCTGAAAAATTAGGAGGGATACGTCAACGAAAGAAATATCGAATCCGCATCTACAATTTAGAAGATAAGGTGATTCACTTTGAAAAAAAGATTAAGAACGGTGACTATATTGCCAAAATCAAAGAGTCACTCACCAGAGAGATGGCAGACAATATCCTCGCTGGTGACTATCAGGAACTGAATAATCACAGCAAGCCGTTTTTGATGGAATTACACAACGAAATGACCCATCAATTGTTGCGTCCCAAGGTGATCGTGGACTATGTTAGAGAGCCCTACATTCATCCTCACGGCAATGTTCGCATTACCTTCGATAAAGATCTGAAAAGTGGTTTGCATCGTACGGATCTTTTCAGTCGGGATTTGAATATGGTTCAAGCCTTGTCAGAAAACCAAATTATCCTGGAGGTTAAATACGATGAGTATTTACCCAGCTCTATTCGCAATGTCTTGCAACTAGAGGGCTTACATCGTCAGTCCGCCTCCAAATATGTTATCTGTAGAAAGTTTATTAAATTGAATCTATGGGAGGATCAATAACCTATGAATACAGATCAAGCGCTTAATTTTATCGATATCATTAAAAAATCAGTCCTGAGTAATTTCGGTGCCGATATCTCTATCGTAAACACTCTTATCACGATGTCGGTTGCCTTCCTGATAGGCTTCTTCATCTATATACTCTACAAGCAGATTTTTAGCGGTGTCTTATATTCGAAGAGCTTTAATGTGACCTTAATTGGTATTACGATGGTTACCGCTATGATTATCATTGCCATCAATTCAAACCTTATCCTCTCCCTCGGTATGGTCGGAGCGCTCAGTATTGTACGTTTCAGAACCCCCATCAAAGACCCTACTGATTTGATTTTCATATTCTGGGGAGCCGCTGCTGGCATCGTGGTCGGCGCTGGTTTCTATTCCCTAGCNNCGGAGACGATAGTGAAAAAGACGTTCTCGGCCTGATACACACTCATACCAAACGGTATAACCTGAAACAAAAAAACGTATCGCAAGACAATATCGAATTAACTCTAGAAGTTCGGGTTAAAGACAAAGAAAGTAGCTTTGTTAACAACATCTCGGCAATTGTCGGCGTGAAAAATGCTGTGCTTATCAGCTACAGCGGTGATTTCGTATCATAATCGCTGGTGTTCATCAATCGATAAAATTTACGTTAAAGGGAGAATATTCATGAAAAAACCACTTGGGATTATCTTATCCCTGACGCTTTTAATAACCGGTACTATAGGTTGTGCTGCCACGAAAGAAGGCTCCAACCTGGAAAGCATAAGTACTGCCACTACCAGCGATATCAAGGCGGTTTCTGTAAAGTATGATAGCGACAATAATTATTTCAACTGGAAAAACAGCAGTTATAAGACGATTGGCTTAAATGGAAGCTCAGCCACAGTAAAAGGAGACGGTTTAGCCGTACAAGGCTCGGTTGTAACGATCTCCGCATCGGGTGTCTATGAGATTACTGGAACGTTAACGGACGGGAGTATTATTGTTGATGTGAATAAGGATATCGATAAAGAAACGGTCTTTCTCGTCTTAAACGAAGCAACGATCAAGAGTCAAACAAGCGCTCCTATCTATATTAAAGGCGCTAAAAAGACGGTCATACTCCTTGAGAATGGCACCGAAAATTCAGTAACTGGAGGAAGTAACACCCTTGTAAATGCTGATGGTGAACCGTCCGCTGCTATTTTCAGCAAGGCCGACCTTACCCTAACCGGTAGTGGCACATTAACGGTGACAGCTGATAATAACGATGGAATTACCAGCAAGGATGACTTAAAAATCACGGACGGTACGTTGATTGTCAACGCAAAGTCTGACGGAATAGTTGGTAAGGACATGGTTAGTGTTAAAAACGGAAGTATTACCATAACAGCTGGTAAAGACGGCATACGCTCTACCAATGAAACAGATGAGGGCAAGGGCAAGGGAAATGTCATTATCCAAAACGGAGAGTTCACGATTACTGCTGCAAACGATGCAATACAGGCAATAAAGCAAGTACAAATTGAGGATGGTAACTTCAATCTAAACTCCGGCGGTGGCTATCCCGGCAAGAGTATCAGTAGTGGCAACAATAACTTTGGTGGTCGTCCCGGTCAAAATGCCACCACTACCACTACAAATACCAATCCAACGAGTACAGAGAACGAGGAAAGCAAAAAAGGTTTAAAAGCAGGTCATAGTATTCTCATTAATGGTGGTAATATCAATATTTCATCCTATGAGGATGCCGTCCACAGCAACAATGATGTCGCCATAAATGGTGGTATCCTGACCTTACAAAGCGGTGATGATGGAGTACACGCGGACAATAATGTCCACATAGACAATGGCGAAATAACCATTAAGAACTCCTATGAGGGTTTGGAGGGTACCAATATTACTGTAAATGGGGGGAAAGTTATTGCTACCTCTACAGATGACGGAATTAATGTTAATAGCAAGGAGGGTGTTTTGACTATAACTGGCGGCGAAGTTGCTTTAAACGCAAATGGTGACGGACTGGATTCCAACGGGAGTGTAAACATGACAGGGGGTACTGTCTATGTTGATGGCCCAACGGCAAATAATAATGGTGCGCTTGATTATGACGGTGGCTTTACAATAAGCGGAGGAACTCTCGTAGCATCCGGCAGTTCTGGAATGGCTCAAGCTCCCAGCACTAATTCACAACTGTCTATCCTGATGACTTACACATCTTCACAAGCTGCAGGAAGTACCATAATCCTTAAAGATAAGGATGGAACTATTGTTGCAACCTATACACCCTCAAAACAATATAGTACGGTTGCAATTTCGTCTCCTAAATTATTGGCGGGCTCTACCTATACGCTTTATAGCGGAAACACCAAACTAGTTGATGTAACACTTTCGGACTCGCTTACCTATCTTTCGGAATCGGGTGTAACCACTAAACCGCAAAATACAGGCCCCGGTGGTGGTGGCGGTGGCTTTGGCAAGCGACCCGATGGGGATGGGAATATGCCTTCTAGGGAAGGCATGATGCCGCCTGTTGATGGTATGATGCCACCCGGCGATGACCAACGCCCACAAGAAATGCAGTGAGAAACTGTTAGTTAAATGGTCATGACTCATGACTATTATTAATCTAATCATACGACTTTCTCGCTATTCACCCCAAAGGGGATCCGGCACCAATTTGCCTGATCCCCTTTTTATTATCATTTATAGATACGCTCATCCGTTATTTTCAGCATTATTCTGACGGTTGAAAACACAGCTGGTTCCGTCCCGTCGCCCAAAGCACTTACTACAAGAAATGCATTTTGCGTGGTCCAGATCGCCATCTTGCCAACGGTTAATGAGATTGCTCTCCCTTATTAGCGGTCGAGAAAGGGCAAAGTATTTAATCGGAGTTTGATTCAAAATCTCCGTCAGTGATCCAAATTCACGATTACCACCTACTAAGATGACCGGAACATTAATTTCTTGCGCTATTTCAGCGGCATAAGACTTGAAATATGATTCCTGTTCCAGGGTTATTTTTCTTGATGGCCCCTCGTTACGCCGCGACGAGAAACTACCCCCACTTACTTCAATTGCATCTACTCCTAATTTCACCAATTCTTTGCATACGTATTTGCACTCTTCGAAAGTCATCCCTTGATCCATATAATCTTCGCTATTGATTTTAATCAGAACCGGATAGTCCGGACCAACCTTTTCCCGGATTGCTTTATACGTTTCCATGACCATTCTTGCTCTATTCTCAATGCTGCCACCATAGCCATCAGTTCTGCGGTTATAATTGGGCGTCAAAAATTTACTTAATAGATATCCATGAGCAACGTGCATCTGAACTCCATCAAACCCCGCCTTCTTTGCTCGAAGCGCTGCATCGGCAAAAGCTGTTTGAACAAGGAGAATCTCTTGAGGTGTCATTTCATCCGGGGTAGTTTTGTAACCCAAATCTTCGACGGAGCTTGGTCCCCACATCACCTTGCCGCTTGAAGTTTGGGATCCGAGGCAAACGAGTTGCAGGATAATATTAGCATGGTAACGATGACTCATCTCGCTCAACTTCTTATAGCCGTCAATGAATGAATCATCGTAGATAGCCATTTGGCATGGAATGGGCTGCTCTATATCAGTTACAGTCGTAAGACCCGTGATAATAGTCCCGACTCCCCCCTTTGCTAAATTCTCATAGACCTGAAATAACGCTTCCGTCATGTGCCCGCGTTCATCGGCTAAACCATCATAAGTTGCTGAACGGAAAAATCGGTTTTTTAGCTTGATTCCGGAAAACTGTGTTTGGTCGAATAAAGATTTCATTCTACTTCCACTCCCTTATTTACTTTGATCAACTGGTTCTGACACTCTTCTAAGAATTCTAAAATCATAAAGCATCTTGTATCACAATAAATAGCTAGTAGGCCTTCCCACGGGGAATCAAAGAGTAATCGTCTTTGTACCCTCGGTTTATGTCGGCTGTTTTCCATTTTCCACAAAAACCACCTCTACCAATATCATATCAGTAGAGGTGGTTCAGTTCTATCTTTTTTATTCGCTTTGTTTAATCTTCTTACTCGTGTTCAAACTTTTTAATACAGTTCAAACATTTTTACAACGACACAGCTGCTGTTTATAGGAAATAAAGTTGTTAAAAATGATGGGCTGTATTAAGCATTCTTACAGAAATAACAAAAAGGAACCGGAAAAAAAAGTTAGCAGATTGCAAATTCAGAAAAACTTATCAAGTATTATTAGGGAAAAAAAGTTATTCAAAACACTCTTTTTCTGAGGTACATATAAGAGCTTCATCCCTAGTTCTTTGGGAGTCTTACCATAAAACTCTTTTACGGTCATTCTTATGACCTCCTTAATGTGTTCCTTTGTATAATTAAACTGAATGAAATCATCAATTTTGAAACATACTCCAATCTCTGTTATGTTTTTTGATAATCTGCATAAATATTTCCAGAAAGCGAATAATCAGAGAATAATGCATACTGCCCCAGTACAGTTTCAAACGAAGATTCATTTAAGAAGATTATCTTATCTGTAACTACTTCAAACGCTAGCGTTAGGAATTTTGTTTTGTTGTATAGGAAAGGAGGAGTTACATTGCGGTCGATAATAAAGTTAACAATAAGTGGTGATGTGTTTTTTTTCGAAGATAACGGATTTACTCAAGAGCAGAAAAACAATCTGCAAAATATGGCCGACATTGTATCTCAAAAAAAACTACAACAAAAAATCTCAAGTGAAAAAGAACTTTGTTTATGGTTCATAAACGAAGTAAAAGCTAATTTGGGAATCAATCTAGAGCAAGTTAAAGTTTCTTTCGTGGTAAGGATCAATTTCTAATTCCAAACCGAAAAAATAGAGTGACACAAAGGTTCTATTTATTAAAAGCTACCGTTGTGTCACTCTAATTATTTAAGAGGATTAATATTTCAACTATACTTTATCTATATCTAGCTCAAATGCTTCTTGAAGAATCTGGTTAGAGAACTTTCTGTATTGACTAGATGTATAAGTAAAGATAGCTTTTGAAAAATCAATATTTAAGTTTTTTAATTTTGCATCGTAAAAATCAAAATCTTGTATTCCATTACTTTCTAGCTGACGCGTAAAAGCAATAATAAAACCATTTATTGACGTTACAGACAAAATTTTTGAATCAGTGGCTTCCCACGCATCGCGGAAATTCTTTTTTACTGCGGAAAAGTATAGTCTCAGTTGATTTGCACAAAAAACAATATAAGCTTCTAAAGCATCATCCTCTTTTGCTAACAGAGCCTTTTTATCTCCATTCCAATACGTAAATAAGCTTACCTTACCGTCGGCTCATAGGCAGATTTTTTATTCTCCCGCCCTTTATCAACGATTATGCATAAGGTTGGTTCTTCGGGTTTCACCTTCTCTAAGGTAACTTTTGGCTTCACCTTCTTTGCATCACTCTGTTCACTTTTCTTCTCTTGGATATCCATAATCAATTTTAGAGATGCTTTAACAATTTCTGAAACACTCATCTCATTCTTTGAGCTGCTTAAAACTTTTTCAAGTGCAATTAAAGCTAAATCCTCATCAACTTCCAACTGCAGAAGTTGCATTAAAGCTTGTTCTTTTGCGCTGCGCTGTTCACCTAGTTTCTGCTTCTCTTGATTCATTTTCAGAGACTTTATGGCATCCCATTGAGCCAGAGGGGAGTTATTCTCAAAGAATCTTTGAAGATCAATATCCGTTGGCCGTATATCGTCATACTTAGCTATTTCCAGCGTGTTTCCAGACTTTAAGGCTTCCAACATAGGCTTAACAAGCCTTAAATTTTCCTTCGCGATTTTCCTAATAAGTTCAGAACTAACTTTCTCGATGCCGGTGCTTATAGCTTTCAGTTGTCCCATAATAAACAGCTTAATAGCTATATCCACGATGCCCTGACTTTCTTCGTAAAGAGTATTCTTTAATTCCTTGCTCAGAGGGATAATTTCCTTTGTCCATTGATATCTCATCATTCCATCAATGAGAATATCCCATTCTTCATCATTGTCGAGGATATCCCATGTTAGATCACCTTGCTGTCCCGATCCACGACGAGCCTGCCTGAAAGCGGCCTGGAGAATGGGCCTTGCTTTGTATGTCCCTACTAACACTACGGGGATTCCGATAGTGTTAACCAAACTGACAAAGAAGTTTAGCATTTTTTCAGCTCCGCCGCTTTTTGGGAGGCTGAGATGTTGGATTTCATCTATGATAAGAACCCCTATGCAATGGAGGCTAGCTAACTGAGCCATGCGCGGAATCAAAATATCTGTGGAGACGCCCCTGGATGTCCCAAATTTTTCGTAGTAGTTTGTTCCAAGAAGCTCATCAATTTTGGTGAAGAAATTAATACATAAGGCTTTTAACGACCCATCATGAGGGCAGTCCAGTTTCAGCCAGGGAATTTGGTAAAGATTTAAGGGCTGACCGTTGTATTCGGAATGAACAATTAATTTGGGATAGGGAGCTAAAACATGTTCAATCGCCTTTGTCTTGCCTATCCCTGAAATGCCAATCATCGTAAATCCAGAAGCACTGGTCAGCACTTCTGGGTTAAATATTTCGGGATACTTCTTGTTCTTAATCATCTGGTATCCCTGTTGGAGAAGCATAGCATAGTTTTTTCCCAAAGGATTGCGAGCAATATAACCCTGTCTTATAGCGGTGGAAAGGCGGCTTTCCAAGTCGAAATGTTTCAATCGCGGCTGGAAGTAACGTGTTATTCTCATAACGCAGTGATAGCGAATATGCGGAGGAAGTTTCCTTTCATCTTCATCATACAAAGGATAACTGCTCAAAACATCGAAAAGCTCCTCTTCAGAAAAAATATCTGGAAGGGCCTCGATAAGGGGATTACCCTTATAATCCGGTACAGCTTGCTCAGTATATTTGGCTAATGCCGCCTGCCCTAAAACTGTGTCCTTATTCAGATTTTTTTCGTCCATAAATTTTCTCCTGCTGTTTTCTTCTAAAAAGCTCAGCTTTGGAAATCCCTATATTCTCTGTTGTTTCATCGGATAATGGGACAACAGGCGCTGGATTATTGTTGTTCAGCCTATTCTTTTCAGGAGCTAAAACAAAGGCTTCCTTTTTTCGTTCCCCAGCTTTTTCGATTTTGCGTTTTGTCTTTATATTCTTAACTCGTGCTGTATTGCTTGACAACTTGTCCTTCTCTGGAGCCATTCCTTCAGCGATTTTAATAATAGAATCAATATCCATATTAAGATCAACCCTCTGCTGCAATTGGGCTTGATTCAGCTTTTGGCTGGTGAATCTTTCATATTCGCGCTTATAGACCACTTCATCATAGGATTTGTTGCTATAGGCTTCTTCTGAACCCAGCAAAGTACAGATTTGATAGCTTCTGCCGCCAGGTTCCCTCAAATAAATATAGTTAATGTTTCTCGGATCATAAGAAATATCCTCAACCCACGATCCTTTTAAGCGTGCCTGTTCAAACCACATTTCCTTAATAGCCCGTTCCGTAGTAAACCGCATGCCCTGGAACACAATGCCCTTTTCTGTCACTGAGGCTTTACCTGAAGGCATGAGGTTAAGTTTAACAATATCCTCTGGGAAATAACGAAGCTCGCCTGACCGGTTGGCAATACCCCAATTCCAAAGCTCCCACGGAATAGCAGGGACATCGTCTTCGATCATCATTTCACCACGCTGGTAATGCTTCATAAGAGTTCGATTGTGATTAAGCACGCAGCGAATCATAATCTGCGTAAATTGATAAATATCCAGTTTAGCATCGAGTCTATAATCTTTTCCGCCTCGTTCTTTAAAATCAGGCAGTACTGCGCCGGGAAGAAGAGGCTTAACTCGAGTATTGGTCAGTCGGAAATATTGCTCGACAATTCCCTTGATATCCGCTCTATAAGTGTCTGTTACAAAAAGCTGAA
>DOPS01000248.1:0-30102 GCA_003512645.1 Desulfosporosinus sp.
TCATTTTAGGTGAGAAGCGACAATATGGCTGGATTTCTTTGATTACCATTATCTATTTACTGATAGAGTATTTATTTTTGCAATTAGGAATATACGAACATCATTGGTGGCAGTATTACATGACAGCCCTGGCAATTTTTATCTACCAGGTTATTGCTAAATTATGGTTTGAAAACCTAAATAGAATAAAACATGGATGGTTACGTAGCAGTACGTTCTACTTCGTTGGGTTTGTCATTCTACATTATCCCTAAGAAAGCAATAATGTGATGAGCATGCTGTGGTACGAGTGCCTCAAGTCCTTGCGCCACTAGGTTTCAAGGCACTTGTGCCTATAGAACAACAAACCTGAGAAGAACAAACGCCACACGGCGACTGATAACGATCACTCCTATTCAATATCATTTATCCATTCGTCCGAAGCCATAGGAAAACGTGTTAATTTCTCTTTAAAAATTTGTCGAATCTTCAAAAGCTGTTTCCAAGTCTTAGCCTCAAAAATCAAAACCAGTTCCGGTAAATTTGAAGAAGCTCGAATTAAGCCCCACCCATCATCGAACATTACTCTGGCACCATTAATGTCAATTACTTTATCGCCGTATTCATCTTTGAATTCTTTTACAATACTTTCAACTAGGCCGTATTTTAAAGTATCTGAACAGTGGACTTTAATTTCAGGAGAAGTGATGTATTGCGGAGCTTCCATTAAGATGTCTGCAATCGGTCTATTTACCTTAGAGAGATATTCCACCAACTTTGCTCCAGCTAAAATTGCGTCGTCAAACGAATAGAATTCGTCACCACCGATAAAGATATGGCCGCTGCGTTCACCTGCAAGTTCAGCCTTCTCTTCGTGCATCTTTGATTTAATATACGAGTGACCAGTTTTCCACATAATTGGTTGTCCGCTATGGGTCTCAATATCTTCAACTAGAGCTTGTGTACATTTAACATCGAAAACTATCTTAGCTCCTTTTTTCCTTTCAAGCAATTGCCTCGCTAATAATAAAAGTACTCTATCACTCCAAATATTTTGCCCATTTTGGTCAATGACACCTAGTCTATCCCCATCTCCGTCAAAAGACAAACCAACAGCTGCACTTATATCACGATTTCGAACCATCTGAGCCAGTCGTTCTCTGGCCTTTAAGTCCGAAGGGTTAGGGAAATAATGTGGGTAACTCGAATCGGGATCACAATTTAACTGGAATGTAATACATCCTAATCTCTGAAATACCTCGTAAGCATACAAGCCAGCTCCGCCGTTTCCTGCATCGATCACTAACCTAGGTTTATAATCTGACATCGTTATATTGCTGATCACGTAATCAATATACGCATCTCGGGGAGAAACCTTATTATGAACACCTATTTTTATATTGTCCTCACTGAATTCTTCTCCCAAGATGATATCATAAAGCTCGGTAATTTCATCTGGTACCATCGTTTTCGAATATGAATCACCTAATTTGAAGCCAGACCAACCATTTGGATTGTGACTAGCTGTAATCATCATTACACCTGGTGCCTTGTAATAATATTGAGCGAAATAAGCAACAGGACTAATTGTCATACCCAGATCATATACCTCAAAACCACTTTTAATAAATTCTTCTAAGGCTGCGGTCGAAAAACTTTCAGAGTAATCTCGGTTATCATAACCCAGAACTACGCGATTGACGTTCCGTCGAGTCAAAAATGTAATAAAACCCTTAGTTATTAATTTGACTGTATCTATATTTAGCTCATCATCTGATACGCGCCCCCGTACGTCATATTCTCTAAACATTGTCTTAAATATCTCTTTTTCCAAATCAATCAACACCCCAATCATTTTAGATAATTGAATATCCCAACTAGAAACACTGAATAATAGCTTATTTTAATTAGCCTTCCTCTAATTAAATCTTAAGTTCATCCACATCATGCAACATCCTCCATATTAATTAATTCCATATCACTACTTAGTGTATATGTTTAAGAAACTTCCTAACATTGATTTGAAGACCTAGATTAGGTTGATGATCTCTTACCCTTACCTTTGTCAGAGTCCATCACCGATCGTGTAGAGTAACATCAAAACAATATAGTGCATAACTCTACGACTGTTCATGTGATCTAGCATTTTACTTAATCTACTTGTATAATTTAAAGTGGTATCTGGCATTTATTTTTGGAAAATGCTAAAAACACAACTATATTAATTATTAAGAGGAGATAGTAGAGTGAAAAAGAAGTTTCTTGGTTTGGTAGTCGCAATAAGTCTAATCATGACTATGTTCATTGCTCCAGTCGGGGCAGCTCCGACAAATAACACCTACACGATTGCTTTCCAGCAACAAATTCCCGCTGACTATGATCTAGTTATTTCCAAAGCTGGAGGTAAGGTACTTAGGGTATTGCCTGAGGTATTAGGACTTGAGGTACAATCTGATAACCCGTTCTTTTTAAAAAATCTCAAAGAGGTTAAGGGAATCCAAGCCGCAAACGTTTCGTTGGTTATAAAATTAGATCATAAGAAAATTGACCCGTTGGCTGCTAACGGTCGACCAGTTAGAGATATTCCTCAAGCTAATCAAGCCGATAGTTACTGGGACTATCAATGGGATATTCAACGGATTACCCATAATGGAGATTCTTATGACCTGGAGACTGGCGGTGTGAAAAGCCTTAACGGAACAGTAATCCACAAAGCGATTGTTGGTATCATTGACACAGGGATTGATTTTACCCATCCAGATCTAAAGGCTAACATTGTTGGCGGTCAAAACTTTGTACCGGCCAATGCAGACGGAGACGCAACCGAAACTGGTGATCCTAATGACTATGGGGATCGCTACGGACATGGTACCCACGTGGCGGGTTTTATTGCGTCCAATGGCAAAATGAAAGGGATTGGCCCCAATCTAGGAATCCGTGCTTATCGTATCTTCTCTGCTAGCGGCAGCGCGCCGACGACCTGGATTGTACCGGCTATTATACAAGCAACTAAAGACAAAGTAGACGTCATAAATATGTCCATTGGTGGATTTGATAGTATCTCACGTTATACGTACCTAAATGACAAAAATGCTTATAGTGACGTTGCAGATGCACTTTTATACAGACGGGCCATTAAATACGCTGTAGATCATAATGTCACAGTCGTCACTGCAGCAGGGAATGAGTCTCTTAACTTAAATAATCCGACCACAATCACAAGTTACATGAACCAAACTTACGGAGACTCAGGACTTCAGTTTAAAGGCGCATCTCGCGAAGTACCCGGACAAATCCCGGGAGTTATTACTGTATCCTCTTCTAACAAATGGTCTAAAGAAAAAATTGCTTTCTACTCTAATTATGGATCCCGCTCCATCGATGTAGCCGCCCCCGGTGGTGACTTTGGACCAATCTATGACCAAACCGGTGATCTCAACCTACTGGACCTCCACTACAATACCTTTAGTACCTATCCGACTAACATGAAGCCCTATTTCACATCAAATCTTCGGGGCTATGCTCTGATGCAAGGTACCTCAATGGCTTCACCGAAAGTTGCAGGGATTGCCGGAGTGATTAAAGCCTACAATCCGGGATTGACCCCAGCCCAAGTGACTGCATTGATTCAACAGACAGCGGTCGATTTAGGTAAACCTGGAACCGATGAGCTCTTTGGCGCGGGCGAGGCTAATATTTACACTGCATTAACTGGAATGAAGAAGTAACGTCCCCTACCGAGCAGAACGCGAGGGGAGCAAAATTTTTCCATCTTGAATTTTAATGATGCGGCCAGCTAAGTGTTTATCGTGGGTAACAATGACAAAAGCAACCCCATACTCTTTATTCACTTGTTTAAAGATGTTATAAACATCTTCTGAACTATGTAAATCGAGGTTTCCCGTTGGTTCATCAGCCAAAATAATCTTAGGGTTATTGATCAGCGACCTGCCAATCGCTACACGCTGCTGTTGACCTCCGGATAGATCAAGAACATTGGATCGGCGATACTTATATAGCCCTAACATATCTAATAAGCAATTCGCCCTTTCCTTCACCTCAGCTCGGTTATTTCTTTGTATTTCACTAGGCATGAGAACATTGTCAAAAACATTAAACTCCTGTAATAAAAAATGAAATTGAAAGATAAACCCAATAGCCTGATTCCGCAATGTAGCTAATTTGCCCTGCGTCATATTATTAGTATTAGATCCATCGATGATGACTTCCCCACTAGTGGGCCTATCGAGAGTGCCCATGATATTTAAAAGCGTCGTTTTACCACTTCCAGAGGCTCCCACAACCGAATTAATGCTGTGTTCCTCAATTTCTAAATTAACATCGTAAAGAATTTGCGACTTTATCCGAGTCCCATAGGTCTTGTTAACATCTATCAATTCAATGACATTAGGCATTTTTAATTACCTCAATTGGGTTTAATTTATTACACCTGAGCGCAGGGAAAATGGCAGTTGACATTGCAACCACAAAGAAAATAAGGATAGATAGCCCGATAAACCTATAATCCACTGTGACCTTAACCACAGGTAATCCTTGAGCGGTCACAATGTATTTATTGAATCCTCTAAGAAAGACGACAAGGAAACCAAAACTAAGCGCGATTCCTACCAGACTAAATAATAACGCTTGATAGAAGAAGACAAGGCTTGCCGAAAAGTCCGTAAGACCCATGGCCTTTAAAATACCAACTTGTTTTGATTTTTGAAAGACGTTAATTGTCAATATATTGATTATACTTATAATGGTCGCCAGCATAATGAAGAATTGGATGACAAGGGTTACTAATTTTTGGCCTACGATAGCACTGACTAATAACTGATTCTGGCCTTTCCAATTGGTGATATATAACTCTTCCCCTGACAGAGCGCTGCTAATTTGGTCACTGACAACATCTGCTTGAAACGGGTCGTCAATCGCTAATTCAATCTCAGTCACTTCATTATCAAAACCAATGAAATTTTGCGCGGTAGTCAAATTCGTAATCACCCACGCATTATTAATCTTAGTAACTCCAAAATCATACAAGCCAACAGTTTTCATAGTCACCGTTTGTCTCGTTTGTCTACCAATGGTTAAGATACTGACCTCATCCCCGACCTTGACCCCTAATCGCTCAGCTAATTCTTTGCCTAGTAAAACCTCATTATCGTTAACCGGTGAACTTCCTTCGTAAATTGCCGCCGTAATGTTATACAGACGCTCAGTGTCTGAGATATTAAACCCCCGTACAAGTATAGGGATCGTCATTTTCTCAAGTTTTATCCACCCTTGGTTATTGACATTTGGGGATACCGCTTCAACTTCCGGAAAATTGCTTCTGAGCCTGTCCGCTTCCTTCTGCCAGTCACTAAATCCTCCACTTTTGGAGTGCACGGTAATATGGGGACTATAAGCTAAAACTTTATTGACTAATGTCTTTTCAAGTCCTTGACTGACCAGACCGATAAAAATCTGAACAGAGACTCCTATGGCTATGCCGAAAATGACTAAGAGGGTTTGTAATTTCTTATCAAGCAGAAACCGCCACGCGATGATTAAAGGTAACAGCACAACAATTTTAGTCCTCTCTTAGTTGTATTATTTAATGGTCTGTTTTCTGAACCAAATTACGTAAGAAAGTAATAATATCCTCGGAAAGATCTCCCCGACGCAAGGCGTATTCGATCGTTGCTTCCACAAACCCTAACTTGTCTCCTACGTCATACCTCCGCCCTTCGAATTCATAAGCAAGGATTTCCTGAGACCGCCCAAGTTCCTTAATCCCATCCGTGAGCTGAATCTCCCCACCTTTCCCTGCTGGAAGGACACTCAAGATATCAAAGATTTCCGGATTCAAAATATACCGTCCCATTATGGCTAAATGAGTTTCTGGGGCATCTTCAGGACGAGGTTTCTCCACCATATCCTTGGCACGATAAAGCCGATCCGCAAACTTTTCACCATCCACGATCCCGTATTTGGACGTATCCGATAGGGGAACTTCTTGAACCCCGACTATGCTTGCACCATAGCGCTCATATTGATTTATCATTTGACGTAAAGCAGGCACTTCAGAATAAATAATGTCATCCCCTAAAAGGACTGCAAATGGTTCATTACCAATAAATTTACGAGCGCTATAGATCGCATGTCCCAAGCCTAATGCCTCTTTTTGCCGAACGTAATATATATCGGCCATCTGGGCGACATCCTGCACCAAATCCAACAGTTCCTCTTTGGCATTTTTTTCTAAATAGACCTCAAGCTCCATGGAACGATCAAAGTGGTCTTCTATGGCTCGCTTATTCCGCCCCGTCACAATAATAATATCTTCGATTCCAGCTTTAATTGCCTCTTCTACAATATATTGAATCGTTGGTTTATCCACGATAGGCAACATCTCTTTTGGTTGAGCCTTTGTTGCTGGCAAAAAACGGGTTCCCAATCCTGCCGCTGGAATTATTGCTTTACGAATTTTACGCATATTCTTATCTCTCCTTTTAACATCAAACGACTCATTTAGTACTTGTATATGTGTATTTAATAACAATCCACCTACTAAGTCTGTTTCCCTATTACCTCCATCTATTTGTTTTTCCATATAATCCTTTAGTCCCTCTTCACATGTTACCCTAATATTTTCCTTTAGGTATCTGATGGACTTTTCTGTCTCAACGCTGATGATACGATTAACTCTCTCAAAATTTATCGGCCTCTGCAAAATTTCTTCCAGCTTATCCATATCTCTGACTTCTCTATCTTCAACAGAAAATCTATGTAACAAATCTCTGAGTTTTTGCTTATTGCTTTCTCGTACGATAGTCGCAAACGGTCTATTATATTTGATGGAGTAGATGCTCCCATAGAATGTATCGGTTATTATATAGTCTGCACCTTTCACATATGCTAAAAGTTCAAACGGATCAGCTTCAAATTTTATGTCCGTCCACTTTTGATGCGTTCCCACGGAAACCAACTTTTTGTTGTACTTTTCTGCATATCGCTTAATTGCCTTTATCTCAACTTCAGAGTTGATTCGATTCTCATAAGCATAAATCAGTATATAATTGTTGAGCCCGCTCTGCGGTGTTGTCAATTTATCAAAATTAGAAATAATAACTGGGTCAACATTTATAACGGGAGGTATACCAGTTAGCTCTTTAACTACTTTAAATGAGTTGTTATCTCTCACGGAAATATTAGAGAATACCCTAAGCAGCTCTCCCACTTCAGAGTTAATACCATAGTTCTTAAGTCCCTTAAGTGTCGTATATCCACAGCTGGCCGCATAACTTATTACTTTGTAAGTATTATTGTCTTTGCCAAACAGCTCCTTTGAATACCCTACATTACGGTTTGTCTGCAAGCAGTTGAAGACTTCGTCACTACCAATCACCAAGACATCGACTTTGGTTCTGTAGTTTCTTATTTCGCTTAGACCAAGCATAGCGAAATATTTCATATCGAAGAGGCCAGCCAATGTTTTTTTCTTGAAGACTATCCGCCTTATAATATGGTAAACTTTACACGCAATTCTATAGATAACCCCTTTTTCAGTACTAAAAGGAACAATGGGTTTCTCAATCTTATAATCTACAAATACAACTTCATGCCCTAGATTTTCAATGGTCATTTTTAGCCCATACGCTTGAAGAAAAGAACCGTAATTCTTTATGCGTTGCATAGACATGATTCCAACTTTCATCAGTTCAATGCTCCTTTATACTTAGTACTCTCCTACTTCACCTTATAATACTCAACATACCAATCAGCGAACTTCTGTAACCCTTCTTCTATACTTGTACTCGGTTTGAAATCAAAATCCCTCTCCAAAGGTGAACTATCACTATAGGTGGCCTTAACATCACCCGGCTGCATTGGAAAGAACTCTTTCTTAGCGACAATCCTTCTACTGACTGTCTTACTTAGCGCTTTTTCCAGTGCAACGATATAATCCATCAGTTGCACTGGTTGATTGTTTCCAATATTGTAGACTGCATATTGTATACCGTTTAGGATACTGTCCTTATCAACTCTTTTAGCAGGTGGATTGCACAAAATTCTTGCCACAGATTCAACGATATCATCGATATAGGTAAAGTCCCTATAGCAGTCCCCATAGTTAAACACCTGAATTGGCTCGCCATTTAATATCTTCTGAGTAAAACCGAAATAGGCCATGTCCGGTCTTCCCATCGGACCGTAAACAGTGAAGAACCGCAATCCTGTGCAAGGTATGCCGTATAATTGGCTATAGGTATGCGCCATCAACTCATTTGATTTTTTAGTAGCCGCGTAAAGCGAAACGGGATTGTCGACCTGATCATCGGTTGAGAACGGTACTTTCGTATTCGCTCCATAAACGGAACTGGAGGATGCGTAGACTAAATGATCGACCGAGTTATGACGACAGGCCTCTAAAATATTATAAAATCCGATGATGTTGCTCTGAATATAGGAATCAGGATTTTCTATACTGTAGCGAACTCCTGCTTGAGCTGCCAGATTCATGATAATGTTTGGCTTGTAGTCTTCAAAGACGTTCGTGACAGTGTCTTTGTCAGAGATGTCCCCTTTGATAAAGGTATAGCGGTCATATCCTTCCAACTGTTTCAATCTGCTATACTTTAAATTCACATCATAATAGTCGTTCATATTATCAATTCCAACGACTCTGCATCCATGCTCCAACAGCTTCTTAGACAGGAAAAATCCGATGAATCCAGCACCACCGGTGATTAAATAGGCATTACTGGGGTCTAATTGTTTATAACCTTCAATCATGTTAGTTCGTCTCCTTTTATTAAGATGGAATGCCCTCCACTCATCCTATTCTATCGGGTGACAGATTACTTCCTACCTATAGAGTAATATTCCACGCCGCTTTCCCTCATATCTTCCACACCAAAAATATTCCTTCCATCATATACAAGTGGGGTGCGCATCAGTTTCTTAAAATCTTCCGGCTTCACAGTTTTAATTTCTCCCCATTCTGTAAAGATAAAGCAGACGTTAGCGCCTTGGAGCGCTTCTTCAACGCTTTCTACGTATTTTAATCTACCCTTGCCATGCTCCCCCTCCTCCTCTGTACTGGTCTCAGGAAATCCCTTCTTAAAGTTATTAATCCCAACAGGATCATACGCATAAATATCTGCTCCCTGTTCTAACAACAAAGGCACATTTTCTAAAGATGGAGCCTCTCTTAAATCATCTGTTCCCGGCTTGAATGTCAATCCCAGCACAGCCACTTTCAAGCCATTAAAAGTAATGAGTCTCTGACAGGCCTTCTTATATAAGAGTATTTTCTGGTCTTTATTCACATCAATAGCAGCCTTAACCGTTCTAAGCTCATAGCCATTTTGCTTAGCCAAATAATCCAGGGCTTTCGTATCCTTAGGGAAGCAGCTGCCACCGTAGCCAATACCGGCATTTAAGAACTTATTACCTATTCTGCTATCGAATCCCATCCCCTTGGCCACGTTCTGTATATCCGCGCCCACTAATTCACAAAGGTTAGCGATGTCGTTCATATAGGATATTTTTAACGCGAGGAAGTCGTTGGAAGCGTATTTAATCATCTCGGCGGACCTTCTTGACACGGATACGATAGGCAAGCCAAAGGGTTCATAGACCTTCATCAAGGTTTCCTCGGCTGTTTTGCTGTCTGTGCCGATGATAATTCTTGCCGCCTCCAAAGTATCGCGCACCGCTGTACCTTGGGCTAAGAACTCTGGGTTACTTGCTACTTCGACCTTTATCTTCTTATTCTTCTCAACATTATCATTCTCACCGTCTCTTGGCAGAAAGTCCTGAATAAATTGTTCCACCTTGTCATTGGTGCCTACAGGGACTGTGGATTTTACCACAACGAGGCAGTCCTTTTCAACTGTTTCAGCGATCTGTCTTGCGACTGTTGCTATGTATGACAGGTTGGCAGAACCGTCCGGTTGTTCCGGTGTTCCAACTCCGATAAAGATGGCGTCAGCGTTCTTATAGGCTGATTTATAGTCGGTAGTGTAAGTTAATCTGTCTTTATTAAGATACATTAATTCCTCTAAATCTTGTTCGTAAATTGGGGAAAAGCCTTCTTGCATCCTTATTACTTTCTTTACATCAATATCAACACAAGTTACCTGATGTCCTCTATGGGCCATGCATACGCCTGAGACTAAGCCAACATATCCTGTCCCTGCTACTGCTATGTTAAGTGGGTGGGGTATAGCCTTGGGGGCTTGGGTTTGTGGAGATAGTGTTTTAAATGCTATCTTGTCCATAGTTGTTCTCCTTTTATATCGATGATTTTTCCAATTTGAGAGTATATTTATCTATATTCAAGATCCATTAACAACTTTTTACATAATTTTTAATTACTTTTTTTAGGTTAGGTGGAATACGATTTTTAATTTTCTTTAAATAAATTTGCATTCCCATTTTTTTATAAAAGAATTTATCTACACCTACATACCCTTGTTTACTATAAATATCCATTACTTTTTCCCTTATCTGTGGTTTTGTACATGGGTGATATAAATTCCCATTCTTATAACCAATTTTTTCAAACTTAGATTCAACCAGATGTAGTCGACTCCTGTTTTTATTAATCCATTTTATTCCATCTGTAGTATTTACAACAATACAAGAAATACCTTTTTCCACTGAATACGGCCCTTTAGTGTCTGATAAAATTTCCGAATGTTCATGCTGTATTCCCCAATAATCACCGATCGTTATATCTGCGGGTCTGTTTCTACAGGCATACTTACATTCATAACAACTTTCTCTATGAATTAAACCTTTGAGAAATAAGTTATAGTAGGAGGATTCGTCAACATAAACCGTTTTTGTTTTTACTCCCCCCCATTTCATCTGAACAGTAACCTTACCAATCATCGATTCCCAACCTTTTGTTTTATCTCTAAATTTAAAATCAACGATTTTTCCACCCATTTTTTTTTCAAGCAATGACAAATATGCTTTAAAAAAATCCGCATTAGGAACACCATGACAAATTATGTCAACGGTAAGTAAATTTTCATATTTTTTATATAAAAATGTTTTAAGACCAGCAATCTGACAAGGTGTGCCTGAAAATAAAACCCGACGTCCTTCTAATAAATACTTCTTTGCCTCTTTATAAGTATCTCTAATGTAACTTTGAACGTACTTAGAGCCTTGCAATTTAACCATATCCTTAAGTTCGTGTATTGCTACATGCTTAGGTACAAGTTTCATTTCACCATCTGTTGTATTATTACATTCTTTCTCCAGCGTTGCTCCAAATACCACGCCTCCATTTTCTAAAAAATCTGTTGCAATTGCCGAAAATGCACCACCAGACGAAGAAATACTCAACTGAATTTCATTTTTATTACACGCTGCATAGCAACCTTTTGGTTCATTTTCTTCGACTATAGTTTGAAAGGCACATACTTTTTTGCAAATTCCGCAATAAATACAAAGTTTTTCATCAATTGATGGATAGATGAATCCGTAATCATCACTCTTCATAGAAATTGCTTGTTTTGTACACACACTTACACAAGCTTCACACCCACAACACATTTGTTTTTGACTAAAAAGTATAATTTTTTTAGATTTTATATCTTTATTATTTTTCAACTAATCATTCTCTCCCTTCATTTATCAGTAATGAGAATTTGTTGGGCAAATTAAAGTGTACTTAGCACACCGATCAACAACAAGAACAAACGTATCAAGTATGATGTACAAACAATAATTGAAAGTGAAACTAATATGTTCTTTAAATATTTCCACCACAAGAACTTCATTGTGTTAAATAGTGCACAAAAAAAACATGTTTGTATACAAAAAACGCAAGCAGACATCAATGCTAAACCTATGTAGATGCTGTCAAAAACATAATAACCCGCTATGAAGCTAAGCGCACAGACTATTAATTGAATAATTGTCGAAATCATTGGGTACTTTTGTTTATTTAATACAATTGCAAGTCCCCGTGATGACAACAGCATAAAAGTGGAAAATGCATTAAAAACAACAATTCTTATCATATCACCGGCAATGACATACTCGGGACCCAGTACCATAGGTATTAGCACATCAGAGAGGGAATATAGTAATATTATGGGAAATATCGCCATATTCATTGCTCTTTTTAAGTTTCTATATGTAAAATTACTAATTGCAATAACATCATCTTTCATCGACGCTATTGACTGATAATAAACCCGGCCAATTGCTGTTGCCAGCAAATTAACTGGAATATTTAGGATTTTTACCGAAATCGAATAATACCCTACCATTTCAGCTCCAAATAATGCCCGGATAAACAAAATAGGGAGTTGGTTTTTAACCTGTGTAATAATATTCGTAGGCATTTGATAAATTACAAACTCACGTTTTAATTTTACTATTCTATAAAATTCCTTTATGTTAAACAGAAATATTTCATTAGGCGAATATCGTTTTAAATGAATTAGCGTTACAATTTGCCCAAGTATCATACCGATATAATATCCGTATGTAATTTGCCCCATCATGCCCATACCAATAGCAATTACACCTGCAAATACATTGTTAATAATGGGGTTTTTCATTAATATATTGTACTGACCTTTTTTATTAAGCCATGTATAGCATATTTGTGTCTGCTGAAAAGTAAAAGCAATAATTATAATCATAAGTGAAATTATATAATGTTCGGTATAAGAGGAGGGGTTTGTATAGTTATTGTAAATAAAAATAACTACACCAGAAAGAATACTCAATATCACTCCAATTGTAGAAACCACTTTATAGATTAATAATGTATCTTCTTCACTTTCTTCAATCATGATAGCATTTGTTAACCCTAAGTCTGAAAATGAATTTATAATAATTGATATTGAATACATCGTTGCCCAGATTCCAAGGATCTTTACACCATATATTCGAGTAAAAATTGGTAATGTAATAAAGGAAACTATTTGACCGACCATTGTTCCACTGCTAATCTTTGCGACATTTCTCACATTTATTGACAATTTAAGCTTATTTAATATTTTATTAAGCATCTACTTTAATCCTCACTACTTGTTCCAAAACTACTCAAACTATTTTTCTAAGACAAAGCGAATACTATTCTATATTAGAAATAATCTTATTCAAAAATGTGAAGGCATACTTTTTTTCTTGTTTGATCCGTGAACGTACTATTTCATAATCTATGGTTTTGTTCAAATCTAACTCCAAATTATTTTCAAGTAAACGATTATTTAACCCAAATTTATCGAGTAATGTTTCCAGTCGTGCATTACCCATATGTGTTTCTTTATGCAAACCAATAAAGAACTCTTTTTCCATGATAATGGAAAAAGCAGTACCGTGAAATGAATTTGTAAGAACATAGTTTGCCTTACTAAAGTATCCTAAAAATTCGCCTATACCAGCAGTTGAAACAATCTTTGTGTGAAGAGGTCTTTCTGCTCTAACTGACAAATATATGATTTTTAAACCAGTTTTTTTGGCAAGTTGTTTTGCAAACGAAAATAAATCGGGAGACTTTGCTAAAGTATAAACCAAAATATAATTATTTTCCTTCGGAGTGACAGCGTGCTCCATCCATTCAATTTTATCTATCAAAAACGTTGGATCTATTAACAATTCTGCAGTTCGCTTTGTTTCAAATTCAACCGCCTCTTGCAAATCTTTTTCACGAACAGAGATATGGTTAAAATCCATAAGCTGCCGCCTTAAGCACTCCTTCACCGAAGGTGTAATCTCACCCAAACTTGCAGCATAAGAGTTTTTCTTTTTGGCATCCTTTATAAAGGATAAATAAAAATTTAGATCATTCCCTGTTTTTTTTAAATCCCATATCTGGTCACTACCAGCAATAAAACTATCATAAATTTGATTTGAATCTGCAATGTTTTGGGGCGTATATAATTTTTCTGATAATGTAGTATTTCGCATTAAAAATTCTTCAATTTTCTTCTTACGAATAGAACGTGTAGGATACATCAATATATATTCTATTATTTTTTTAAAACCACCTGAAAGCCTTCCTCGAAATGTATTATTGCATTTATAATTATCATATAAGTAATCGACCACTTCACAATCACAACCTGTACTTTTTACTGCTCGATATAAGGCGAAACATTGTAAGGCAGCACCATAATTTACCGCCTTGTGGAAAGTAAGAATTCCAATTTTCTTGCTCATGATAATACCTCTTTTCAGTTGCCTAAAATACTATTGATGTAATTTCTCCTTATAAGTATGGATCAAGAAAATTATCATAGATAATATAACTACCTGTATCATAATTTGATTTGGGTAATATATCCAGTTTCCTGTAATACCATATATGCTAATCAGAAGTTGCATATATATTATGAAATATAGCATTCTTTGATGAATAACCGATAAATCTGTTAATCGTTTGAATAACTTAAATGCACTCATAAAAACAGAACTCAATAAACTTAAGTAGATAGTACCTCCGATTACTCCTGTTTCAGCAAATATTTGATAATATACATTATGGGCTTGATATATCCAAATATCTCCATTTCCAAATCGAATCCCCGAATCATTTGCAATTGTATTATAGCTCCCCATTCCACTTCCATATATTGGTCTATCCTTAAACATATTAATGGCAACCTCCCATAATCGTTCCCTTCCATTCATCGTCAAATAATCGTCACTATCCTGAAAACGCAAAAACAGATTATACAACGCATCTATATTTTTGGATAACAAATATAAAGTAATCCCTAAAACTATCGCAGCACCAATAATATAAATTTTCCGTTTACCCTGTTTTGAAATCATAATAAAAAATATTGGAATAATCACTGAAATAACAAACAAAGTTCTTTTCCCTGTCAGGATTAAGGCTATATAAAAAATAAACATCAATGGAAGCATTTTCTTGTTTGAGGCTGATTTTGTAAAATAATTGCCCCAGGTTAGCGCTAAAGCTACATTTATGATAACGGCCGCTTCGCCACGTTCTCCGATAAAACCCGAATATGATCCTGTCTGCAGTTCGATTATTGTTTGTTCATACGTTCTAGATAATAAAAACATAAAATAATTCGGTATCATATCTTGTATAAATACGGATATGATAATTGAAATAGCGGTAACTATTGCTATTATTTCAAATGTCTTCATAATTCGTAAATATATTTTTTCATCAAATGGTCTTGCCAATATAAGACAGCAACTAAGATAAATACTTAAAAATTTTATTGTTGCAACCATATCCTGTGTATATGTGATTCCTAACCCCATCCAAATTGTAAGTATCATAAAAATAATAAAACATCTGTTTATATATATAAATGTGTTTCCTAATTTAAAAAGCATCAAAAGAGCAGCAGCCCAAATTAAATATATTCTATATGATAGTATTAGTGTTCCACCACTCATGCAAACAGCAATAATTAATATCATAATCATAATATCTATTCTATTGGTTTTATTATTTAATTGTTCTTTTGCGATCATATTTATAGCTACCTCATGCTTTGAAATATTTTGTTATAATGCAATTGCTCATTTGTTGTTATTTTTATAAACAACAATGATCGTATAATAAAAAACCCATAAATTTAAGCAATATAGAGCTGATGAAATTCGAAGTAATCTATTCGGTGCTCCCATAGCTAATTTTTTCATATGTTTTATTACTGGATAAGTTGTTGCGAATTTTTTAAATAGATCCCTTCGTTTCCCTTTAGCAAAGGTTTTAGCTGTCGTCCATACTGTACGAGGTAACATATAACCACTAAAATTGTGAACGTAATCACAATTTTCATCTAACATATATTGTTTCACTCTAATCATAGCTTCAACCAAATCCGTTTTGTTCCAACTAACAGTATTCACCGCTGATAAAGGATTATTATAGTAACCATACATCTTATCTTTTATGATAATTCCATTACTACAATGAGTCAGATATTTCCAAGCAAACTCTAAATCTTCACCGTATTTTGTTCCTGCTGTAAAACTAATATTGTACTTATCGATTATATCCATTTTGTATATAAATCCGCCAAAATGGATATTTTCTTTCTCATACATAAAAGTTTTCATTATATCGGCTATATTAATAATTGAAGTTGTTTTGTTATCGACTTCTTTTTTGTTTAAAACACTTTCTATATCTCTATCAAAATAGGCAAAAGATACATCAATATTATTATTTTCCACTGATTTAACTATTAACTCTAAAAATCCTCTATGATAAACATCATCACCATCTAAGAAACATATATACTTACCATTAGCATTTTTTAATCCATTGTTTCTAGCTACACTTACCCCAGAATTACTTTGTTCAATATATCTAATATTCAAAGATGACTGATTCAGATAATTATCTACAACTTCATGAATTTTGTCAGAAGAGCCATCATTAATAATTATCACTTCAAAGTCTTTGTAAGATTGATTCTCTAGTGATTTTAGTGTCCATGGTAATGTTTTGGCCGCATTATAACAAGGTATAATTACACTAACATAAGATTTGTGCAAAGCATTTGATGTAGGGCCCAAAATTGCATTCCTCCGCTTTGATGTGTAGTAATAGAATTACACTGTAATTCTGTTTTAACCTATTTTCAGGCTAGTTTTTACAATTGATTAATTATGGGAATTATATACAATCCTCTCTTACCCTCATGTACCGAATCAATACATACGCTATCACCAGCATGATTCCATCTTGGATGTAAGTCGCAACGCACATCGTTATCATAACGAAATGGAGCAAAAACCCTGGTAATTTTCATTGCTTCATTACTCTCTTCTTTGCAGATAAATACCGATGCAAGACGCTTTCTGTTAGGGTATGTATCAGTCACTATCAAACTGCTATTAGGAGAATAGCTGCAATGTCCGTCTGTATTCAGTTCCTGCCAAAATAGTTTATATTCCTTTGTCTTATCTCTCATTAAATAATAGTGGTCACCCGTCTCAAACTTACGCATAAATGAGAGAATCTCGTTACTATTCTTCCAATAGCAATGGGAAGTAAAATTATCATCATTCAGATTGTACATATCAGATCCATCGCATTTGGCAGTAATCAACCGGGTAAACTTTTTGCCTCTTTTGAACCAGCGATGCAGGATCATAAATCTTTCACCATCTGGGCTAATCATAAGATGATTTACTTTATGCTCTGCCCCTTTCATTTCTTCTCTAGGTATGAAGTTTGCAAAGTCGGTATATTTCAGAATTTCAATGACTTCACTAGTTTGTAAATCCATTTTCCAGATGCAGGTCTTGTCAGGACATAATTCCTTTTCTGTCACATCTGGCTGGTTGGTATAGCCATATCCTTTTCTTAGCCTGTGTAATCTTGAAAAGTCAAGGCTCAAAGCAAATGTTCCTTCTGAAGAAACACTATATACCGGTAAGGGTAAAACCTTTTCTTCTGACTTCGTTTTAACATTAAAAATGACGGAACAGTACTTTTTATCTCTGAAATCATTATAGATAATTCTTTCGGAGAAGTCCGGCCCCAACCACTGTGCCATACAGCCCTGCTGCACATTCCAAGCATGTGTCGCAGCGATTTTGTATGGCTTATTACCGTTCTTTGTATCAAGAAGAATAATCTCTGCATCGTCTTTCGGAGCCACTGACGTATATGCCTGTCGCACTTTTAAACAAATCATGTATCTATCGGTAATGTCCCACGGGGATTTATCGTAATAACCAAAGAAATATTCATATTTATCATCCGGTGATACTCGAATCACTTTGCCTTCTGATTTAAATTTCTCATTTGATAATGCATACATGCCGAGCTGATAAACTCTCTTGCATGAACGCTTAACAAATGGAAACTGTTCTAATAATCTTTTCCCTGTATTTTCTAATACTACAAAATTCATAATTCACCCCTTCGCTTATCTCAAACTGTACTTTATATTTAAATCCAAACTCTATTAAGATAATGGGTTTAATTTTCTTGAGACCAAATCTTTCGTTTTGAAGCTACATCCTCATATTTACCAATAACCTTTGCGGGATTCCCACCAACGACACATCCCTCTGGAACATCCTTTGTTACAACACTGCCAACCGCTACAATTGCATTTGGGCCAATTTTCACCCCGTACATAATAACGGACTTGGCTCCGATGAAAACGTTGGTAAGCAACTCAATCTCTCCACTATATCGCTTATACCTCACCGAAGAATTCTGAAGTTTGCATTCATCATTAAATAAATCATGTAATACATCGTGTGTGCAAAAATACACATCAGTTGCTACTTTTACATTATCATGAATAGTAATTAAATGCGGATCAGCTGGTATAATGCGAGAATACCAAAAGTTATTGTCACCAAATGCCTTGAAGATCCCTTTTTCCTTTAAATAATTCGCCTTTTTCCTGCCAGAGTTTGATAGACTAAGTCTTATGATGATTCTTATTTTTTCTTTCCAACTCATTCTTTTCATGACACTCAACCTCACCAATTTACCTGAATAAACTCATCAATCATATCATAATGTCAATCTCACTTATTTTGATACTTATCGCTGCCAAGATACCGATTAGGATAAAAGCAAAAATCTATAACCCATATTTTCTGACATATCTTATATAACATTAATGGAAGAATGGTTCCGGCTATCGTACATATACATAACTGGCTCCACCCCCCTGCAATTAAAATTCCAAGTCTATCCATAATTATCCTGGTGGCTGCTATTACAACTCCATGTATTAGATAAATTGGAAATGAATTCTTTCCAATGTGTTCAAGTATTTTATTTTGAACGATTCGATAACTCAGCTGTAGGAAAAAAGTTATACATAAGAATGCTTTTATCACACCAATAATTGAAAGCGAATTTATCTGTACAAAATTAAAGCTAATAATCACCAGGGCTACCATCGCTATTCCGTTTAAAATGAACATGGTATTATTTTTTTTATTAACTTCAAGCCATTTTATAAAGGAAGCTCCTGCATGGGCACCTAAGTAAAAATAAAAGAACCATTTTAATACATCATATAGAAACGTATCAGTAAAATTAATCTGACTTAAAATCTCTAACTTACTTATATAAGGCAATATCAACATGGCGATAAAACTGACCGCTAAAATTACTTTTTTATTATAATTCCGGCTGTCCAACAGAATAGCAATTATGGTAATCACCATCAAAGCGTAGATAAACCACATGAAACTGATGGGATACACTGGAATTAAAATCAAGTCAGAAATATCTAGTTTCGTATTTACATAGCCTGATGTAAATGCTTTCAAAATCCAGTAACCAATTGAAAATATAATGTATGGTATACCGTAACTTAACACCTTTTTACCTATCTTGTTCCCTAGGGTAACGTCCCGTTGATCAGTTACCCGATATAGATAACCACTAATAACAAAGAACAAAGGCATCTGAAAACTCGCAATAAAACTATGTACAAAATTAAATCCTGTGGCCTCTAACAGAAGCCCTGAATTATGATAAGACGCAACCACATGCCCCATCACTACAGCTATAATTGCTTCTCCCTTTGCAACATCTAACCAATACTCACGCTTACTTTCAGCTCTCCCTGCCTCTTTATCAGTCACACCAATTCTCCTGAATAAACTCCTGAATCATATTGACAATCGCCATCGGGTCTTTATTTTTCCAAGGAACAACATCAGCCGTACCCTCATAATAAGCTTGCACTGCTGCCCCTAAATCCTCCATGTCATGCTCAAACACCGCAAGCACATATTTGTTTGCTGCAAATGCTTCATTATTTTGTATTTGATGGTCATTGATATGCTCACCGTATTTTTCAAGCCTAGTAACAGCAATGACTTTCTTTCCTGCATTTAAGGCTTTCATAATGGAGCCGGATGCTCCGTGACTTATGACGATATCCGCTGCATTCACTTTTTCCTGAAATTCCTCTTGAGAAAGAAAATCCCTGTATTCAAAATGTTTTGGCTGATAGGTAGAAGTACCAATCTGAGCAAATATTTCTTCCTTTATGATTCCCACTTCACACAACTCGTCCAACTTCACGAATAGGCGATTGAAAGGGTAGTTCCGGGAACCAACGCATACAAAAATCAATACAGACACCCCCCGTAAATTGCACTCTTATAGAATTTCTTCTGGGTCTCCCACTGGACAATAAATAAATCTGTATGCTTTTCCATTTTGAGACCGGCCACGGTTGGCATGTCTGCCCTGCCAAAGGTTTCTATGAAAACAAATTTTTTGTGAAATAACACGGTTAATAAATAGAAAGGATAAGCAACCATGGTTCCAGTTGTTATAATGAAATCAGGCTTCTCTCTTATCCATATCATCAATGTTTTCGTAGCATTATAGAGCATCTTGAAAGGCATCAGCTTATCTTTCAAATCCGTCTGTAACATAAAATATTTTGCTTTGGCTTCAAACTGCGTTTTCTCGGTTACAAAGAAACCATCGTATTTATCAATGAGAGGCTGTAGCTTTTGGAGCTGCTCCCAATGACCGCCCGATGAGGATACAAGACAGACCTTTGGTTTTCTTGTGTCGCTATTATTTATATTTAAAGAATGTTTTGATTTGTTTTTTTCTTTAATGCTCTTCATGTTACTTATTAACTCGCTCCTCTCCCCACCAACACTACCGGCACCGTCTTTGCCAATATCGCTAAATCCATCCATAACGACCATCGTTCCACATACTCTGCATCCATTTCCATCCACTCATCAAAATCTACTTGATTCCGCCCACTAATCTGCCAAATACATGTAATCCCCGGCCTAACTGCCAACCTCTTTCGATGCTTCGGATCATACATATTAACCTCACTCGGCAATGGAGGGCGTGGTCCGACCAAACTCATTTCGCCCAAGAATATGTTCCATAACTGTGGCAACTCGTCCAAACTCGTCTTCCTTAAAAACCTTCCGACCGGAGTAACCCGAGGATCGTTTGTAATCTTAAACACCGGTCCACTCATCTCATTAAGATGAGCTAACTTGGACTTAAGTTTTTCCGCATCCACAACCATCGATCTGAATTTATACATCTTGAAGATCCGACCATTTAAGCCCACACGTTCTTGAGGAAAAAAAACCGGCCCCTCAGATGAAACTTTAATAGCGATCGCAATTGCCAACAGAATCGGACTTATAACTACAAGACTAATACCCGTAAGAACAACATCCATGCCCCTCTTGGCTAATTCCTGCACAGGTAGTCTTGGACGACCATCATAGGTAACCATCGGAAGTCCACCAAAATCAATCGGTCTACTCCGAGCAACTTTAGCTACTGTCTCATCAAGTAGAACCGTTAATGTTTTCCCCATGAGATCCAGTAATTCAAGACAATTCTTCACCCGTTCATCTGACAATGGTGCTGTGATAACCGTAAGATCTACTATTTTCATACCTATTACGGTTTGGAGATTTGAATAATCACCTAAGTAAGGTATCTCCAGACCATTGCGTTCAGGGGCTAAATAACCGACCACTTTGTAACCCAACTGAGGATTTTCATTGACTTTATCTAAATAGGAGTGAGCAGCTTGTCCGCTACCAAGGATTAGCACATAACGTGTATCTCTTCCTATCGTACGCCAAGCTTGCAGCATCAGTCGAACCATTAAATGTACACCTAACGTGAGACACAGCGCTGTAGCCTCAAAGTAAAATACAAATCGGTTATGTATCAACGAGGGCTCGTATAATGTAACGGACGCAATGGTTATGGCAAAGGTAACTACATGCGCTTTAATGAGCTGCTTGGTTTCCAAACCTGCGGACATAAATCGCCTAGACTGGTAAACTCGATTAATGTTAGAGCTAATCATCCAGCATAAGCTGTAAACCAAAAATATAAGAAAGTATTGTTCCCAAGCACTCCCAGGCATAGCATGTTTATATTGATAAAGCCCCACAGTAAAGAAAAACCCTAAACCAAGGACAATTAAATCTACTAACTGGGAAATATCATCTAATATGGCCCCGTATTCTCTTAACATTTTCTCTCACCCCCTTGGAGATGAAGTATTCTTCTCGTGGAATCCGCTAAGAGTACCATATGATTACATTCCGATATATGATCCAATAGCGGTGTTTTCCCTGAACCCCCTGACGGTATCAACTTCATATCCGGCACCCCTCTCTTCCTCTATTTAAGGCCTAATGTCACCTTGGTGATGTAAAAGGTGTGAACCACTTCCCCTATTTTGACTTATTATAAGACGCCTCCAATATTTGTACATCCGTGTAAGCTACAGGATAAATAAATAAATTCCACGGTATTTCCTACAGGTTAATTCAAAATTGATAGCAGAATGCAAAAGAGCCACACATCATGTGTGACTCTTTTGCATTCAATTTTAGATCACTCTCTTAACTAATCTTAGCGCTTTCCATTTTGTCTTTTGTATAAATCAATACAGCTTCTAAACGGGATTTAACGCCTAACTTTGACAGTATGTTGCTAACATGGAAGTCCACAGTGCGGTTTTTAATGCCCAACGTGGCAGCGATTTCTCTATTGCGCAAGCCCTGGGCAATCAAGTCTATTATTTCTATTTCCTTTGGAGTAAGTGATGTACCATGGATTTTTTCGGCCTCTATAATATTGGTACTAATCTCTTCGCCAACAATCACAGATCTAAGATATTGGGCCATATTTTGGGAAAAATAGTACTTACCACTAGAGGCCTGTATTATTGCCGTAGTCATTTCCGTTTTTGAACAGTCTTTAAGAAGAAAGCCATGGGCACCTTTATTTAAGGAGTCATTAACATACTCTTCTGGGTTTTGTCCAGTAAGCATAATAATACTGACATTTGAAGCTAGCTCTTTAATTTTCTCTATTAAATCAGTGCCACAGAAATCCGGAAGATTAATATCAAGTAATACCACGTCCGGATATTCCGTCTTCACTATTTTTAAACAATCACGTCCATTCTTAGCAGTTCCCACTACAGAAATATAAGGCTCAGAAGATAGCAATGCTACAGTACCTTCCGCAAAGAGTGTATGGTCATCCACTACTACCACTCTTATAGTCTTCTCCGAGCCAGAGACCATAATAATTCCTCCTCTACTAGCATCCCCATGTCTACCTGATAATTACACTAACTTCGCCTAACCATTACTCATTATAATCTTTAAATAGGAATAGAAGCCTTAAGCGTTACCCCATGATCAATATTTGAAGTAATATAAAACTCCCCACCTAAGCTTTCTATTCTTTCTTTCATTCCAATTATTCCGAAATGATTGCCCACTAGAGACCAATCGGCGATCTTCTGGGGGTCAAACCCTTTACCGGAATCATTAATGATCATTTCAAGTCTCTCATCTTCCAGGGTAATGGTGACATTTGCTTTGGTCGAACCTGAGTGCTTCACAACGTTATTAATTCCTTCTTGCAAAAAGCGAAATGCTACCACTTCAATATCCTCTTTAAACCGATGTTCTCTACCCATTCCTATTACTTCTAGAAATATTACTAAAAGCTCTTTTTGCATGATTTGCTGAAACAGAACCTCGACTGCAGGAATAAGACCCAAATCCCTCAAAGAGGATGGACGTAAATTACTACATATTGAACGAAGTTCGTAATTCAAATCCTCTATCATATCCTGCATAACTGAGACAGTATAAAAACTATTATTCTCAGTCGAAAAATTCGCAATTAATTCCTTCATCCTCCGGTTTAGATCCAAGCCTATCTGTAATGATCCGTCATGTATTTCCCGCGCTAAAACTTTCTTTTCTTCCTCGAGGTTACTAAACAATAATCGATTGATTACTTCCAGTCCCTGGCTTCTTCGTTGTGATTCCCGAGACTTTTTGTCCATTACGTTTATTTCCCTAGACAATTGCTTTATGAAACGGATCGCTTTGAGGCGTTGACCTATTTGATAACACACCGAAGTTAGCAGCAGTATCTCATTTGATTGAAATCTGATATGGGAACGACGATGGCCTAGGAACATTCCACATGTAAAATCGTCAGAAACAAAGGGTATATACATCTCCACAGGAAAATCGCTAGAAAAAGTTTTAATGGAATGACTTGTGCTTTTAGCTGTTCGGTAATAATCCTCCATGATTGCTTGTTCTGTTGTATTTCCAAGGTATCGTCCTACAGCACTTTTTGTGTACCAACCTTTCATATCCTCTGCTATAACAAAGGCGCCTTCAAGCCCAAGTTGCTTTACTAACTCTTCTACTATTAAAGCTTCATTCACAGAAGACGGATTTCCATTTAGTTCAACGTTTTTATTTTCAATTCTAGAATTCCCATCCGTACCAAGGATCATATCAATTGCATAATGTAATAAAGCTTTAAAAAGATTAAAGATGAATAGTGCCATTATGATTAAAGACAACACTAATAGATAAGTCTCACTTTTTAACTTTTTAATAACACCTATTAGCAGTAAAAACCAAGTAAAAAACCAGCTTGTTAGAATACCAGAAACTAAAGAACTAATAATAAAGTGAAAGAACTTACGACCATCCGGCAAGCTCTCATTTACGACAACATAACTAAGGGTAATCGGAACAATCGCAATAAAGAGAGTACTAATCTTAGGATTAACGAGAAAGTCAATATCAAGGAGGATTGGAATCGCTGTAAGTATAATAAAAGGCAACAACCCCATTGCTAATCCTGCAAACACAATAGTTGCCTGGTTCTTCTCGGGTTTATCAGTGGGTAATTTAACAAGTCTAACTAAATTCCATAAAACTGTAACGGTACCGATCAGCCCATTGGCTAGCGCCAGTTTTCTTATTTCTACAACCGCAAAAACAGCTCCTAACCCTTTTAAAATTAGAATCGTAACTACAAGTGCAGAAATTAGGCATAAGACCCAAATTATAAGTCGATTTAATCTATTAAGTGTGTTATTCAAAACAGAAACAAAATTCACCAATAGGACTGGTACGATCGAGAAACCGATTACCTCAAGTTCCCTCGCCAATATCAATCCACGACTTGAGGCAGGGGCTAAAATTATGACTAATCCGACGAGCCAATTTAACCAGAATATAGCACGAGCTTGTACTAGGAAAGGTCGCTTAAATACTGTAACAAGACCTACCAGCCAAAAGATAAATCCTAGAGCCGCCATCGGGAGTTCACTTAGCAATGTATATGTTAAAGGCGGTTTAGCTATTTGGACAACTCTAATCGGCTCTCCAGAACTTTTTACGGTAATCGTTGAGGCTCCTTCTATCTCACCCCACTTTTCAGTAGAAGGATACTTTCCTGGGTCGTCGTTATCAATTTTTAAAACCATATCCCCTACACGAATCCCCAATCGATAACCCTCGCCATGGGGATCACTAAAAGTAACGTTCCATTCTCCTTCCCTACTTTCAATGCCAAGACCTACATATGGGTGCCCGACTAGAACAGTAAAATACACAAGGCAAACTATAATAAAGGCGGCATTAGCAATTCGAAATGCTAGCCGCCTATACATTTTATCCAACAAGCTGAATCAACTTCTTTTTACTTTTTTCCGAAATCGGGATACCGTCTAAAATCTCCATCGCACGTTGTTTATACATCTCGTGAATCACCGAACAATAATGAATAGTCCCCTCATTTACAACCAATTCTCTTAACTGTCCTCTTTCTTTTGGACCGAATTGATCTAAACCTATGATCGCCAAAGAACTAAGGCGTTTAAACTCTTCAGCTTTTATCTCATTAAGAACATATAAAAGATAAACGAACGGTAAAGTTTTCCTTCGCTTAACGAAATCACTTTTTGTTTCCAAATTTAAAAAATCATGGAAATCATTTTTGATTTGACTTATTAAACCTAATGTCAACCCGAATTGTTCAAACTGGTCGACAAGTGTTTGTTCAGCGCCTCCTAAGATCGCCCCAATTTTACAGGCACTAGCAGTTAAGCCGCCTGACTTTTTCTTAATAATCTCGAAATATTCTTCAAGCGAAATTTTCTCTTTACTGTCATTCAAAAACTCCTGAAATTGGCCATCACACGCTTGTAACCCCATTTGGTTAAGAACCTTGCTTACATCCTCGAAGTGACGGCGATTAGATAAAGTCGAAAGGGCTTTGTAGCTAAGAACTAGTATACAAGTAGCTAAATTAATCGCTTGCGCAGGAGGAACTTTACGCCAGGGAAGTTCGTTGTTATCTTGGTCTTGAATATCGTCCAAAATATCCGCTACCAAGGCGTAGAGTTCCATAGCAACTGCTCCTTGTAGGCCTTCTTCTAAGAACCCCCCAGTGCAATCGCAAGTCATAAGCGTTAATTGGGCCCATCCATACCTTCCCTTGATTCTAAAATTGGAATCAAGCCAACTATTAATTATGCTTACTACACCCTTGCTAAGCCCTGATTCAGTTAAAAGCAGTTTTATTTCCTTCGCAATAATTTGGTCCATATTCATGATCACCTGGCCCCTAGAACCAAAAACGAGTCGGTAACATTCTAGCTGCTAAGGAATTACCCGACAATTCTTCATTCGAGAACACCTTTGTTATTGCATCCAATTCGCAGTTAGTAATTTCACGGCTAGATTTTAACTGTGGTATTATTACTGAGCTACGGTTTGGATTTTTGGCTAATTCGTGAACTAATTCAGCAATGTTGTCAAAGTTCATTTTTATTCCCCCTTTCCTTTAGATTTGACATTTATTCATAAATTCCTCCTATTTGGGAAAATATTATGCGAATCTGTGTATTTATGACGTTCTACTCCGCTGATTATCTTTAGATTAGCAATCTTAAAGTATTTACGAAACAATGTCGCCAAAAAGATATGTGTGGGATTGCGGCTGATTTGCTTTAGCGGGCTTTATGACGGTTATGTTTCTTCTCAGTATCGTCAGAAGCGTTATAGTAGTAGTAATGGTAGTATTCGTTGGTATTCAGGTCCACTTTATTCAGAACAGCCCCGAGGATCTTGACCCCCAATTTATCCAGCTGTTCCTTGGCTTTTTGCGCATAACCTTTGTTCACTTCCCCTGAGGCTAAGACTAAGATGACTCCATCAACTTCCTGGGCAAGAATCGCGGCATCTGTAACTGCAATAATGGGAGGAGTGTCGATGAGGACCATGTCAAATTGCTCACTGACTTCCTCGATCAGGCGTTTCATCCGTTTGGATCCGACAAGCTCTGCAGGATTTGGCGGAACGGGACCTGCCGGGAGAACCATGACACCGGGCACAGTCGTTTCCCTGATATATTTATGATAGTCTTGATCCTGAACCAGGGAAACCGATAACCCTTCTCCATTATCCAACCCAAATAGTTTATGCTGAGTGGGATTACGCAAATCAGCATCGATAATCAGAACGGATTTTCCCGATTGAGCCANNAGACTCTGAATCCACTCTCGTAAACTGGACATTTGTTCTGAGCGCCCGATAGGCCTCTGAGATCGGGGATTTTGTTTGCTCTAAGGTAATTAATGAATATGCCAATCAAATCTCCCCCTCTTGCCCTTATTTTCCCATTTCATAGTCTGGGATGATGCCCAGTACTGGAATCCCCAAAAGCTTCTCGACATCACTCGAAGTCTTTACAGTGTTATCCAGATATTCCAGTAAGAAGACCAGTCCAACAGAAGCCATAAGGCCCACAACAAAGGCAATCAGTACGTTCAGGGTTTTACTTGGCTTAATGGGCTTATCCGGGATCACTGCAGTATCCACAATGCTTACACTGTCCACTTTTTTGATGTCAATAACAGCTTTAGAAAACTCTTGCGCCATTGTATTGGCAATCGAGGCTGCCAGCTCAGAGTTTGTATTGGTCACTTGGATTTCCAAAATTTCCGTGGTCTTTACTGGATTTATTGAGATCATACTGTCGAGCCCTTCGACTGTCAGTGGCAAGTTTAAATCCGTGATCACATTTTGTTCGACGGTACGACTCTGCGCGATCATTGCATAAGTTTTAGCAAGTTGTTGGTTAGCTTGAAGTACACTATTATCGAGCATTTGTACTGCCGCTTGGCCAGACTCCGAAGCTTTCTTTCCAACGATCAGCGTTGTTGAAGCTTGATAAACTGGTTTAATCACAAAAAAACTAATAACTCCACTGGTGAGTGCCGCTATGAGCGGCAAGGCCACCACGATCATCCAACGTTTTCGCAGCACGTCCCAATACTGCCGTAATTCAATTTTCTCTTCCATGTCGACCTCCCAAAATAGTCCCGCAAAACATGTTCGATCTGCCTAGAGCTTTATCGTCATCAAAAGATTTCCAGCGACGTTGCCATCTTTTTTGAGCTCCCCTTGAATTGTAACACTCTTGCCGTAAAACGCTCTAAATGTTCTTAAGCTAATCCCATTTCCACCGTGTGTTCCTGCAATTAAGTCATCAAGGTTCACTAGGGTAGCTTGTCCTCCTGAAAGAGGAATGGTTTTATCGATCCCATCCAATTGCAAGTCGCAATACTGGTCAACGGTGATACTAAAGCCAGTCACTTGAGTCGTATCCGGAGCACCACTCATGTCAACGGTTGAGCCATTACTCATTTCATCTGAGTTGTATGAAGGAACCGTATGCATTTGAATCTTAAGAACCTTAATAGTCGGCTGTGTAGATCCTGGCAGAGGAGCTGGCTGAGTTGACATCACATACTCTAAGATACTCTGGGGCACGACAGCTTGTCCACCCAGTGCTATAACTTCAGTGGGTACATTCAGTAACGTATAGTCGCAGGATGTCGTAGGTAACGTCTGATCGGTCAAGAGAATTGCTGAGGAGCTCTGAGCCGCCAATGGCACTCCAGCCAAGGCATCTACTAAGGTTTCTCCATTAGCCACGTAGATTTTTTCATTCTGAAGAACATCCTTAAACCCTTTCAGGACCTCAATATTTGTATCATATTTGGTCAATCCAGCATAACGATGAGTTGTTCCCGGAAGTTGGGCTTGCACAGTATTACCTACAACAGCCATGCCACCAATGACATAAGAATCTGTAATGCCGGAAAGACTATCCAAAAACGATTTAACCGAGGGGGGCAAGGCGTCACAGGTGGTCTCCATTATGGGTATGCCCTGAGTTGCGGCGATAGCAGCAATCGATAAGGCATCCGCAGAAGACGTCCACCCAGCGGCTACAATGACTTGAGAAACTTGCACTCCCTGGTTGATCATTTCTTTAGCAATATTTACCGATGTTTCGTATTGATCATACCCACCCAGCTCAACAGGGGTGATTCCCATTTCCTTAAGTTCTACTAAGACCGACGGCTTAATCACAGCCGTTCCGCTAATGATAAAGGCCTTTGAAGGTTTTAGACGTTGAAGTTCTTGTTTCGCCCAAGCATTAAGCTGGTTTCCCCCATCCGTAAGAATCAATGGAGCCTCAAGCTTAGCAGATAATGGCCCTGCCGCCAAGGCATCCACTAAATTAGGCGCCATGCCCGCTGCAAGGACAACCACATCCGAAGTTCCTGCCCAACCTTGCCCGGCAATTTTTGCTGCGGTTTCATATTGGTCTATCCCTCCTAAGCGAGTGACTGCTGTTGCACTGAAACTGGATATTGAGGGAGTCACCGTCGCGGCGGAGCACATTTGTACTAAAAACCCTAAAACGATTGCTAAGCTGATAGCCATGCTTGTGTAGAATAGCCGTGGCCATTTTTTACGCATGTCGTATCCCCCTTAAACATTTGCTCAAATTTCAATAAGTTTGAGTGAAATCTCTGTCTTGAAAAGATTAACTTAAAAACAGAGAGCTGGAATCCCCAACTCTCTGTATAATCCATATGTCTTCTCCCGCAACTTCAGCGAGTGTAATACAAGCGTTGAGCAAATCCCAATTAATTTACAACTACTGTGATCTTAATTAACTCGTTCGTTTCTACTTGTGAATCATTCATTCTATAAGCAGTTATCACTGTTGTACCTTTTGTAGTACCGGCTTTAATTGAAGAGCCATCCTCGGCAACAGTCGCAATCGCTGAATTATCGGTCTTCCAAGCAAGCAGGCCTGCAAGATTAAATGCACCAGTATCTATCCCTTTGACAGAAAGAACAAGTTTAAGTTTATTATTACCTTTTTTTAATTCCAAAGGCGTCAAGGGATCGCAGATAGTACCGTTGATTTTACATTGGATTCGAGAGCGAATAACAGACATTGCC
>DOPS01000261.1:0-22748 GCA_003512645.1 Desulfosporosinus sp.
GGAATGACTAATCAGGAACTCAGAAAAGCGGTCAATGAACGGACGCAGGTCCGGCAAGAAAAAGACCAAGCCCTGCAGGAGAACGCGGACCTTCAGAAGACAGTGGAAGACCAAAGCGGTATCATCACCGAGCTGACTACGGAGCTTGCCAATCTGAAGGTCCAGTTGGAGAACGTCAAGACGTCCAAAGCGGAACTCGATAATACAGCCAGGCAGCTGAAGGATTCACTGGAATCGCTCCAACAAAGCTCATCCGCCAAGGGCTACGAGAGGATGAAAACAAACTTCATTAATACATCGCTCAAAGTCAGGGCCAACCATATCGCCTTCCTCTGTGAAGACTTGGATCAAACCATTAAGGAAGTGAAGCATAAGCTGCTCCAAATCGCCCCCCATGACAAGGAGACGTATATCATTTATAAGAATAAAGTTTACGATCTTTTGAATGTGTGGCTTAAGGACGAGACGTGGAGCAGGCAAGCTCGCCCCGGCGGAGATGCGCAGTAAGGAATGGTGAGCATGAGCACATCCCCGAAGCTTCGGATACATCAGGCTGGGAAATCGCGGCGGACGCTGTCGTTGTTCCGGTAGCTGCCGATCTGTTTTTCATTAAATAACAATGCTTGGGTGACGCTCTTTGAAAGCGCTTTTTTGCTCAATGGAAAGGCCTAGTGTTTTCAAAATTTCAGTTACGATGGTTTTTGACGGCAATTGCAAAGGCAAGCGCTGAAATCTTATGAATGGTCGCAGAATGGTATATTTAGTATATGACAGAAGGTATAACCACGGCTTTATAGCTGTGGTTATACCTTCTGTCATATACTAAGGCTGTTTAAATAACGAGATTCTGGTATAATAACTTAGCACTATAAGAAGGAAAAGCTAAAGGAGATCACACTTAAATGGGTTATTGTTAAAGATATTGTGTCGATTGGAATTTCCCCATTTTCCATGCAGTTAGTGGGCAGTATCGTGACTATAATCTTAAATAAAACCTTGGTCAGCTACGGCGGGGATTTATCGATCGCTGCAATGGGGGTAATAAACAGTATCGCAATGCTCATATTTATGCCGATTTTCGGATTAGGACAGGGAGCGCAGCCGATTCTAGGTTACAACTATGGTGCGAGAAACTTTGATCGAGTAAAACAAACCTTAAAGTTATCTGTGATTAGTGCTATGGGCGTGATGATTTTAGGATTTCTAGTCGTGGAATTATTTCCGGTTGCCTTGATGACTCTTTTCAGCCAAGATCAGGAACTTATCCGTTTGGGGTCATTTGGACTAAGGATTTTTTTAATGATGCTGCCACTCATTGGTTTTCAAGTGATGGCGATAAATTACTTTCAAGCTACGGGTAAGCCTAGAAAATCGTTGTTTTTAAGTTTATCCCGTCAACTGATTTTCTTAGTGCCTATGATTTTGATTTTACCTAAGTTTTGGGGATTGACGGGTGTTTGGTGTGCGGGACCCGTGGCGGATGTTGCCTCTGCTGCTCTTACAGTGGTATGGTTAAAGAAGGATCTTAAGCAGTTGGACCCGACTAAAATTGAACCCTCTACTAGGTAATATGAAAAGTCTTTTCTGTCCAAGTCATTTGAGTGTGGTCTTATTTACTTCTTAGATGAGACAAACGGGTTTGTCTGCTATAATTAAGCAAGTGATGACATCTTGTTTAATAAGCTTAAAACGCTTTAATTACGTTGAATATCGTTTAGTCAGTATTCTATATGTAGGGAGTGGCCGCTTCGACCCGATTTTTAACTAGGAGGCAATGTATGCACCCATTAGAAGCGTTTTATGAAAAAAAATTGATCTGTGTTTATTGTAGCAAGCCGTTTACTTCGCTGAGAGTGCGTTCTCGCTTTTCGATACCTTATCAGGTCGACAGTGATTTTTGCCCTCACTACAGAGCGGGGAATTACAATCCGCATTTTTATTATGTGAATGTTTGTCCAGAATGTGGCTTTGCTTTTTCAGAGGAGTTCTCAGATCAATTTTCTAAAGGTACGAAGGAAGTCATTGGTGTTCAGATTACGGGTCAGTGGGCTAAAAGAGACTTTGGTAAAGTTAGGGATATCCAGCAAGCCTTGGAATCCTATAAACTGGCAATCCTTGCAGGCTCACTCAAGCGCGAGAAAAATGCTGTTCTAGCGGGACTTTGTCTGCGTTTAGCCTGGCTCTACCGGACTGAAAACAATACTGATCAAGAAACACGTTTTATGGGTTTAGCGCTCAAAGCCTATGAAGAATCCTATCTACACTCTGATTTTACAGGGACATCTATGTCAGAAATAAACGTTTTATTTATGCTCGGTGAGCTGAGTCGGCGATTAGGGCAATATAAGAAGGCTATCACTTATTTTGCTAAGGTCATTGAGCATAAAGAAGGCAAAGACGAACAAAAAATAATTACCAGAGCCAGAGAACAATGGAGAATCGCCGTTGAAGAAAATCGACAGGGAACTATGTAAAAAGAAAAGCCAGTGATTTTGTTGATTTGGCTATAAATGGTATAATGATTTAGGTGTAGAATAGTTATCAACTAATGGATCTATCTAGGGAGGTAGCAACAGTTGGAGTTTAATCAAGTCATTGCCAAAGAATTGGGGCTAAAGATATCCCAAATAAACGAAGCCGTTAGCTTATTGGATGGGGGAAATACCATCCCTTTTATTGCCCGTTACCGCAAAGAAGTAACCGGGGAACTGGATGAAAATATGCTGCGCGATATCGTAGAACGGTTAGATTATTTACGACGTTTGGACCAGCGAAAGACTGAAGTAATTCGCCTTATTGGTGAACAGGGAAAGCTCACGGAAGAACTGTCTGCTCAAATCATGGCTGCGACTGTGCTTCAGGATGTCGAAGATCTCTATCGACCGTTTAAACAGAAACGCCGTACCCGGGCAACGATTGCTAAGGAAAAGGGCCTTGAGCCGTTGGCGGAATGGTTGATGGTACAGTATTTCAGAGGAGATCCTCAAGCAGAGGCAGAGAAGTATCTCAATGCAGAACTGGAGGTTAATACTCTGGAGGAAGCCTTGGCAGGTGCGATGGATATCATCGCGGAGACGATTGCTGATGACGCGGCTCTTCGCAAACGGATCAGACAAGAAACCTTTCGCCTTGCTGATGTAGTAGCTGCCTCTATCGCGAAGAAAGCGAAAGAGCGTTCCCCCTTTGAGATGTATTACAATTATCGAGAGCCTGTTCGAAAGATACCTCCACATCGTGTCTTAGCACTTAATCGAGGGGAAAAGGAAGAGTTTCTCTCAGTCAAGATCGAAGCTCCTCCAGAAACCCTGCATAGACTGCTTGAACTTCGTTATGTCAAAACGGGGCCGTGTGCGCCTTGGGTTCAAAAAGCGGCACTTGATGCCTATAAACGATTGATCGAACCCTCCATTGAACGGGAAGTGCGTGCTGAACTTTCTGCTCAAGCGGAAGAGCAAGCTATTAAAGTATTTGCCGCAAATTTGCGTCAGTTGTTACTCCAACCCCCAGTCCGTGGAAAAATGGTGCTAGGACTTGATCCGGGATTTATTTCAGGTTGCAAATGGGCGGTCGTAGATGAAACGGGGAAGCTCCTAAAAGTTGGGGTTATCTATCCACATCCCCCACAGAAAAAACGACAAGAAGCTAAAGCGATATTACGCAAGGCAATAGCTGAGTTTGATGCTAATCTTATTGCCATTGGAAATGGTACCGCATCTAGAGAAACGGAAGAAGTCGTAGCAGAAATGATTCGAGAGGATGGGATCTCTGCAGAATTCATTTTAGTAAGCGAAGCCGGGGCATCGGTCTATTCCGCTTCTAAACTAGCGGGTGATGAATTTCCGGACTTTGATCTTTCCCTACGGAGTGCAGTGTCTATCGCTAGAAGGTTACAAGATCCTTTAGCTGAACTAGTGAAGATTGAACCGAAGGCTGTGGGAGTGGGCCAGTATCAGCATGATGTTCAGCCCAAACGCTTAGAGGAATCCCTGCATGGTGTGGTAGAATCCTGTGTGAATGTTGTGGGCGTTGATTTAAATACCGCCTCCGCTTCATTGCTCCAATATGTAGCTGGGTTAAAGCCGGCGGTAGCTAAAAATGTAGTGGCCTGGCGAGATGAACATGGTAAGTTCAGCCGTCGTGATCAACTTAAAAAAATTCCACGCCTGGGAGCACAAACCTATATTCAATGTGCAGGGTTTATTCGCCTTCCAGACGGGGTTAATCCCTTGGAAAATACGCCTGTCCATCCCGAATCTTATGAGCTTGCCGAAAATATCTTGAAAAAAATTGGGCACACCTCCGGGGATTTGCGAGAGCGGCTCACCGAAGTGCGCAAGAAACTGGCCGTATTAGAAGCTCAAGAGTTGGCTCAGGAATTTGGTGCTGGGGTTCCGACAATTCGCGATATTTTAGACGCCTTGCAAAGACCTGGCAGAGATCCTCGAGAGGATTTACCACGACCGTTGCTGCGTCGGGATGTAACGCGTATGGAGGATCTTAGCGAAGAGATGGTCTTAGAAGGAACCGTTCGCAATGTTGTAGATTTCGGAGCGTTTGTGGATATCGGCGTCAAGCACGACGGTTTGGTTCATATTTCCCAGTTGTGTGATAAATTCATTAAACACCCAATGGAAGTGGTCGCTGTAGGGGATATTGTCAAGGTGCGTGTGATCGGGATAGATAAGGCCAGAGAACGAGTGAGTCTCTCCATGCGGGATATTTCGGCCACGATTAANNATGTTTCCAAATTCTTTAAAGAAATAACCACGGCTTGATTAGTCGTGGTTATTTCTTGTTGGATCACTTTATAAAATAGTTTAGCTTAATGTCATTTCGGAGGTTCTTTATAATAAAAATGAGACAGACTATTAATTATCCTCGAGTTTAGAATAGGCCTCTTTCTTTATCATCTCGATAAACACTTGCCCTAGGTAAGGGTCGAACTGTCTCCCAAATTGTAACTGTATTTCTTCAAAAGGTGTCTGAAGGGTCATAGCTCTTCGATAAGGCCTACCTGACGTCATGGCCTCGAAGGCATCAGCTAAGGAAACAATCCGTGCCGCGAGTGGGATCTTTTCTCCGCTAAGCCCTTGAGGATAACCTTGTCCATCGTAGTGTTCATGATGATGAAGGACAATGGGAATAATAAATTCTAACGCTTTGACTGGCTCTAAAACCTGAGCGCCAATCTCAGGATGTTTTTTGATCTGCTCATATTCATCTTCCGTCAATGTACTGGGTTTAAGCAAAATATCATCTTTGATTCCGATTTTACCTATGTCGTGGAGCAAAGAACCCATACGAAGTTGTTTAATTTCTTCTCGAGAGAGCCCTAACTGAAGGCCCAACATGACAGCATATTTCGTCACTAGAACCGAGTGTTCCCAAGTTTCTATGTTTCTTGCGGCAAGTGCCATAGCTAGAGTCTGCAAAAATCCGCTGAGAGGTATCGCATTTGTACTTCCATGCGTAACACTATCAATTTCAGGAAAGGATTTTTGAATCTGGTACGAATCTATTATGCTAATATTCCGTAAGCGCATTCGTCACCTCCAAAATGAGTTCAGGCTTATTTGTAAACCGTTCGCACTTTATCTATAAGTTCGTGAATATCAAATGGTTTCATCAACACACTTTGGGCCCCCTGCTTCTTAGCTTGTTCCTCTATCTCCTCTCCGCTAACCATAATCACCGGAATATCCTTTGCAAGCCCATCATTTTTTAGCAATTGTAATACGTCTAAGCCACAGATACCTGGCATGTTATTATCTAATAAAATAAGAGATGGTTTGTTTTCAGACAAAGCATACCCTAAACATTCGTCACCGCTGCCCACTTGTTTTGACTCATAGCCTGCGTTAGCAAGTACCTCAGCAAACAACCTGCGAATGGGTAGCCTATCCTCTACCACTAATATGTACTCGACCACGACCATCTTCCTCCTCCACACATTATACATTCTATGACTAATAGTATATATTTTCAACATATTTTATTAACCGTGAGTTTGTGAAAGAGTTGAATGCAGAGCTTTACAATGGTAGTGAGGTGATAATATGGAAAGTATCCGAAAAGTGGTAGGAAAAAACATACGGTTCTACCGTCTGTCTAAGGGTTTTACACAGGAATTTCTAGCAGAAAAACTTGATGTAAGTAGTACCTATATCGGTTATCTGGAGAGAGGTCAAAAATCCCCTTCGTTGGATCTGATTTCTAGAATATCAAAAGCACTTGAAATTGAGCCTGCTTTACTGCTAACCTCACCCGATAAGTGCGATGATGAAATGAAACGTTTAATGTCCCTACTATCAGACAAAGCACCTTACTCTGTTGCCTTTGTCCATAATATTGCAACTGCTTACTTCAAATCCCTCGAAGACCATGACTACCAAAAGGATCAGTTACATCACCGATAACCAGTAAATTTTGAAAGGATCTCTCTTAACGCTGACAATATTTTTGTCTTCAGTAGTGAACAAGAAACTTGTCCACGTAATGCTTCTTGGCCGTAAATGGCACTATTTTTTACTCCCTAGCTGTGATAATAGCAATAGTCTGATATAATGATCAAATGGGCTCATCCTCGCTTTCGGAGATTGCGGGAAAGAGTGATCTTTGGCTTACTTACGCTACCTTTAACATTGTAGGGGAATTAGTATTAGCTAGTACCCCTTAGCGGCTATGTGCTTTAACTAATGAGTTTGTGCTATAGGGCTGCTTGTCATGAATGGAGACGTCATAAGTATTCCTTGGCAGAATGCTCAAACTTGGAAAATGTACTGAGTATTGAGAGGCACGGGGCTGATCAAGTGGCCATTCTCAAATAGGAAGTAAGTTTAGTTTTTAGGTTAATTTTTTTTATTAAACAGGAGGAGTAACGGTGAATAAAGAAGTGAAGAAGCTTTTAATCAAGAACGGTCAGATTAAAACGATGGCCGGGCGAGAATTTAGGGGTTATATTCTGGTTGAGGGATCTAAAATTGTAGCCCTCGGAGAAACCTTGGACGGGGACATTCCGGCGGATGCTGTTGTAATCGATGCTATGGACTGTCTCGTCATGCCAGGGATGATTGACGCTCATTGTCATGTAGGAATTGGCGAAGAGATTTACCGGTGGGAAGGGGAAGACTTCAATGAAATGACCGATCCTGTGACTCCGGACATGCGAGCGATTGATGGAATTAACCCAGAAGATGAGGGTTTTCGCGATGCTCGACTAGGAGGAGTGACGGCGGTATTTACTGTTCCAGGAAGTGCCAATGTGATTGGAGGAACAGGGGTCGTCATGAAGACGGTTGGTAAAATCGTAGATAAGATGATTGTGCGCGATCCTGCAGGTTTGAAAGTGGCATTTGGGGAAAATCCTAAAATGGTCTACGGTGAACAAAAGAAAATGCCCATGACCCGGATGGGGACTGCGGCACTTCTGCGTCAGGCCTTAGTGGATGCCCAGGTGTACCGAGATAAACTAATCGAAGGAAAAGAAGATTCGGATAAACTTCCGGAACGAGATTTAGGTCTGGAAACTCTTGTTAAAGTGATTAACCGCGAAATTCCTCTGCGGGCGCATGCTCATCGTGCGGATGATATTATGACAGCAATTCGTATTGCCCGAGAATTCGGAGCCGATCTAGTGATTGAACATTGTACGGAAGGACACAAAATTGCCGAAGAACTTGCGGAGATGGGTTATCCGGCGGTGGTAGGTCCTCTGCTGACGAATCGTGCCAAAGTGGAACTTAAGGATAAGTCCTTTAAAACCCCAGGTGTTTTAGCTAGAGCTGGGGTGAAAGTAGCAATTATGACGGATCACTCTGTCACACCGATTGAACAGCTTCCGCTCTGTGCGGCCTTAGCCTGCAAAGCAGGGATGGACATCGAGGATGCTTTACGCGCCATTACGATTAATCCGGCTGAGATTTTGGGTGTCTCCGATCGGATAGGGACCCTTGAGGTAGGAAAAGATGCTGATATAGTCATTTGGAGTGAGCACCCCTTGTTAATCACCGCCCGTCCACTCTATGTGATTATTGACGGTGAGATCGTGAGTCCCGAACCGAAGGAAGGCGGATTAAAGGAATGACTTCTAAATCACCTTCTGGACTCCCGATTGCTGCAGGCATCGGGATGTCTGTGATTTGGGGTTTCTCCTTTTTATTTACTAAGGAGACACTAGATCATACCTTTCCGCTCCAACTACTTGGCTTTCGCTTCGCAGCTGCTGCGCTAGTGCTGACTTTATTGAAAGCGACGGGCTTAATCAAGATTAATCTGAAAGGGAAACCGATCTCATCCTTACTTCTACTCGCTCTCTTTCAGCCGGGTCTTTACTTCATAGGGGAAACTTGGGGTGTTAAGTGGACCTCGGCCTCTGAGGCCGGCATGGTCATCGCTTTGGTCCCCGTAGCCATTGCAACTATGGCCGCGATTTTTCTGAAGGAGAAACTCAATGCGAAGCAAGTACTTTCGATCGGGGCCTCTGTCGTCGGCGTGATGATCATCGTATCTGTTCAAGGGGGCCTTCAGTTTGGAGAACATCTCTGGGGAATTCTTGCTTTACTCGTAGCGGTATTCGCTGCAGGTGCGTACAGTATCTTGTCAAGACATTCTTCTCGGAATTTCAATTCCTTGGAGATCACCTTTGTCATGATGTGGACTGGAACCGTGATCTTTAATGTGCTTGGTATCGGACAAAGCCTAATTCAAGGGGAAGTAATGTCTTATCTAAAACCGCTTCAATTGACAGGTGTGCTATGGGCAATTTTTTACCTGAGCGCTATTTCGTCAGTGCTGGCTTTTTTTCTTTCAAATTATATGTTTAGTGCCCTGCCCGTTTCTCAGACTGCACCAATTTTTAACCTTATCACCGTCGTAGCAGTTTTTTCAGGAGTGTTTTTTCGCGGAGAGCAGTTTGGCTGGATTCATGCTATTGGAATCAGTCTGATTATTTTAGGAGTTTGGGGTACGAATATTTTTGGAAAAACGAACGCAACATCCCTTGCGGAGAGTGCATAGCGTTTCGGAATTGAGGCGCGATAGATGAGGGGATTTAGCCCAGGGGATTGGATACGATCTGCAAAACTTATAATGAACTTGGATCTAGGTAACACTAAATTCGAGGTTGATAGTTATGGTTCAAGGATCGAAGTTCGAAATCTGGATCACAGAAGGCTTTCTTCGTTCTACCTCGTGGGATGAAGGGCTGAAGTCGAGATCCAGTGATCGTTTAAGACTCGCGACAAGATCTGGAAGGTTTAGCATTAGCATGAGTTTCGATCGAAGTAAGATAAAGCTTGGGTTTTAAAAGATAAAAACTTGGAGAAAGAAAAAAGTCTTAGGAAAGGAAAAGGTTAGGTTTGTCCAAGTTTTCTTAATCAATAATTTATGGATTACAGAGCAACGAGTGCAACAGTTGAGCAAACTCGGGAGTGGGGCAAACAGTTAGGAGCATGTTTGCGGGGTGGAGATGTCGTTGCCCTGATCGGGGATCTCGGTGCTGGGAAAACGGCCTTCGCGCAAGGAGTTGGTAAGTCATTAGGGGTCACGAGTCATATGACTAGCCCAACCTTCACATTTCAACAAGAGTATAGCGGCCAACTTTCTGGAACGGGGACAGGAACCAAGGTCCGTTTGATTCATATGGATCTCTATCGGCTCCAGCGTCCAGAAGAAGTGGAAGTCATCGGGGTTGAAGATGCCTTTGAAGAGGATGTTGTGTGTCTGATTGAATGGCCTAAAATTGCCGAGGACTATTTACCGGAAATTAGATTAGAAGTTGAAATCCTTGGCAGTGGAGAATCCCTGCGCGAAATTATCTTTCGTCCCCGAGGACCTGAGTGGGAGCAACGCATAGTAGACCTGAATATTTGAGGAGAGGTTCGGAGGAGCCGATGAAATACTTAACGATTGATACGACAACAAAAGTGACCGCAGTAGCTTTAGCTGAAGATGGACGGCTGATCGGAGAAGGGTTTTTACATACCACTAAGACGCACTCCGAGCGTATTATTCCAATGCTCGATCAATTGCTGACTGCCGCAGATTGGTCACTAGGGGATTTGGATATGGTTGGTGTGGTACGTGGCCCAGGTTCGTTTACTGGAATACGGATCGGAATCGCTACGGCACAGGGATTAGCACAGGTGTTAAAGCTTCCGCTGGTTGCTGTAGTTTCCCTCGATACCCTTGCCTGGGCGGGTTTAGGTAGAACGGAAGACATTGTTCCCATCTTGGATGCGCGCAAGAATGAGTGGTATACGGCACGTTATCGTTGGACGCGAGGGAACGAGAAGGCGGAGTGTATAACACCCCCTCAAGCGTTACCCAAAGATCAATGGTTAGAACAATTGAGGGAATTGGAGCGTCCGATTTGCTTTGTTGGAGATGCTGTGGTCAAAGCTAAGGATCAGATTGAGGCTGTGATGGGGGAGCAAGCTTTAATTTTACCAGAGTATATTAATTTACCCCGGGGTGCTTATGCCGTTCAAGCGGTTTGGCAACGTTGGCAGGAAACGGGCAGGGGAGAACGAGTTGAACCTTACTACATTCGCTTTTCTGAAGCAGAGGTCAATTGGGCAAAGAAAGAGGAAGCGCGAAGGAGAGAGGGGCATGAATAATGGGATTGTACGTCCCATGACGATCAACGATCTCCCAGCCATCTTAGAAATCGAGCGTGATTCCTTTACCACCCCTTGGTCTATGCAGGCTTTTAAAGCTGAGCTCATCGATAATGAGTATGCGCGCTATTATTGTTTAGAGTTAGGCGGTCAAGTGATTGGGTACATGGGACTGTGGTATATCCTTGATGAGGGACATATTACGAATATTGCCATTACTCCTGGCTACCGGGGGCAACATGGGGGGGAGTTCCTAATGCGTTATGTGATGAAGAAAATGGTGGAGGAGGGTATGGAGCGAATGACTCTGGAAGTCCGCGCTTCGAACAGCTCTGCCCAATCATTATATAGTCGATTAGGCTTTACCACGGCAGGAGTTCGTAAAGGGTATTATGCGGATACGGGAGAGGACGCTTTGATTATGTGGACGGAACTGAAAATGGAAGTGAATGTGACGTGACGATGAGTCTGAACAACGAGGTTATAATCTTAGGAATAGAAACGAGCTGCGATGAGACTTCTGCGGCTGTTTTAGTGAACGGGACGGAATTACGCAGTCATGTCATATCCTCCCAGATTACGACGCATCAAAAATATGGCGGAGTTGTACCGGAAATTGCCTCGCGGGAGCATAGCTTACATCTTCAACCCGTCGTACAGCAAGCTTTAGATGAGGCAAGGCTTACGTTTCAAGATTTGTCGGCCATCGCTGTGACCTATGGCCCTGGATTGGTCGGTTCCTTATTGGTCGGGGTTTCTGGTGCGAAGGCCATGGCCTATGCTGCGGGAATTCCACTGCTTGGCATTAATCATTTGGAAGCACATATCTATGCCAACTTTTTGCTCCATCAAGATATCGAATTCCCTTTCCTAGCCCTGCTAGTCTCGGGAGGGCATACTCATCTTATTTTCTTTGAAGCACATGGCCAGTATAAGGTTTTGGGGCATACACGAGACGATGCCGCAGGGGAAGCCTTAGATAAAGTGGCTAGAACCCTAGGCTTAGGTTATCCAGGAGGACCTCAGATTCAAAAAATCGCTCAAGAGGGGAATGCGCAAGCCTTTAAGTTTCCTCGGGCTATGTTAGAGCCGGGGAGCTTGGATTTTAGCTTCAGTGGTATGAAATCGGCGGTTTTAAATACCTTGAATTCTGCCCGCATGAAAGAAGAGACACTAAGCGTTCCAGACATTGCCGCTTCTTTTCAGCAGGCAGTGGTCGATGTCTTAGTCCGAAAAACCTTGCTGGCCATCGAGGAAACCGGAGTTAAGACGCTGCTTCTTGCAGGCGGAGTAGCAGCTAATAGCTTGCTGCGCGAAACACTGGGCGAGACGTTGGGCGAGCGGAGTGTAAGGCTGGTGTATCCATCCCCCATTTTATGTACGGATAACGGAGCCATGATCGCGACGGCAGGGTATTATCATTATTTAGCTGGGGACTTCGCACCTTGGACACTAAACGCAGTTCCGGGACTGGGACTTGTGTAATTAGTACAAAAAAATCCCCGCGTCCAGGGATTTTCTTGCGCAATGTGTTTCGTGAATTGGCTCCTTCTATAAGGTAATACGCATCGCGAGTTGCGAGATGAGGGTCTGGAAAAATTCTACAGTACTAGTTTAGGAAAAACAATGAAAACAAATAAACGAAAAATGCCGGTTACTAGGGGAAAAAAACCTTGTGTCCGGCGTTTTTTATTACCCTTACAGTATGTGCAAAAATAGTTCAAGACGAAAAAGGGAAGCATATGTTCTGTGGATAAGGTAGACCTGTGGATAATGTGGATAAGTCTGTAGATAAGTCAGTGGTGCGGCTTTGCAGTTTTACCTATATTTCGTCCGTTTAGGATAACATTACCCACAGGTCCTGTGGATAATGTGGATAAGTCTGAGACAAGGCGGAAATACAAGTTTTGAAATGTGGATAATGTTGTGGGTTGAACTACGCCTGATTTAGCAATAAGCTTAAATCGCCTAGACGGTATGTTTGGAAAAGACTAGACTTCTGATCCAGCAACAGAAACCTCGAATTTTCGGGTTAAGACCTTATTGCGTCTTATAATCAGAGAAATTACAAAATATTTAATTTATCTGATATTTGCAGAAGGAATTTACCTTTATTAATCGAATAATTCTTAATGCACGAGATTTTACCGAAAGGGAAGCTCTAACATGAATGAGGAAAAACAGTATTCCAAGCATGAAGTACGCAAATCGTGTTTAAAACAGCGGGCCGCTATGGGAGAGAAGGAGAGAAAAAGTAATAGTTTGCTGATTCAGCAAAAAGTTGAGGATTTACCGGAATTCCAAAAAGCTCAAGCAGTGATGTTATTTCTTAACTTCCGCGATGAAGTAGAAACAACTGCCTTGGCGGAGGCCACGATTGCGTATAAGAAAAAGCTAATCTTACCTCGTTGTGCACCCCATGGGATACTTCTTCCACTTGAAGTACGCGATCTAGCTGTGGATCTTGAACCGGGAGCTTGGGGAATTCGCGAACCTAAGCTTTCAAATCAAGAAGTAGAACCTTCAGTAATCGATTTAATCATCGTGCCTGGGGCAGGTTTTGACCTACAAGGGAATCGTTTGGGGTATGGGGGCGGTTTTTACGATCGCTTCTTTATGTTGTTAAATCCCTTAACACCTAAGGTCGCTCTTAGTTTCGAATGTCAGGTTATTTCACAAGTACCCGTTGACCAACACGACATCAAAATGACCATGTTGATCACAGAAAGAACAATCTATAATTTTAGTACTATAGGAATTCAATAGGGGGGATTTATTTGAGCACCGCGTGTGAGGAGTTAGTAGACCCAAAGGAAATAAAGTTGGATGAAATCATCAAAAAGTATCGACATGAGAATGGGCCTCTGATCCCAATTTTACAAGGGGCCCAAGAGGTTTATGGTTATTTGCCTGCCCATGTGATAAAGCACATTAGTAAAGGGACTCGTATCCCGTTGGCGAGAATTTATGGTGTGGTCACATTCTATGCTCAGTTCCGTCTTACGCCTGTGGGACGAAATCTAATCAATGTCTGTTTGGGAACGGCTTGCCATGTTCGTGGAGGAGCTAAGGTACTAGATACTATAGAAAAAGAACTAAAGATTAAAGACGGAGCTACGACGGACGATGGGCGGTTTACTTTAGAAATCGTGGCCTGTATTGGAGCCTGTGGTCTTGCACCGGTTATATCTATTAATAATGAGGTTCATGGACGATTAGTACCGGAGAGCATTGCCGGGATATTTGCTAAATACGAGTAGGGGGATAAAGGGATGGCTGAGAACCAACGGATTCTAGTTTGTGCAGGGACGGGATGTGCCTCTTCGGGAGCACTGCCGATCATCGAAATCTTGAAAGAGGAAATCAAGCGGCAAGGACTTGAAGATACCGTAAGCGTTGTTGGTACCGGGTGTCAAGGCTTTTGTGAAAAAGGACCAACGCTCGTTATTGAACCCCATAATACGTTATATACCCGGGTCACTGCGGATGATGTGGCAGAGATCGTAGCCCAAGATATTGTGAAAGGGGAGCGAGTTGAACGTCTTCTTCTAATAGACCAAACAACTCAAAAACCAGTAAGTTCACTCTCCGAAATTAAATTTTTCGCCAAGCAACATCGAATAGTACTTAGTAATTGCGGTGTGATTGATCCTAAGAAAATTGAAGAATACACGGCACGGGAAGGCTATAAAGGCATCCAAAAAGCGCTTAAAGAAATGTCTCCCGAAGAGGTCATGGAAGAAGTTAAGAAGTCAGGGCTTCGTGGTCGTGGTGGTGCTGGTTTCCCTGCAGGCGTAAAGTGGGGTTTCTGCCGTCAAACGCCAAGTGATAAAAAATATATTATTTGTAACGCTGACGAAGGAGATCCTGGAGCATTCATGGACCGCAGTGTGCTGGAGGGGGATCCACATTCCGTTATTGAGGGAATGCTGATCGGGGCTTATGCCATCGGAGCAGACGAAGGATACGTTTACTGTCGTGCAGAATATCCATTAGCTATCAAGCACTTGGAAATTGCGATTAAGCAAGCTCAGGAGGCTGGCTATTTAGGAGATAATATTCTGGGCTCAGGCTTTAATTTCCGTCTCAATGTGTTCGCTGGAGCTGGAGCTTTTGTCTGCGGAGAAGAAACTGCCTTAATGGCTTCTATTGAAGGTAAGCGCGGTATGCCGAGAGTTCGCCCACCATTTCCGGCAGTAAGCGGGCTATGGGGAAAACCAACCAATATCAATAACGTTGAAACCTGGTCCAATGTTCCGCACATTTTACGCAACGGGGCAGAGTGGTATGGCCAATTTGGTACTGAAAAAAGTAAAGGAACGAAGATCTTTGCTTTGACGGGTAAGGTTAACAATACTGGTTTGGTGGAAGTTCCAATGGGCACAACCCTACGGGAGATTATCTTTGACATTGGGGATGGAATTCAAGGCGGTAAGAAGTTCAAAGCAGTGCAAATTGGAGGCCCATCGGGTGGATGTTTGCCTGAAGACATGCTTGATCTCGCCGTGGATTATGATACTTTGACGCAAGCAGGAGCAATGGTTGGCTCCGGAGGACTAGTCATTATGGATGAGACCACTTGTATGGTGGATATTGCCCGTTATTTCTTAAACTTTTCCAAGAAAGAATCTTGTGGTAAATGTACCCCCTGTCGAGAGGGAACCACGCGGATGTACGAGATTCTGGATAGAATCACCAAAGGAGAAGGAAAAGAGGAAGATCTTGATACGTTAGAGACCCTTGCCCTAACGATTAAAGAGACATCCCTGTGTGGATTGGGTCAGTTTGCACCCAGCCCCATTCTGGCAACCTTAAAATACTTTAGACATGAGTATGAAGCCCATATTCGTGACCATAAATGTCCCGCTCATAACTGCACAGCCTTGCTGAGTTATACCATTGATGTGGAGAAATGCAAAATGTGTAGTCTCTGTGCTAAAAACTGTCCGACTAATTGTATTACAGGGGATAAAAAGACTCAGACTCCGTATGTCATTAATGAAGAGAATTGCATCAAATGCGGAACCTGTATGGAAAAATGCAAGTTTGGTGCAGTTAGTCGAGCCTAATCTAAGGGTCCGGACGGACCCGAATGGACAAACTGAGAGGAGTGAATCACTTGGAGTGGCTTACATTAACAATTGATGGACGTGAAGTCAGCGTACCGAAAGGGACGACCGTTCTTGACGCCTGTCGTACGAATAATATTCCGATTCCTACATTGTGTCATGCCCCGGAGCTTACCTCTGCGGGTGCCTGCCGTTTATGTGTTGTTCAAATCGAGGGGATGCGCAATCTTCCCCCGGCTTGCGTCACACAAGCAGCACAGGGCATGAAAGTAGAAACTCAAAACAAAAAAGTGCGCACTGCACGCAAAACGATCTTAGAGTTAATAGTAGCAAACCACCCCTTAGACTGTATGACCTGCCAGAAAATGGGGGACTGTTCTTTAGCAGAGTATGCTTATGAATATGGGGTAACTGGTGAAGTTTACCATGGGGAAAAACGTAACCTTCCGATTGATGATGGAAATCCTTTCATCTTGCGGGATCCCAATAAATGTATCCTCTGTGGAAAATGTATCAAGGCTTGCACTGAGATCCAAGGAAAAAGCATTTTAGACTTTTCATTTCGCGGATTTGATACCCAGGTGGGTCCGGCCTTCAATTTACCCTATAACGAGTCGGATTGTGATTTCTGTGGATCCTGTGTCTCGGTCTGTCCAGTAGGGGCACTGGTAGAGAAGCAAATGGTCGGTAAGGGACGTCCTTGGGAAGTCTCTAAAGTCCAAACGACCTGCCCGTTCTGTGGCGTAGGATGTAACTTTGACCTGAATGTCAAAGACGGAAAAGTGATCGGGGTGACCTCGAATCCGGATGCGCCAGTTAATGGCAAGGCTTTATGTGTCAAAGGTCGCTTTGGGATGGACATGATTTATAGTGAAAATCGTGTAACTACTCCTCTGATTAGAAAAGATGGGGTATTAGTCCCTGCAGAATGGGATGAGGCCTTAGATTTAATCGCTACGAAGTTAGGTGAGATCAAGAAGACTTATGGACCTAACTCTATTGCTGCCTTAAGTTCGGCTCATTGTACGAACGAGGAAAATTATCTCATGCAAAAATTCATGCGCGCGGTCATCGGTACGAATAATATCGATCACTGCGCAAGGACCTGACACGCTCCCACTGTGGCCGGTCTGGCCACTTCATTTGGATCCGGAGCGATGACTAACTCTATTAATGAGATTCCGAACACCAAAGTCATGTTTGTAATTGGTTCAAACGCGACAGAGGCTCATCCTGTAATTGGGACAAAAATGAAGCAAGCCCTCGCCAAGGGAGCCAAGCTGATCGTGGTCGATCCTCGACAAATTGATCTGGCTGACCATTCCGATGTTTGGTTAAGGCTTCGTCCGGGAACAGATATTGCTCTGATCAACGGAATTATGAACATTATTCTTGCCAACGGGTGGGAAGATAAAGCATTTATTGAAGAACGTACCGAAGGCTTTGAAAAAGTCCGGGAAGCCGTTCAAAAATATACTCCCGAGGTCGTAAGTCAAATAACGGGAGTTCCGGTAGAACAGCTGGAAGAAGCTGCAAGAATTTACGCGACTGCCGAACGGGCTCAGATTTTTTACACCTTAGGGATTACAGAGCATACCTGTGGTACGGATAACGTCATGAGTCTGGCGAACTTAGCCATGCTTACAGGTAATCTTGGTAAAGAGAGTTCGGGTGTTAACCCAATGCGTGGGCAAAATAATGTTCAGGGCGCCTGCGATATGGGGGCACTGCCTAACGTTTATCCTGGTTACCAACAAGTCATAAACCCTGAAGTACGGGCCAAATTCGAAGCTGCTTGGGGAGTTCCTCTCGACCTTAATCCTGGCTTTATGATTCCTGACATGTTTGATGCAGCGGTTAGTAAAAATCTGCGGGCATTGTATGTTTTGGGCGAAGATCCAGTCATTACAGATGCTGATGCGAACCATGTTCGCAAAGGCCTTAAGGCTCTTGACTTCCTGGTAGTCCAAGAAATCTTCTTGTCAGAAACTGCAAAATTGGCGGATGTCGTCTTACCTGGGGCTAGTTATGCTGAGAAGACAGGTACCTTCTCCAATACTGAGCGGCGAGTGCAAATGGTCAATCAAGCAATTAAACCGATCGGTAACGCTAAGACAGATGGAGAGATCATTTGTGCCTTAGCAACTCGAATGGGTTACCCCTTCGAGTATCAATCTTCGGAAGAAGTCATGCAGGAAATTGCCAAACTTACTCCTCAATTTGCAGGGATTACCCATGAGCGTTTAGGAACGCAAGGCTTGCAATGGCCGGTGCCGCATGCGGAACATCCCGGAACCAAGTTCTTGCATGAAGGGAAATTCAACCGTGGCAAAGGGCTCTTTGTGGCGATTGATAATCAGCTGCCTGCGGAATTACCGGATGAGGAGTATCCATTCTTACTCAATACCGGGCGTAAACTTTCCCATTATAACGTTTTCACTCAACACTCTCCATCTCTGGAAACCTATTCGCCTGAAGAGTTAGCAGAGATTAATCCCTCAGATGCCAAACGGCTCAAACTGGAAGAGGGCGAAGTCGTCCAAATCTCTTCCCGTCGTGGTGAATTAAAAACCAAAATCATAATCACGGAACGGGTGCCAGTGGGTATGGTCTTTATGACCCTTCACTACTTTGATTCTCCAACCAACGTACTCACCAATGGTGCGTATGATAAAGTCACTAAAACCTACGAGTATAAAGTGTGTGGCGTACAAATTTCAAAAATTAGCTAAGTTCTTAAAGGGACCCTTAAAGGGGTCCCTTTTACTATGGGCACGCGTGTTGGGGGCGTGTTAAAAGGACCGTCCCCCCCAACACATCCCCCTAAAACCGTACGGAAAATGGGCCTTCAATAATGAAGGCCCTTGTTTTTTAGAGCTTGGCGCCAGCCAAGTTTTTCTTATGTGTCGGATACTTAGTTGGGGACATTCCTGTCCCGAAGAACAGCTTTTACTTCAGCAGGTGTGTCCCCTTTCCGCAAATAACCTATTTGTCCATGATACGGTTCATAAGGCGCATTGAACACATTTCCCCACACATCGTGCAGCTATCCTGATGCTCAGGAGAGGACTCTTGGCGATAGCGCTCGGGCTTTTCACGATCCAAGGCTAAACCAAACATTACTTCCCAATTCAAATCTTGTCTGGCTTGGCTCATCTTCCTGTCCCACTCAGCGGCTCCAGGTATCCCTTTAGCGATATCCCCGGCATGAGCTGCGATCTTGACTGCAACGATTCCTTCGCGTACGTCATCTAAAGTGGGCAAACGAAGGTGTTCGGCCGGCGTCACATAGCAGAGAAAATCTGCTCCTGCTGAGGCGGCTAAAGCTCCGCCGATCGCACTGGTGATGTGATCGTAACCAGGAGCAACGTCCGTGACTAACGGCCCTAAAATGTAGAAGGGTGCTCCGTGGCAAAGCTTTTTTGCCAACTGAACATTAGCCACAACTTCATGCAAGGGAACGTGGCCGGGTCCTTCAATCATGACTTGAACATTGCGTTTCCAAGCCCTTCGAGTTAATTCTCCCATCACGATCAATTCGGAAATTTGAGCTCCGTCTGTGGCATCGGCAATGCTTCCCGGTCGGCAGGCATCCCCTAGGCTCAAGGTCACATCGTATTCCGCACAGATATCCAGAAGATCATCAAAATACTCGTAAAAAGGGTTTTCCTGCCCGGTCAATTCCATCCAGGCGTATAGTAAAGATCCTCCCCGAGAAACGATGTTGGTAACTCGGGAGGTTTGACGGAAATGCTGAGCAGTTTCCCTGTTGATGCCAGCGTGGATGGTAACAAAATCAACGCCGTCTCGGGCGTGCTGTTCCACCACAGCTAAGAATTCCTGGGGTGTAATGTCTTCCAATTTTTTATCTAAATAGCCAAGGGCATCATACATAGGAACAGAGCCGATCATAGCAGAGGACATTTCGATGAGCCGGTGGCGGAATTCGATAGTTTTACCGTAGTTGCTAAGGTCCATAATTGCTTCCGCTTTCATGTCTAGAGCCATGCGTACTTTGGCCAGCTCACTGTCGAGGTTGGCACACTCCGGAGAGATACCTAAATTGACATTAATCTTCGTCTTAAGTCCAAGACCAACGCCCTCCGGACTCAAAGATGTGTGATTGATGTTAGCGGGGATGGCAATGCTGCCCGCTGCCACCCGGAGCCTAATTTCTTCANNTGTTCCATTTGTGTACTCATCTAATCACATTCCTTCTTAAACTTTTCTTATAGTTGGGTATTGTGTTCCATAATGAACTGTAAACGCTTAATCTTGCTCATAATATCCGGATTTCCTACAATCTCGGTGACTAAGGCGACAGTCCGGGCCCCCGCCTGGATCACTTCAGCCAGATTGTGCTCTTTGATTCCGCCGATCGCGACAAAGGGGATATCTAAATTCTTGACGACGTAATCTAAATAGTCCAGTCCCACTGGATCGCACACATCGATTTTTGTCTTGGTGGCAAACAACGGTCCTACTCCGATGTAATCTGCGCCACCGCTTACCGCGGCCAATGCTTGGGCCGGCGAATGGGTAGAAACCCCAATCAGGAGATCGTGGCCAACTAACTCGCGCACCTTCGACAACGGCAAATCGTCTTGTCCGATATGTACGCCATCGGCGCCCACTGCTAGAGCCAGATCTAAGTGGTCGTTGATAATAAACAAGGCACCGTATTGTTGGGTCATGGCTCGCAACACCAGACACTCTTCATACATTTCCCTAACCTTCTTGGACTTCTCCCGGTACTGAAGGATCGGTACGCCGCTGGCTACGATCTCACTGGCCACCTCGATATTGCTCCGGCCTTGAGAGTGAAGCTCAGAGGTAAGGGCATAAATGCCTACGGGAAGGGTATGCCTATTTGAAAGTCCATTCAGTCCAGTCATTAAATGGTTCATTGTGCTACAGCATTCCTTTCCCGCATATTCACCCAGTCACAAAAAGCTGGTAGATAGCCTTTGGCCCGGATCATTTGTACTACTTCCGGAACGGATCGTTCGTCAGCAATTTCAAATTGGGCACTGCCTACGTTGTCTGTCTCACTATAACCACCAACGGAAGTGAGAGCGCCGGCCGAGATTCGTGTAATTCCGAGGGGAAGCAAATTTTCCCGCATTTGCGGACTTTCTCGTGTGGACAAGGTAAGCCCAGCCCGAGGTAGAAACAATCGGTAAGCCAGAATAATTTGAACTAAAGCGGCATCCGTTACGGGAGTCGCAAATGAGCTAAAACTGCCGGCATAGGGCCTAAGGCGTGGTACTGAAATAGCTACTTCGACCCCGGGGTACTTTCTTTGCAAGTAGTCGGCATGGAGTGCTGAATAAAAGGCATCCCGCCGCCAGTCCGAGATACCTAAGAGCGCTCCGATGTTTATGGAGGAGATTCCAGCAGAACAGGCTCGCTCCGGTGCCTCCAAGCGGTAGTGATAATCCCGCTTTGGTCCGGAAGGGTGTACCAGAGCATAGGTGCTTTCCTGGTAGGTTTCTTGAAAAAGAGTGACAGAATCAACCCCCGCCTCGTACAAACGTCGGTATTCCTCAGTGGATAGGGGATACACTTCAAGTCCCAGTGAGGCAAACATTGGTCGTAAAGCACGGACGCATTGCTCGATGTAAGCGGGTCCGCTTTGTGAGCGGGATTCTCCCGTCAAGAGCAGCAAATGTTGCAGCCCAGTCGATGAGATGGCTTCACCTTCCTTTATAGCCTGTTCGACGCTTAGCTTGCACCGTACAATTTCGTTTCCAGCGTGGAAACTACAATACAGGCAGCTATTGCTACAAAAATTAGCAAGATATAAGGGAGTGAACAAACCGATCGTGCGGCCGAAATGGCGGATAGTTAAAGCTTGAGCCTTTTTGGCCATTGGCTCTAGGTATGGTTGGGCAGCTGGGGAAAGCAAGATCGCCAAATCTTCTGGGAGAACAGTTTCACGGGCTAACACCCGCTCTACGTCTACTCTGCTATAACTCGTCCAGATCGATTCTGGGAGCCTTTGTTGCCATTCAGTCTTTTGCTCGTAGAACATACGTTAACCCTCCTGCAAAAAACCAGTCAAGGGGGAAGACGCCTCGGCTGTTACTCGTCGTTCTCCCGGTCCAGCTAAATAGCCCAGCCGTCCTGCGGCTACGGCCAAGCGGAAGGCTTGGGCCATGAACACCGGATCTCCTGCTGTCGCAATTGCCGTATTTACAAGTACGGCAGCCGCTCCCATTTCCATGGCCTCTGCTGCCTCGGATGGTCGTCCGATGCCAGCATCGACAACAATCGGTAGGGAAATTTCCTCGATCAAAATCCGAATAAGTTCTTTGGTTTGTAAGCCACGGTTGCTTCCAATTGGTGACCCTAAGGGCATAATTGCTGCCGCGCCGGCATCCTGCAGACGCCTGGCTGCCCCCAAATCCGGGCTCATATAAGGAAGTACCACAAATCCATCGTTCGCGAGTTGTTCTGTGGCCCGAATCGTCTCCCAATTATCCGGCAAAAGGTAGCGTTGATCCTGTACAACCTCGATTTTAACCCAGTTCCCGCAGCCGGCAGCCTGAGCCAAGCGGGCGATTCGCACGGCTTCCTCAGCAGTGCGTGCACCGGAGGTATTCGGCAATAAAATGGTGTTCTGAGGTAAGTAATTTAGAATATTCTCCTGAGGGTTTTTCCAATCTACTCGGCGTAAAGCCATTGTTACCACCTGGGAGCCGCTAGCTTCCAGTACTCGGGGCACAATTTCATGAGACGAAAATTTACCGGTTCCTACGAACAGACGACTGAGTAAATTGACTCCTCCGATGAGTAAACTGTCATCCGATGGATTTATACCCTGTATGATATCGTTCACGGTATCAGCCACCTCCCATAAAAATTAAGATTTCCAAACTATCGCCATCACTTATTGCAGTACTTTGCCAGAGCTCTTGTTTTAGAATTTTCCCATTGAGCTCCACGACCCCAGCTTTTAGGGTCACAGCTTTGTTTTCGAGCAACTGGAATACGGTACATTCTGGGGTAAGCTCCTGCGCTTCACCGTTTAGAATAATCTGCAACAGACCATCCTCCTTTC
>DOPS01000261.1:22822-28568 GCA_003512645.1 Desulfosporosinus sp.
CCCCTAGCAAAAAGACGTATTTAGTTGTGAGTGGGCATTATTTGCCTGCGTTAGTATTACATCTATGCCATTATATAACTAAAAGAGTTAAGGTGTAAATATTGAATAAAGTATATTGAAAAATTTGAGTTTTTCTCTCGGGGAAATTGATTAGCTATGGTGTCAGGATTTCTAACGTGACAGTAAGAGTTTGATGAGTTATCCTTACAGCCCTTGGTGGCTAAGTTAAGAATAGATCATCTCCGCTTTTTCCGCTCAAACCGGGGTGACTATCAAATCGTACTGTACCCACTGGAATTTTCTGTTCTACAGCTTCAACGATCTTTGCCGTCCCAATGTTACCAAATCCTCCGCATAATTCCAACACCTGAACTCCTTCAGTAACCAGTTGTTGTGCAAGAATAACAGCTTCCTGATAATTTTGGACTCCCCGAATGAGTAGAGTAACCTGTGGAGTTTGAATATCTGCCTGATGTAGTGAAGGGTCGGCTTGAGGTGCAAGGAAAATAAAGGCGGCTTTTAATGACAATTAAATCACATCCTCTCCATACTAATTTATTTTTGGATTCACAGAGTAGAACGGAAAAACAAGTGCATACCTGTGATGACTATAATAAACATGCAATTCATATGCCAAGAAGTTTCATCCAATCGTGAGACTCCCACTTCTTGTAAGTGGGAGTGGTACCCCGTACTCTGCTTCGGTGACGAAAGCCTCCTTTCCCAATAGGACCGCTTGGCGGCGAAGGAAGTAGACTCCATCCTACGGCGCGATAGTATTCGTTAGTGGATCTGCGCCTTCGGCATAAGTCTATCCTACGCCGATAGGTATGCTTTTCGGGTTTGCGGCTACGGCGATACTCTCCACTGGATACTATCGTACTGGAGACTTACGTCACCGAAGTCTCGATGTTCAACTTTTGTTGAACGAGTTCACTAGGCTTGGCATATGAATTGCATATTGATATTAAGAAAAGATATAAGGATGAAAATAAAGAAGAATACCCGAAGGCTAAAATTGGCTGAATTACTAACGTGCATTAATAAAAGGAGGCACTATTTATTGTTCGATTTTCGTCCACTGTTCGAAAACCGAACAGTGGACATGATCGACAAACTACTATATTAAAGGAGGACTCTAGTGGTGATAAATTGGCGACTACTTGACAATAATCCATTAATTTCAGCTGACCACATGGCTTTAGACGAGGTCCTGCTTGCTTCCCGAAGCGCAGGGAAATGCCCGAATACATTGCGCTTTCTCCAATTTTCTCCCCGTTGTGCTCTATTGGGTTTGCATCAAGCGGTAGAGTTAGAAATTGATGAAGAATATTGTCGGAGAGAAAGTATTGAAATCAACCGTCGTATCACAGGAGGGGGAGCGATTTTTTGGGGACCGTCCGAACTAGGATGGGAAATTTATGCGGGTAAGGATTGGCTGGCGGGAAGAAATCTCGATGAGGTTTATAAGCTGTTGTGTGAAGTTATGGTCAAAGCATTGGCCGATCTTGGAGTAAAGGCAATGTTCCGGCCCCGTAACGATATTCAAGTTGGTAATCGTAAGATTTGCGGTACAGGGGGGGCAGAATTAGACAAAGCCTTTGTCTTCCAATGCTCTTTACTTGTTGATTTTGACGTTAAGAGCATGGTCAAGGTACTGAAAATTCCAATGGAAAAAATAAGTGATAAAAATATTAGCGCGGTAGAGGACCGGGTAACGTGGCTTAAAAGAGAGCTCGGTCAGGTTCCGGATATGTCCAAGATTAAAGAAGTCATTTGTGCGGCATTCACATCTGTTATGGATATGCAATTTATTAGGGACGAACTTAATTCATGGGAAGAGGCATTATTTCGAGAGAAAAGAATGTATTTTCATTCGCCTGAATGGATTTATAAAGTTCATTTATCAACTGAGGCGGGAGAAATAAAGGAAGCTTGCCTTAAAACACCAGGCGGATTAATCCGGGTGGTTGTCAAGACGGAGTTAATGGCACGAGTTTTGAAAAGCGTATTAATTAGCGGGGATTTCTTTACACATAATCCGTCGGTTATCTTTGAGCTTGAGGCCCGTTTAAAAGATTGTCCCTTGGAAGGGGACAAAATTGAGGAGATAATCAGGTCCTTTTTCAAGGCTTACCCAGATCAAATTCCCGGTGTGAGCGCTCAGGATGTGGAGTCATGTGTGCGCAGTGCCTTAAGATGAACGCTGAGTTTGAAATTGACGAGCCTCCTATTTTGGCTAAATCTGATGTTGTAGTAATCGGAGCTGGCCCAGCGGGTAGCTCCGCTGCCGCTACAGCGGCTGCCGGTGGGGTTTCGGTTTTGATGTTGGACAAGAAAGAGCATATAGGTTTACCAGTTCAATGTGCAGAGTATGTACCGTTGAGTTTAGCTGCAGAAGTACCTGTTCCGGCTGCTTGTATAGCTCAAAGGGTGGAAGGTTTCATTACCTATATTCATCGAGAACAAGTGGCTCAAACACGGGCACCAGGTTACATACTTAACCGGGATGTCTTTGATCGTTATTTAGCTGAGAGAGCAGTTCAATCTGGGGTTAAGTTATTCACTAAAGCACAGGCAGTAGCAGTTAAGGATCAGGGCGTTTTAATTAATAAACAGGGAAGATTATCCATGGTTAAAGCGGGAATTGTTATAGGTTCGGAAGGACCTAAATCCGTGGTAGCCCAGGCGATACACTGCCCGCCTCAGGTTTTGGCCTATGCTAAGCAAATCACGGTCAAGTTGAGGAAAAGGTTGCAATGGGCTCAAATTTACTTTAGTCCATCCAGCCCCGGCGGATATGCCTGGCTCTTTCCTAAAAATAATCTGGCAAATGTCGGGGTTAGCATTGATTTGAGTTTAGGCGGAAATATAGCAACAGCTTTAGCGGAATTTCAGCAATATTTAATCAAAGAAGGGGTAATTAGTGAAGAAGTGATACGAACGACTGGAGGAGCGATTCCTATCGGAGGACCCCGATTAAGGATGCAACAGAAAAACCTAATGTTAGTTGGGGATGCGGCAGGACATACTCATCCTATCAGTGGAGAGGGGATTTTTCCGGCAATAGTGGCTGGAAAAATCGCGGGTTCTTTAGCAGTTGACAGTATTCGATCGGGTGACATTAACTTATTAGCACAGTATCCCTGGCAGTGTTTTACAAGATTTGGGGAATTTATAAAAAGGGGTTTTGAAAGGAAAGTAGAATATAATAGAAATTGGGAAAAGACGGATTTTTCCGTCTTGGTACGGAAAACTTGGTTCGCATTCCCAGAGTACTTTGAATGTTAGATCGGCAGTTTAACTGTCATACTAAAGGGCTCATCACGTTTCCACAGCGTTTTTTCCGCTAAGAGTATGGGCTAGAATTTCTGCATTTAAGGGGTTTAAGGCATGTGCTTCCGAACAGGCCTCATTTAATGTATTAAAATCCATCTTTTTTCCTTGGAGGCAGTATTCCAACCGTCGTAAAAGTAAGGGAGGGATTAAGCGATTGGAGTCACTCAAGGCTATTTTGGTAATTCGCTGACCAGCGAGGACTAAACGGCAGGTCAGGTCAGTAATATCAAGAGAGACCTGGTATTCTCTGATATAACAGTTTTCAGCTACTTTAATCTCCCGATAGAGGAGGCGACGCCCGGCTTCCATGAGCCATTCCTTGGATTGAAACATAGGGGAGAGTTTGCGGATTTCTTCAAGGACCCGGTTATCTGGTTGGGCTGAAGTAAGCGAGAAGGCTCTGGCGAAGTTGATTTTAAGCCTTTCGATTACTTCCTCTCGACTTACAGCTCTCCCCATTTCCGACTGCAATGTCGTGAGGTTTGCTTGCATTTGATATAAATACTCTTGGCGGAAATCCTCTGATGGGACACGGATAATAGAAGACATAACCTCAAAATTGAAATCCATTAGAATATTCCCAACTAAGACATTACACTCTCCAATTTGACCTGCGCCGTTGCCAGAAATCTTTTTGGAGTTAACAATTAAGTCACAAGGCGAGCGTAACTCCACCGCTAAGTTGAAATCCCGAAGAGTTTGCACTACAGGTTCAAGGAGCTTTCTGTAAAAAAGCTCCCGGTTGGTGGGAATGATTGGATTGTTTCGATGTAGGACAACTTGGAAAAAAACTTGCCGATGATCCAGAAATACTAATCCGCCTCCAACTTCGCGACGAAATAGGGGGAACCCGAGTTCTTTACAAGCTTTTAAATCGACTTCACTGGGTATATCTTGATGGAACCCTGCACAAACATAAGGGGTTGCCGGGGTACAGAGTATTAACGCCTCCCGGTTTAGGTGGGCTAAGGCGTGATATATAACCTGTGATTCAAACCAAGGAACGGTGCCAAGATTGTAAAATTCCATACTGAGAACTCCTAACTTCAAAGAGTTAAACCTTTATTTTTATTTGATGCAAATCCTGTGCCAAAAATGATCTCGTGTTAAACTTTAAAGCTTTGGAGGTGCTTATGATGTACACCCAATCCCTGAAATATGTAAAAGATCCGCTTCGGGCGTGGGAAAATTTTGTCAAGAGGGGTATCACTGATGTAGTGGTTACACGTCCAGAGATCCTGGAATCTTGGCAGCGCTGTCGGGCACTTGGCGTAGATCCTTATGATGGCATAGGTAAAGATAGATCGGATCACAACGAATTACAACAACTTTTCATTTCTAACTCTCAATTAGTAGAGGTAGCCAAACCCTTCATGCATACCGTCTACCAAAGTGTAAAGGGTTCGGGATTCATGGTCGTGATTACAGACAAGGAAGGGCGGATTTTGCACACTTGCGGAGATTCAGGGATTCTGGATAAAGCTGCAAGTACAATTCGATTTATAAAGGGTACTAACTGGTCGGAACAGGCTGTGGGGACCAACGCCATCGGGACAGCGTTGGCCATGAATAAAGCCATTCAAATTTCTGGGCCCGAACACTTTTGCCAATCGCATCATTACTGGACATGTTCTGGAGCCCCGATTCATAATTCTCTCGGGAAAATTATCGGATGCTTTGATATCTCCGGCCCCGCCGAATATGTGTATTTGCATACATATGGTATGGTTGTCACGGCAGTAGAAGCCATAGAAAATCAATTGCGGAAGGAAGAAATCCAGGAGGAAAAGAAACGAGCATATGAACTATTGAGTGCAGCAACGGAGAGTGTGACTGAAGGATTGCTGGCTGTTGATAATGAAGGGCGGATTATTCATATTAATCCGGTTGCCCAAAAAATATTTGGCCTGGGCGATAAAGTTGAGACAGGCCAACTTCTGAAATCGATCCTTGGCCCTAACGAGAAGTTCAGTGAAATGGCTAACCAGCTTCTCTGGAAAACGGATGTAGAAATTGTGCACGATCAAGGACGGGGCCGAATTCATTGTATATGTTCCGCCCGTCCATTTTATAAGAAGGATGGCATAATTGCCGGTGTGATGTTTACCTTGCGGGAAATAAATAAGGTTCGCAGTTTGGTAAACAAGATGGTAGGAGCTACTGCCCGATTTTATTGTAAGGATATTATCGGGGAATCTAAAGTGATGAAAAATGCCTTGAAATTAATTTCTGTCGCCGCGAATTCCCGTTCAAACGTTCTTTTGACAGGAGAAAGCGGTACTGGGAAGGAATTGTTTGCCCAAGCGATTCATAATCATAGCGGTCGCTCGGAGGGTCCTTTTGTCGCAGTTAACTGTGCAGCTTTGCCACGAGAACTCATCCAAAGTGAACTTTTTGGTTATAATGA
>DOPS01000372.1:0-6510 GCA_003512645.1 Desulfosporosinus sp.
ATGAGTGCCTGCGGGTGTTCTACGCGCAGACCAATTGCAAACGATTTTTTCTCTAGCGTAATGTCCAGAGAGTGGAGTAATTTATAAACATCTCGGGCACTGTGTCCGATGGCGAGAATCACCGCTTCGGCGGGGATTTCCTCCCCATCGTTTACGACGACCCCTTTCATGCGGCCTGACGATGGTAGCAACCCGGTCACCTTAGTCTTGAAGCGGATCTCGCCGCCCAAAGACTCGATTTCCGTCCTGATGCCCTTGACCACTTCTTTAAGAATATCCGTCCCAATATGGGGTTTCGCCAGATACTGAATCTCGGAGGGAGCTCCATGTTTGACAAACGTCCCTAAGACGTCAGAAATACGTCGGTCCTGAATTCGGGTTGTGAGCTTGCCGTCCGAAAAGGTTCCAGCTCCCCCTTCCCCAAATTGAACATTACTTTCCGGGTCTAAGGTTCCCGTATCCCAGAGTTCCTGAACCTTGCGTGTCCGTTCTTCGACCGAGTCTCCACGCTCAAGAACAAGCGGCGCATACCCTCTTCTGGCTAAGGCTAAGGCGGCAAAATACCCTGCCGGTCCAGCTCCAATCACCACTGGGCGATGTTTCAAGGCTAGACTAGGCCTAGGCCAAAGTACCGGGGCCTCTACCGGAGCTTCTTTCAGTCCGGGGACCCGCGCTAAAACACGGCTCACCTCGGTATTGGGTACATCAAGGGAAAACTGGATCGTATAAACAAACACCAGATTGGGCTTTTTGCGGGCATCTAAAGAACGACGTAGGAAACGAAGACCGCTGATCGAGTGGCTTGGTACTTTTAGCTTTCGTGCAAGCGTTGCCATTAACAACGCATCCTCTTCCACAGGGATTCTTAAATTCGTATACAGTAAATCCACGTGACTATTCTACTCCTTTAACTACCTGAGCTTTGAGACTATAGTCCACCTGCACTGTAGTAGGCAAGGTTACGCCCGGAGGGAGCTGCCAGAATACGTTCGAGCCGAGATAATCTCCCGCTTTTTTATCGGAGGCGTCAACCCAGAGTTGGATCTGGTCTGGAGTTACCTTCTCTAAAATATCAGCATGACCCTCGATCACAACATCGATAGGAGAAGTGATTTTATCAACCTCTAGGTCAGTCCCAACATTACGGACTTGGACCACTACACCTGAGATACTTTTTTGGATGGGTCCATCCCCAATTTGAACGAAAACACTCAAGTTGGTCCCGTTCAGGAACGAAACTCCCGGCGGTAACGTGACTTTATCTAACGGTATCTGGAAATTTTTATCCTCGGATAGATTGCTAATGTCCAATGGTCCGATATTTAGGAAATCAAAGGCTTTTAAAACCTGGGGAGTCCCTTGAACCGTTACACTTGCAGGGGTGGAGACTAAGGAACGAAGCTCCTTGCCTGCAGCAGGCGTTCCAGTAGTCGTTGCCCTCAAAGGGATCATCATAGTAGAGAGCCCTTTGGCGATCACCGGAGCAATCACATCCACACTGCTTGGATAAGCACTTAAAATCTCTGCAGCCGGATTCGGTCCAAAAATAGGTTTGCCCTCTTTATCTCGAAAACTTACGGGTCTCGTAATCTGAACTGTCTCACTTGCACCCGATACACTGATTTCTACAGTCACTCTATTTAGGGTGCCAAGAATCGAACTCGGTCCACGAACATTAACCGCCGACGGTTTGACAATGGGACTACCCACTTCATAATCATTGGCAGGATTTCCTGAAACGATTGCCTCAACCGGGATCGTCTTCTCTTGAACCCTATCCAAGGTCAATCTAACATTGGCTGGTTGGCGATCCACTACAATCATTCCCGGTGGCGTGTTGACTTTAATGTCATAGGTACTTTCTCCCGGCACTGCATTTGAAAGGTCGATTTGGGCATAGATATCTTTAATATTTGCGCTCGGGTTACTCCCTTGTATACGAACACGAACGACTGGAAACTGAGTCATTACAACCATATTTTGATCTAATCCGCTTGCCACGAGTGGAATAGCCGACGTCTGTTCGGGAAGAAGCTTATCGGGGGTCTCATCATTCAGAACGAAGAGCCAAAAGAGGATCGCAAAAAGTAATGAGAGGATCTTAACCCCGAGGTTGCGGCGAAACATATCAAGCATGGGGCTACCACCTCCAAAACGGAATGACTGATGAAGAAAGACTCTTAATTTCAAGTTCGCTCATCAATAATTCTCGCATCATTTTCTCGTCCATAAAACGTGTCAGCGTTCCATCGATGCCCACTGAAATCGCCCCTGTTTCTTCGGAGACAACAATTGCCAATGCATCCGTAATTTCCGTTAATCCTAAAGCTGCCCTATGGCGTGTTCCCAATTCCTTTTGGATATTTGGATTTTCAGAGAGTGGAAGAAAACACCCTGCAGCAGCGACACGATCCTGCCGAACAATGACTGCACCATCATGTAACGGGGTATTAGGGATAAAAATATTGACTAAAAATTCCGAGGAGAGCATTCCGTCGATCTTAATCCCAGTCTCTACAAAGTCCTGGATTCCTGTTTTCCGTTCAAGCACGATTAAAGCCCCAATGCGGGTCTTGGAGAGGACCTGCGTGCAACGCACCAACTCTTCCACGACCTGTTCCTGAGTATCCAAACCGGGAGTCGAGGGATGGCGAGTGAAAAATCTTCCCCTTCCGAGCTGCTCCAAAACCTTCCTGAGTTCCGGCTGGAAAACAACCGGAATGGCAATAACAAACATTTGCAAAAGTTTATCCAAAATCCAACTAATTGTTGTTAAATGGAAAAATCTAGCGAGCAAAGAGACTGCTACTAGGACCATGACTCCCTTAACCAATTGTACGGCACGGGTCCGCTTAATGAGCATATAAAATTGGTAGAAGACCACCGCCACTACGATGATATCGATTGCGCTTCGAAATTCAAAGTTCCGAATTTGAGATAAAAACTCTGCCATGATCTCCCCCCCTTTCTACTCATTCAAACGTCTATCTGTCAAATGAATTTAGCCCCTCTGTTTGATTCTCCAATTATATGAAAAGTCCTTGCCACTTAAAATATTTTTTTTAACCCTAAAGGATCCGCATACCGACAAGAATCCCAAAACACCCTGTTAACATCATATCTCCATAGGGTGCGGCTTCGTACCATTTCAGAGATTTTGCCAAACTTCTGCGGGGACCGGTGACCGTGATAAACTCCCAACCCGGTCGCATGTCTGGATGTAAAGCCGAACCATGTCCTCCTTTGTCGAAGATTTCGGCGTTTGTTAATTCCGTCGATCGAAAACGTTGTATAAGATTGGTCAGTGAGTCGGCATTGAGCATACTAGTGTGTTGCTCAAAAATCCCATAGACCCGATCCCCTCGAATAGCTGCGGCGAGAGTGTGAGAATTGCCAATATTGACGGCTATGATTCCTTGATTAAGATAGGGTTTTACCATGGGGTCCGCAGTGATTCCCAAGAGGGCCGCCGTCCCAGTATCCGTTAGAACTGCTCCAGGTACAATCTCTCGAACTGCACGCATTCGTGTATACACTTCTGGAATATCCTCGGTAAACACTAATTTGCGCAGGTCCCCACCTTGTAGAATAAACTCTTCCCAGAGCCGGAAGCGAAGAATACGATTACTTTCGGTTTCGCTAAAGCCGTGATCCTGTACCGCTACGGCTGATTTTAAAGGATACTCAAGATCAAAAGCATGAGTTGCCTGTTGCAAAGAAGCAGTATCAATATCTCCCAGCCAAATTGAGGTTGCTGATTCCGGTGCTTCTTGGCAAAGAACGATTCCCATCTCTTCGACTCGCGCCAAATTATCATGATATGTAACTGCAGCTTGAGGAGTTGCATAGGCCCTTAGACCCGCGGCTACATGCTTTTTCAGTGCTTGAGCACTCGCCCCTCCACCCATCAAATGGCCATGCAGAAAGATTCCCTTCCCTTGTTCTGTAGCCTTTCTAATCTTGCCCGCCACCAGCTGGGTGCGACTCGGAACGATAAACTTAGGACAATTTTCCAACGATCGTCCTGGCTCGTAGATAAGGATATCCTGGGTTCCAGAGCCCACATCAACAACTATAACACTTTCTGCCATTGCTTACACCTCCACAATAAGACTCTGCGGTTGTCCAATCACTACATTCTGGGAAATTACTTAATAAGTTTTCTGCCGACCCATGGTTTAAAAAGTGTTACCGCCTTATGTGGACAAAGCTCATGACAGCAAAAGCAGCGTATACAGGCTTCTAAATCCACGATCGGGCGCTGATTTTCATTCATCGTCAAAGCTTTAGGCGGACAGTTATTAAGACAGTCCCGGCACCCCACACACGTTTCATGTTCAAAAACAGGGCGAGGACGCACACGGTTGAGTATGAATTTCTTCACACTTCGCGGGAGTGGAACCATATCCAAGAAATTGGTCGAGACTGCTTTAGGTATTTCGAAGCTTTGAATCCGCCACAGGGAGCGCACATCTCCTTTTAAATCGACTTCGCTAAGACGACTTGTTAGACCCCGAGCGCGGGCAGCCATCAGAGTTGGAACCTTTTCTGGCTTTAAGCCAATCAGATCCGTAGCTACGACATCTAAGGCGAAAGGGTTTGTACTCATAATCAGAGCGTTGACATTTCGTGGTTTGCCAGCTGAAGGTCCATCTCCCTCCATGCCCACGATCCCATCCATAATGCTTAAGGCGGGGTTTACCCAAGTGGCAATATCGACCAAAAGATCTGCAAAATCAGGAATCCTAAACATTTTTAAATGGTATTCGGCTTTTAGAAGTCCAGGGATGACTCCAAAAAGGATCTTAACAGCCCCCGTGAAGGTCATCATGCCATGGGTTTTTAATTTAGAAATAGGGATCACAACGTCAGCATTCAAGACGCAGTTCGTTACGGTTAAACTTTTAGCAAGTTTCCCCTCCGGATATTGGAGGGTTGTTTGCCCCACATCTTCGTTAAGGATTGCCCCGGTCCGCTCTGCAACCTCACGCAGACCCGACTTTATATAAATTGTTCGGAGTGCAGCGACAGTGTACGGTCCACCTGGGCTATCCCCAATAATCGGTATTCCGCCAGCCTCTTGAACGAGACGAACGACGGCTTCCACGACACTGGGATGGGTCGTGATCGCTTCCTCTGGTCGTTTTTTCATGAGAAGATTTACTTTTAATAAGACCCTCTGTCCAGGCTTCACAAAGAAGGAAATGCCGCCCAATTCAGCCAAGCCTTCCCTCAAACGCATTTCTACGTCTGCAGAATAGTCCGGGCAAAATTTCATTACTACTTTGGCCTGCACTTAGGATCCCACCCTCTCCAGATCTGCCATGATATCCTCTCCCCGTCCGGGAAAGGGACTTAACTCCAAATCGCATTGAAAATATTCTCTACTTAAATAATCCTGTTTGACTGTTTCCTCTAAGGACTCAAATTTTTGCAGAGAACCCTTTTGAGTCCGATGTTCTAGAATTGCCTGCCATTTCCGCTCCATCCATGCTGAAATTGGGATAATATAATCAATTTTTTGCCGCTTTTCCTCAGTAAGCCTCCAGCCAGGCTGAACATAGCAAAGACGTGGCAGAGTATAGGGTTTTCCCCACTCCAGTACTACGGGCTCCTTCGCCAGTTTAATAGCTGCCTTGGCAAAATGATGAATCGCCCGATGGTCTCGGTGTCCGGATGCACCGTCTGCTCCAAAGGTGATCACTACTTGAGGACGTCTGGTTCGGATAATGCGGACAAGTCTTTCCACAATTTCAAGGGGTGGTGCCAGCGGAACTTCCTTGTCGAGATATCCCAGGAAAATAACTTCAGTAATCCCTAGGACCTTTGCGGCACTCATCAGTTCTTGTTCTCGAAATAAACCCAGTTCTTCCTTCTGACAAAACCCTGCTGTTTGACCAGCCTCGCCCTTGGTCGCGACGGCCAGGGTTATAGTAACCCCTTGTTCAGCGTATTTGGCAATGGTACCGCCCAAAGCGAACGATTCATCGTCAGGATGGGCAAAGATAAGCAGCATTTGTTTTGCCATCCGTTTACTTCACTCTCTCTATTCGTTTTTAACTTTAGTCGTTTAACTCTTAGTTTGAATACACATTGGTTTACAAAAACGCCTTATTAATAAAAGCCGTTTTCTTTAAGAGAATCAAACTATTAATTTATTAAGTCACTTATTATTATAGCGTTTTTTAGGCATTGAGGGAAATTTCGGCACGTGAATAATACGGATAATCTCACTCAATAGTCACTTAACATTCCGGTTGTATAAAAGTACCATTTATTCAAGCAAATTGCTGTGTTATACTTCACTTGTCATTCGGACAAGCCACATAGCAACTAGTCAAGAGAGTATCAATAGGGCAATACAAAAAGGGCTTGGCCCACAATTGAGGTTTCTATAGTAAAAATTAATCATCATAAGGAGGCTTCCCAAATGAAACGAAACTTAAAAATATTAGTCAGTATTCATCTGGTCACCCTCATGACTTTAGTCGCTTTACCAGTACAAGCAGG
>DOPS01000375.1:0-4706 GCA_003512645.1 Desulfosporosinus sp.
AGTTCCGCCATGACCGCGTAACATAGGTTATTATATGAGATGATAGATAGTTTGTCAATCGTTAATTAATTCCTTTTCATGGATGATGCTCGGGACTGCTCGGGAGGCCGTAAAACCCCACTGAGCTTTTTGTGTTCTCTGAGGGATTTTTCTATGATACAATATTTAATTATACGAAATAATGAAAGGCTCCTACCTTTAAAACGATGCTAGGAGTCTTTCGTATGGGTTCGGTAGAAAGAGGGAAACTAATGACTACGAAAAAGTATTTTCCGGAGTGGGTTCTTTGGGGCGTTGTCTTGGTCTGGGGGGCAAATTACACGGTTGGAAAATGGGGAATGGTTGGGTTTGATCCTTTGACCTTTAATGTTGTTCGTTTTGTGGGGGCAACTCCTCTGCTGTTTCTTTTGTTATATGTTTTGGAAAAAGACTTGCGTATCCAGTTAAAGGATTTCTGGGAATTGGCGATGCTCGGACTGATCGGCATTACGATTTACCAGACCTTGTTTATGGCGTCTGTGAAATACGCTACGGCTACCAATGCCTCCTTAATGCTTGCAATCTCGCCAGTGTTTGCGGCAATTTTCGCCTGGCTCGCAGGACAAGAACGATTAGGCTCAAGGGGGAGATGGGGAAGTGCTTTAGCTTTCCTAGGGGTTGTCTTTGTCTTGCTCTTTGGGACTAATAAATTGGCCATAGGCTGGGATGTGATTCGTGGAGATCTGATCGCCATCTTGGCATCAAGTGTCTGGGGATTATATCCAGTGCTCGCTAAACGCATGTTGCGCAGGTATTCAGCCCTTAAGACGATGACGTATGCCTCATTATTTGGGATGATATTTTTCTTGGTCATCGGAGCAAAAGGGGTGCTAGCAATAACTTGGGTAGAGATACCCTCTGCAGCCTGGGGCTCTATGCTTTACTCCATTTTTCTAGTGACTGCGTTCGGGCTTGTTGTTTGGTATCAAGCAATTAACCGAATAGGAGCTAATCGTGTAATGGCTTATATGTATGCTGTGCCAGCGGTGGCTGTGGTTGCGGCGGCTATTCTTATTAAGGAACAGATTCACTTTATGCAAGTCTTAGGGGCTGTAGTCATTTTTTTAGGTATCCGTATGATTCGAAAGGACAAACTTACAGTTCTCGAAAACAAGGATCTTTCTGCGATAGCGAATAAATGATAAAAGACTTGTAGATGGCAGAAAAAAGCGTATGGAATAAATGTTGGAGGTGCCCTGTGCAAAAACGATTAATTATTGGGGTTACAGGAGCAAGTGGTTCGATCTATGCGACCACACTCATGAATGTTCTGGCGTCGATGGATTGGCAGGTTGAATTGATCATGACCTTAACGGGGGAAAAGGTACTGGCCTATGAAACCGGAATTGAACGGTCTGCCTTCCCGGAGAATGTTCGTATCCATGAGAATGATAATCTATTTTCAGCGCTGGCCAGCGGCTCTTATCGTACGGCTGGGATGGTCGTGATTCCCTGTTCAATGAACACTTTGGGCTTAATGGCCACGGGGACGGGGGACCATCTTTTGGCACGAGCGGCTCAAGTGACGTTGAAGGAGCGCTGCCCTCTTGTCGTGGTTCCGCGCGAAATGCCTTATAATATTATTCACTTAGAGAATATGCTACGGCTGGCGCGGGCTGGTGCAACGATAATGCCGGCTTCGCCAGGGTTTTACCACCAACCGAAAGAGATACAAGATTTAGTGAATCATGTCGTTGGGAAAACCTTAGATCAGTTCGGGATAGAAAATACACTCTTTAGGCGCTGGAACGGAGTATAAAACAGTAAGGAGGACTAGAGCGATGAGGATTGAAGTTTTTTTGGGGGCCTACTTGATTTGGAATATTTACGTTTTTATTGCAATGGGCAGAGATAAACGCCTGGCTAAGTTAGGACAGTGGAGGATACAAGAGTTAAATCTTCTCCTCATGGGATTTGTACTGGGAGGAATCGGACTTTTTGCTGGGATGAAGTTCTTTCGTCATAAGACCCAGCACAAGAAATTCGTTATAGGTGCTCCTATTATGATCTTTGTGAATTTTTTAATGTTAGGGTACGTTTATCTGCAAACATTAGCAAAATGAAACTAGGTTAAAGGATAAAGTGAATTCTTAACGAATTAAAAAATAGGCCAATCAAAAGGAATATTGTCATATTATAAGATTTTAATGAGAATAATAGTTATGGGGGTAACTTGATGGTTGAACTTATGGCCGTTAGAGATTATGCTCAACAAATTGCTGAAGCGATTGCCACTGTTGTGAAAATCGATATTGAGATAGCGGATCATAATTTGGTGCGTATTGCTGGAACCGGAAGGTATCACAAAGGGGTAGGTCTATCCATGGATCGGCAGGGATACGTGTATCAGGAAGTACTGCGGACAGGACATCAGTTTGTGATCGAAACGCCGGGAACCCATCCGCTTTGCGCCCCATGTAAAGCTCGAGGAAATTGCTCCGAAAAATATGAAGTGGTATCCCCGATCAATGTGGATGGTAAAGCTGTGGGTGTGATCGGACTGATCTGCTTTAGTGATGCCCAAGCGAAACTCATCCAAGAAAATCAGCAATCCTATCTCATCTTTTTAACGAAAATGGCTGAAACTATTGCTTTAAAGTTAAAGGAACAGGAGTTTTTAGCTGGTCTGGTATCGTCCAATCATTATCTCAACTCCATTATTGACTGCTTGGAAGAGGGACTGCTGACGGTGGATCTTGATGGAAATGTCCTTCACTATAACCAAGCAGCTAAACGCTTGTTTAGTGCTAATCTGCTTACCCCACGGAGTCAATTAAAATCCTTATTCACACCACAAATTGTTGCGGACATTCTAAAAGCCGGGAAAAACATGGACGAAGTCGTGGAACGTGAAGTTCATGTCGAAACCAAGAAGAACCGAGTGCAGATGGTTTTGCGTGCTCTACCCATTGCTAGTGAAGACAGGGTGCAGAGTATCGCTATCACCTTGCGACCGCTTGATGAAATCGGTCGAATCGTTAACCGACTCTCACTTCAAGATGCAGGCTATACCATCGAGGATATTTTGGGAAATAGTCAGAGTATAAGCCAAATCCGAGAGCGGGCAAAGGTCGTAGCTAACACGAAATCAACGGTCTTGATTCGGGGGGAGAGTGGAACAGGTAAAGAAATGTTAGCTCGCTCCATTCATAATCTCAGTCCCAGACAACAAGGGATGTTTATGGCGATTAATTGTACGGCGATTCCGGAAATGTTGCTGGAAAGTGAGCTCTTCGGATACGAAGATGGGGCCTTTACAGGTGCTCGCAAAGGGGGCAAGATCGGCAAGTTTGAATTGGCAAACAAAGGAACCCTATTCCTCGATGAAATTGGAGATATGCCCTTATTTTTACAGGCCAAAATTCTTAGGGTGCTCCAAGAACGTCAAATTGAACGAATTGGGGGCATAACTCCTATCCCTGTAGATGTCCGAGTCATCGCTGCAACCCATCGTAACCTTGAGCAAATGATGGCGAAAGGTGAGTTTCGTGAAGATTTATATTACAGGATTAATGTGATTCCCATTGAGATTATCTCTCTGCGAGATAGAAAAGAAGACTTGGATATTTTGAGTCAGCATTTTATCAAGAGTTACAATCCACAGCTGAATAAAAACGTTCAGTTTTTAACGGATGGATTTCGGCAGAGATTACAAGACTATTCTTGGCCAGGCAATGTCCGAGAACTTCAGAACGTGATTGAATATGCTATGAATTTAGCCGAAGGTTCGACTTTGACTGAGGAACATTTATCTCCGAGATTGAAAACAGCTCCTCAAAATCATACTGAACTCAATGGGTTTAATCTGGAAAATGTTGAACGGGAAACAATTCTCCGCTGTTACCAAGCCGCGGAAGCTGGTGTTCGAGGAAAAGAGAAAGTGGCCAAGGCCTTAGGAATTGGAGTAGCAACCTTATATCGCAAATTAGCACGTTATAACATTGATTAATTGAAATACAAGTTGCTTAGATCTTGACTGGGCTTTTCTTTACTCTTTTCTTATCAAATTGATAAAAGGCAGTTCAATATGATAAGAAAATATCAAAATGATATTTAGTCATAGACTCAAATGATATAAATGAATTATAAGTGAAATCGAGGACAGACGTTATCATTATGATAAGGCCTGTCCTCCGAGTATTACAACAAATCACAGATTCAGCCTCTTTTCGACATCTGAGCTCATTGGCATGAATATTGCATTGTTATAATTTTGGATTGCTGGTATTTCATTCTCTGAAGATGGAATTCTAATCGACAGAGAGGTCTTAATAAGTTTTAAGGACGGGAGGAAATGAAATGGCTTATACGGTGGTAGGGAAAAGCGTCAGAAGAGTCGATGCTGTCGCCAAAGTAACAGGGAAGGCCAAGTATACGGATGATTTTTCTGAACGGGATATGTTGATTGGGAAAATTCTACATAGTCCTTATGCTCATGCCCTTGTTAAATCAATCGATGTCAGTAAAGCCAAAGCTTTACCTGGAGTCGAGGCTGTTTTAACGTACCATGATTTGCCGAATATTCGATTCGCTACGGCTATGCCGGGAGTTATAGAGGCTATCGCAACGGATGAAGTGGATGTTGCGCAGCTTAAATATGGAACCGCGGGGCATCCTTTTTCCCTCGATGAAAGCCATCGGGATAAAGAGGATCGCCATATTTTGAC
>DOPS01000259.1:0-24367 GCA_003512645.1 Desulfosporosinus sp.
CTGCAGGCAATTTATGAATATCAGACCTTAGTGTGTGAACTAACGGGAATGGATGTGGCCAACGCCTCTATGTATGATGGGGCGACCGCTTTAGCGGAAGCCGCTATCATGTCCTGTGATGCGACACGAAGGGACAAAGTACTTGTGCTTCAAACCGTGCATCCTGAGTATCGAGAGGTACTCAAAACTTATCTACGCCCACGGGGCGTGGAACTGGTAGAAATCCCTTTTAAGAATGGTGAGACTGACCGAGCAGCTCTGGAGGCTGCCCTTCAAGAAGATATAGCCGGTGTGCTGGTTCAAAATCCAAATTTCTTTGGCGGCATTGAAAAAGCGGAGGAGATCGTACAGCTTGCCCATGCCAAAGGGGCTTTAGTGGCTATGTCAGTCAATCCAGTTTCCTTAGGTCTGCTTAAATCTCCGGGCGAATGTGGGGCGGATATTGTGGTTGGGGAAGGGCAGCCTTTTGGGAACCCTCTCAATTACGGAGGTCCATATCTAGGTTTTTTGGCTTGCCGGGATAAATTTGTACGGCGGATGCCAGGACGAATTGTTGGTATAACAACCGATAAAAACGGCAAAAGAGGATTTGTTCTAACTCTGCAGGCTCGCGAACAGCATATTCGTCGTGAAAAGGCGACTTCTAATATTTGTTCTAATGAGGCCCTTTGCGCCTTAGCTTTTACCATGCATTTAAGTGCCCTCGGTAAGACCGGACTTAAGGAATTAGCCAATTTGAATTTGCAGAATGCCCATTATGCAGCGCAAGAGATTGCTAAAATTCCAGGAATGAAGCTGGCTTTTTCAGGTCCGTTCTTCCATGAATTTGTGATTGAGACGACGGTTGAACCTGCGCGAGTCAATGCTATGCTTTTGAAAGATCAGATTATTGGCGGACTGGAGCTGGCTCGATTCTATCCGGAATTAGATCGTCACCTGCTATTCTGTGTAACTGAAACTAAGAGTAAAGCAGATATTGACCGGCTCGTGGCCAGATTGGGGGAAATCCAATGAAAGAGTTAGAACCATTAATTTTTGACCTCAGTGCTCATGGGCGAAGTGCNNCAACAGCAGCCGGAACTCCCAGAACTCTCCGAAATAGACGTGGTCCGCCACTTTACTCACCTTTCGACGTTCAATCATGGTGTGGACACCGGGTTTTATCCTTTAGGATCATGCACTATGAAATATAACCCGAAAGTGAACGAAATGTTGGCTCGTCTGCCCGGCTTTACGGCCCTTCACCCTTATCAGCCAGAAGCCATGACGCAAGGGGCTTTACAGCTGATGGCGGAACTTCAAGAAGACCTCGGTGAATTGACAGGAATGGATGAGTTTACTCTCCAGCCTGCTGCTGGGGCCCATGGGGAAATGACCGGGATATTAATCATCAAAGCTTATCATGACCAGCGTGGAGATCAGAAACGCAAAAAAGTGATTGTCCCAGATTCTGCTCATGGAACGAATCCAGCGACAGCAGCCATGGCTGGATATGAGATTATCCAGATCCCTTCCAGCGAACGTGGTGGAGTTGACCTGGAGGCTTTAAAGAAAGTCCTTAATGATGAAGTTGCTGCTCTAATGTTGACAAATCCTAATACATTGGGACTCTTTGATGAAAATATTTTGAAAATTACGCAATTGGTTCATGACGCAGGTGGTTTATTATATTATGATGGAGCTAATACCAACGCGATTATGGGTATTACCCGTCCTGGAGATATGGGTTTTGATGTGATCCATCTCAATCTGCACAAAACCTTCTCTACCCCTCACGGTGGTGGAGGACCAGGTTCTGGTCCAGTAGGGGTTAAGAAGTTTTTGGCGCCGTTTCTGCCCAAGCCAGTGGTGGTTCGCAGAGAGGATGGAACATTTACCCTGGAAAGTAATAGGCCTCTTTCCATCGGACGGGTTCGCTCATTTTACTCGAATTTCTCGATATTGGTTAGGGCGTATGCTTATATACGTAGCCTTGGTGGCAAAGGGTTGCATACAGCCTCAGAAAATGCAGTTTTGAATGCCAACTATCTCATGAGCATTCTAAAAGAGCATTATTACCTGCCTTTTGATAGAGTTTGTCAACATGAATTTATTATTACCCCGAAAAACCTTAAAGCGACTGGGGTGCATACGTTAGATATTGCCAAGCGCTTATTAGATTATGGCTATCATCCTCCGACCATCTATTTCCCGATCATTGTTGAGGAGGCTATGATGATTGAGCCTACGGAGACAGAGAGCATTGAAACACTGGACGAATTTGCCAGCGTACTGATCAAGATCGCAGAGGAAGCCTCTAGCACTCCAGATCTTGTTAAGAATGCACCTTATACGACGTTAGTAACGCGCTTAGATGAAGTAGGTGCGGTGCGGAAGCCAAACTTGCGTTGGCAGAAAAAGTAAAACCTCATAACTAAAAGCCGCTCTAATTTTAGGGCGGCTTTTTCTAAAAGTAGCGAGAAGGAGAAAGAGATGGAAACTATAGAATTAGAGACTCAGGCCTTGGTTCAACGCGCTTGGGAAGTGCGGAAGAAGCATTTTGCCGATGAAATATGGTTTGACTTTCCTTCTCAAACGGAGAGCATCACACTTACCGGTCAGTCCTGTGCTTTGAATTGTGCACACTGTGGGGGGCACTACCTTAAAGGAATGCGGAACGTTGGAGATGTTCAGATCCAGGATGAATCATGCACTTCGAACTACCCTTTTCGAAGTGCCCTTGTTAGTGGAGGGTGTACTGACGAAGGGAAGGTACCCTTTGCTAAACATCTTGAGTTTCTTCATAAGTTGAAACAGGACGTGCGTTTGAATTTTCATGTTGGATTACTGGAAAAAAAGGAAATCGCTTTGCTAAAAGATTTAGCTGACGTTGTCTCGTTTGATTTTGTTGCCGACCGCGCAACGATTCAGGAGGTTTACGGGCTCCAGCAGGGTCCGGAAGATTACCGCCGTGTTTACCTTGAACTTCGAGAAGTCGTCCGTGTAATTCCCCATTTAACGCTTGGCCTGAGAGGGGGAGAGTGGGGGGGAGAGGAAAGGGCTTTAGATACCCTCCAAGAACTAGGTCTCAGTGGATTAGTTTTTAATGTTTTTATTCCAACGCCTGGAACTCGCTATGCCTCACGTCAGCCCCTGTCTGTGGAGGAGGTTATTCGTTTCTTAGCCAAGGCGAGATTGCGTTTTCCAGACTTGCCCTTAGCCTTAGGTTGTATGCGTCCCAAAGGTGGATATCGCCAAAAATTAGATGAAGCAGCAGTTTCTTTAGGGTTAAACCGACTAGTTATGCCGACACCGGCTGCACGTCGTATCGCCAATGAATTGGGGTTACGAGTAATCCGAGGAGAGGAGTGTTGTGCACTATGACAATCCGTTGTTCTATAGGTACGGCAAATGTGTTAGGTCTAAAGAAGGTTAAAGCGGATGCTTTGCCCACAACCGCTTACCTGATGGTTGGTGAACGTTGTCGATTTGACTGCGCTTTTTGTGCTCAGGCCCGTAATAGCAGCGCTCGTGCTGATCTCCTTTCACGAGTTAGTTGGCCAAAATTTGCAGGGCAAGAGGTTGTTAAAGGGTTGGCTTTTCCCGAGGCCCAAACGGTCTTACAGAGGGTTTGTTTTCAAGTGGTTCAAGACAAGGTCGCTTTGGAGGAAACCAAGCAATGGGTGAAAGTGGTAAGAAATCATTCGGACCTACCTATATGTGTGTCGGCTGGACCGCGAACCCTTGAAGAAGTGCAAGAACTATTGGACCTCGGCGTTGATCATATTAGCATTGCCTTAGACGCTGCGACAGCAGAAATATATGCTCAAACTAAAGATGGATCGTGGGTTGAACGCTTTACATTACTCAGTGAAGCAGCAGAAAGGTTCCCCGGGCATCTAGCGACACACTTGATTGTAGGTCTTGGAGAAAATGAAGAAGAGATGGTTCGCTGTCTTCAAACCCTGTACGATCGAGGAATTACTGTTGCGCTCTTTGCTTTCACGCCAGTCAAAGGGACACGATTGGAGGGGATTAAACCACCAGAAATGGCGCATTATCGTCGGATACAGGTTGCCCACGATCTAATTCGGCAGGGTTTGGCCCGGGTAGATCAATTTCATTTTGGAGAAGGTAAGGTCCTTGATTTTAACCTCAGTATTGATGAACTCCAAAAAACGAGGGGTGGAGAGCCCTTTCAAACCTCTGGTTGCAAGGGTTGTAACCGTCCATATTATAATGAAAAGCCTGGCGAAGAACTTTATAATTATCCTCGGGCTTTGATCCGGGATGAAGTTGAAATAGCTTGGGGATATTTGAGAACGAATGTGGATCAGAATGTGGGGAGGAGAAAGGAGTAATTATGGCAACTTGGCGATATTTTCCTTATGCAGTGTACTCTGGTGCTGAGAATATGGCTATTGATGAGGCGCTCTTACTCTCCATGGCCCATTCGGAAGATCCTCAACCTGTGCTCCGCTTTTACGGGTGGAATCCAGCGACACTTTCTTTGGGGTATGCCCAAAGTTACCATAAAGAGGTGAATGAAGAGGCCTGCCAGGTTGAAGGAATCGATATAGTTCGTCGTCCAACAGGTGGCAGAGCAGTCTTGCACGAATATGAACTAACTTATAGCGTTATTGCCCCAGAGGATAACCCTAATGTTGCGGGGACAGTGGTTCAATCCTACCTGAGAATTAGTCAGGCCTTGCTAAAAGGATTTCGAACCTTAGGGGTTGAGGCAGAAATGGTTGCCAGTGAGGTAAAACAACGGGAACGCTCTGCTGTGTGTTTCGAGTCTCCTTCTTGGTATGAATTAGTGGTCGATGGTCGCAAACTTGTCGGCAGTGCTCAGGTGCGGAAAGAGGGGGTGCTTTTGCAGCATGGGTCAATCCTTCTCCATTTTGATGCAGAGCGCCTCTTTCGATTGCTCAAGTTTCCTAGTGAGGGGGTGGGTCAGAGATTACTGACAGGGTTTAAAGCTAAAGCGTGTGCTTTGGATGAAGTATGGACTCAACCCATTGGGCGTGAAGAGTTAGAATATGAAATTTGTTCCGGATTTCGTGATATTATGGGGATCGAACTTTTGAGGAGTCAATTAACAGATCAAGAAAAGATCTTAATGGAAGAAATGCTCCCTAAATATAGTTCAGAGGCTTGGACAAAAAAGCGCTAAAAAGTAGTTCGCGATTTTTCGAACAACTTGCAGGATTTACGACAAAAAAGTTGAATATAGAAAATTGGATGATAGTGACATTAGCAAGTCCAGAATTGTGCTGTAATTCACAATTTTTTGAATGGGGGTGATCGCATGCAGATTGAAGTCTTACCGAGTGCCGGTTCTCCACGGATACCCTATTTGGAGGACAAATTAGTAATCGTGATTGATGTTTTAAGGGCAACAAGCACTATTGTAACTGCTTTAGCTAATGGATGCCAAGCAATTGTACCAGTGCTTACTTCGGAAGAGGCTTTGGAAAAACGCTTAACACTCCCCGGATCATTATTGGGAGGGGAACGTGATTCGCTGATTATTGAAGGGTTTGATCTAGGTAATTCACCCTTTGACTATGTTCCGGAAAAAGTGGGGGGCAGAAGAGTCATAATGACAACCACGAACGGTACTCGTGCAATACGAGATTCAATCGCTGCGCCCATGATCTGGATGGCTTCTTTTGTAAATATGCAGAGTATAGTTTTGGCGATTTTACGGGAATTTGAAAGAAATGATAAACTTCAAGGGATTGTTGTGATTTGTGCAGGTACGGAAGAACGGTTTGATCTTCCGGACATACTTTGTGCGGGAATGTTCATTGATGCCTTGGGATCAAATGTAATTCTCAATGATTTGGGTGAAGCGGCGCGTATGTTATATCAATGTTCAGAGGATCATCTTACTGACAAGATCCGTAGCTCGGTGCACGGAAAAAAGCTCATTTCCTTAGGTTTTGAACGAGATTTAGTTTATTGTTCTACACCTAATATTTTGCCGATTGTGCCAGTGTTTCAAGATGGTGAAATAGTGTGGTTAACGTAGTTTCTATATCCCGTAAGTAATTTGCGGGATTTTTATTTTCGTAAATTTTTCGAACCACAGTCATATCATGAGTGTATAATAAAATTCAAGATAAGGATGTTAAGACTTTGAAATAAACATAGAACTAAGTGTGTATACCCTGCAGAATATTTAAAATATTGGTTTATTCGACAAAATTTTGATACAGTTATGTCGTTTTTGTTTAAAATAGAGTATAATAGCTGAAATAGAATGGTTTAAGCTTGAACAATATTTTAGGCACAGTTTGAAAGGGTATACTATTTTATAGGGAGGTTGTATGAACTCTATGGGAATTTTTAAAGCACCTGTAGGCATTTCTAATCGACATATACATTTGTCCGAAGAACATATTGAAGCTCTTTTTGGAGCGGGGTATACTTTGACTAAAACAAAAGACCTAAGCCAACCTGGTCAGTTTGCCTGCGAAGAGACGATAACTCTGATCGGACCAAAAGGGTCGATCACCGGAGTCCGTGTTTTGGGACCTGCAAGGAAAGTATCTCAAGTAGAGCTCACTGAGACAGATAGGTTTAAAATAGGGGTTAAACCTCCAGTCCGGGATTCAGGAAAACTTGAAGGAACCCCAGGTATTGAAGTCGAAGGCCCAAAGGGCCGTATTCACTTGGATCAAGGTGTGATTATTGCTGCTCGTCATATCCACATGACTCCTGAAGATGCCACAAAGTATTCAGTAAAAGATGGGGATCATGTAAGTGTCGCCATTCCTGGTCCAAGAGGCGGAATTTTAGAACGGGTACTTGTCCGAGTTAGCCCTGACTACGCTTTGGATTTACATTTGGATACGGATGAAGGCAATGCCTTTGGCTTGGTCAATGGCCAGGAACTGGAAATTTATTCGAAGTAGGGGTAGCATTTAGTGGTTGAATAGATTAGAATTTAATGTAGGAGTTTTTTTGAGAGTACCAAAAACCAGAACTAGTTTCTGGTTTTTTTGTTTAAGCTAATGTTTGAGTTCAGTAGTAATTTTGCTAGACGTGGGAAGACTAACTATAGGCTTTAGTGAGGTGGTAGTGTGGGCGATTCGGACAATGAAACAAAATCGAGCGTGTTGCTCGCTGCTAAGAAAGAAGTAATCGATCCTGTTACTGAACAAGAGTTAGCTGGTTTAAGAAAGCAAGTTATCTTGTTGGCAGAGACTCTAGAAAAGATGAGACTGGCCGAATATATTGCTTATCTAAATCGTCCAGGGCGTCTTCTATGGTTTAATTTCTTGATCGGTCTTATACGTGGACTGGGTACAGCTTTGGGAGCGGGAGTCCTAGCCGGATTTGCTTACTTCTTGTTAAAACGCATCGTTGTCCTTAATTTGCCGGTCATTGGAGGGTTTATTGCAGAATTAAGTAAATATGTAAATCAGCCATAGAAACGATAGGGGGCTAGAATTTGAAGAAGGATAATACATATTATAGTAAATTGATTGAAACACTCCGCAAAGAGAAAAAGGAATCAATGGAGACCGCAGCAGAACTTTTAACCGTAGACATGAGAGAGTCTTTGGGGGAATTGTCGCTAATAGATAATCACCCTGCTGATGTTGGTACAGAAGTTTATGAACGATCTCGGGATGTCGCTCAACATGATCGACTTCTCCACAAAATTGAAGCGATTGATGCTGCTTTGGAGCGATTTGAAAAAGGAGAGTATGGAAAGTGTGAACATTGCAGTCACGAAATCCCTTTTGAACGACTGGAGGCCCTACCTTATACTACGGTATGTGCAGAATGTAGTCGTGAGGAAGAGAAGGAAGAGCAACATTCCTTACATCGTGACCCTGTCGAGAATGAGATTTTGAATCGACCCTTTTCTAGAACCTTTAACGATGGCACAGATCGCGTAGAGTTTGATGGTGAGGACTCCTGGCAGGCTGTGGCTCGCTACGGTACTGCAGATTCCCTTCAAGATTTAGGTACAAATCGGGATGTCTCAGACCCTAATGACCTCTATGAAGATTCGGATGAGGTGATAGGGGCGGTCCAATCTATAGAAACAATCGAAACCCAGAGGGAACCGGACAATATGATCCACTATAGCAAGGAGCATGGCAGGACGTAAATAAAACAATAAAAGTACATTGCGTCAAAAACACAACAGTCATAACAGACTCCAACGCCCTTCTAACTATCCGTTCTACCCCTGTCGACCCAAGCCCAGAGGAAGTTTCTTAGCTTAGAGAGCATGTGAGAGGAATTGCGTCAATGAGCGCAGAGGAGATGGCGTTAAGAAACTCAACGGTTCACATGCAGAAAGCCCAGAGGTTTTGAGTTTTAGCCATATCTTCAAGCGAATAGCAATGGAACGAGTGCGAACGGGCTAAGACACTTCCTCCCTACAATAGTTTGCCCCGACTCTAGCCCTGTGTTAAGATGAGGGAAAGATTTAGTAGGGGGTAGTCGGTTGTTGGTTTGGCTTGCAATGATCGGGGTATGGGGTATTGATCGTTTAGTTAAAGTTCTGGTTCAAACAAACTTTATTCCTGGCGAGACGCTGATCGTTATCCCGAAAGTATTTCATTTGACATATGTCCTCAATCCAGGCGCGGCGTTTGGCCTGATGGCCGGCCAAACTTGGATTTTTGTTGTTACCGCGTTTTTAGTGGTGGGCGGAGTGATATATGGACAGTATCGAATTTCTCGTGACGAAACGATCACACGCTTGGCTTTAGGAATGATCGGAGGCGGAGCACTGGGGAACCTATACGACAGACTTATTATTGGACGTGTGGTGGATTATCTTGATTTTCAGATTTGGCCCTATGTCTTTAATTTTGCAGATAGCATGATTGTAGTAGGGGCGGGGTTACTGATGCTGGCTGTATATCAAGAAGAAAAATCCAAAGATGAACCTAAAGGTGAGTCAAAAGGCGAATTCAAAGATCAACCTAATGGTTAGTCTATAACTGAGAAATAAGAATGAAGTATTGGCGGTTTTGAGATGGAAAAAGTTTCGAGTGAAGTCATGTTAGAGGATTTCGAATTAGACGATCAGGCGTTAAACGAAGAAAATTTAGTGTTTGATTCTAATCATTTTACTGAAATAGAAACCTATAGTCTTCCTGAAGGAATTCGCTTAGATGTCGGAATGACGGATGCTTTGGGTAAAAGCAGATCTTTCGTTCAAGGAATCATTGCTCAAGAGTGCGTCAGAGTAAATGGCTTGCCCAAAAAAGCGAATTATAAGGTGCGTCTGGGGGATCTGATTGAAGTAACTATCCCTACACTAAGGGAATCTACAGCCGAACCGGAAAATATTCCACTGGAGATTCTATATGAGGATGAGGATATTCTAGTCGTTAATAAGCCTCAAGGGATGGTAGTTCATCCTGCTCCAGGGGCCTGGACAGGTACAATGGTGAATGCTTTGTTATATCACTGTCACAATCTTTCTGGAATTAATGGGGTATTAAGGCCAGGGATTGTTCATCGCATTGATAAAGATACTTCCGGAATTTTAGTGGTGGCTAAGAATGATATTGCCCATGTAGGACTTGCCGCTCAACTGAAAGCGCACACGATGGAGAGAAAATATTTAGCGTTAGTTCATGGGGTGGTGTCAGAACCTTCTGGCACAGTCGATGCGCCAATTGGTCGTGACCCATCGAACCGCAAGCGAATGGCTGTAGTGATGCAGCATTCGAAACCGGCAGTGACACACTATACCGTATTAGATCGTTTTAGCGAAGTCTCATTCCTTGAAGTACGTTTAGAGACTGGTCGAACTCATCAAATTCGTGTTCATATGCTCTATGTTAAGCATCCGGTTCTTGGTGATCCGGTGTATGGATCAAAGCGAAATCCTTATGGCCTTCAAGGACAAATGCTACATGCCACGCATTTGGGATTTGAACATCCGCGTAGTGGGACGTGGATGAAGTTCGATGCTCCTTTGCCTAAAGTGTTTGCAGCACTTGTTAAAAAATTGCGCACACATTGACTTTTGGACGATCTTTTAGTACACTAAGTGACAAGTGATATGGCCTTTAATGAAGTCCTGAGAGGCTTGGGAAGGCAGACGGAAGTGTCGGAGGACTGTCTGCTTTTCAGACGGTTTTTTTTATACTTATTTATACAAATTTCCGAGCTAAGGATAAGCACTTGAGCGAAAGGAGTTAGTGAGCTGTGGAAGTAGGCACAATTAAAAGTAAAATCTTAGATGCTGATGGGATTCGTCGAGCGGTAACTCGCATCGCACACGAAATTGTTGAAAAAAATAAAGGAACTGAAAAACTAATCTTAGTAGGGATTCGTCGCCGAGGAGTGCCTTTAGCTGAACGGATTCAACAATACATTGAGGAGTTCGAGGGAGTAAAGGTTCCACTCGGGATTTTAGATATTACATTGTATAGAGATGACCTGAGTACCATAGATGTTCATCCAGTCGTTCATGAAACAGATGTCCCGGTGAGCATTGAAGGAAAAAGTGTTATTTTGATTGATGATGTGCTCTACACTGGTCGAACGGCTCGAGCTGCTTTAGATGCGACAATGGATTTGGGAAGGCCAGAACGAATCCAGCTGGCGGTACTGGTGGATCGTGGACATCGAGAGTTGCCTATTCGGGCAGATTATGTTGGCAAGAATTTACCCACCTCCCGGCGTGAAATCGTAGCGGTACGTTTGCAGGAAGTGGATGGGGACGAAGACGTTCTTTTGTTGGAGCGAGATGATATATAAAAGTTATTGAGACTTTACCCTTTAAATGTTATCCAGAGAGATAACCAAGGGGCGAGTGGAACTAGGCTGTGCCTATTTTAATCCTCTCCCTTTGGGAAGAGGATTTTATTATTGTTCGGGGATAAAAAGACGATTTTTGGCGGTTACTAGGACAAGTATCTTCAAAGAATACTACTAGGAACTACACTCTACTAAAATGGAGAACTTCAAGGAAAAAAGCAGAGCTTGATCCAAATCGTAAGACTCCCACTTCTACAAGTNNTTGAACGAGTTCACTCTTGGAGTGATTCTAGATATTAGTAAGGCAAAGTCAGGAATGTAAGTCAAGTTTAAATCAAGAGTGCATGGCAAGAACCGTCCCCTTCTTGCAGGCAAAAAATTTTAGGAGGTTTCTAATGAAATGGCTGCGTAAGGATGTTCTCGCGATAGAGGATATGAGTGTTGAGGAAATCCGTCATATTTTGCATACTGCGAAAGTGATGAAAGAAATTTTAATGCGTCCGATTAAAAAATTACCTACTTTGAAGGGTAAATCTGTGGTCAATCTCTTTTACGAGGCAAGTACACGTACACGAACCTCCTTCGAAATGGCCGGCAAGGTTTTGGGAGCTGATACCACTAGTATTGCAGTTGCTCAGAGTAGTGTGAGCAAAGGGGAAAGCTTGTTCGATACAGCTAAGACAATTCAGGCTATGCGAGCGGATCTGGTGATTATTCGTCACCCGAGTTCCGGTTCGGCAAATTTCTTAGCGGATATTCTTCAGGCTGGAGTTATTAATGCCGGAGATGGTCAGCATGAGCATCCAACTCAAGCCTTGCTAGATGTTTTCACAATGCAAGAGCGTTTAGGAGAATTAGAAGGCAAAAAAGTTGTCATCGTTGGAGATGTTTTGCATTCTAGGGTAGCGCGGAGTAATGCCTGGTGTCTTCAGAAAATGGGTGTTGATGTAACCTTTGTAGGTCCACCCACCTTGGTTCCCATTGAAATGGAAGGACTTGGAGGAGTTAAGCTTAGCCATGACCTAGATGGCTCTTTGCCTGGGGCGGATATTGTGATGGCACTTCGTCTCCAACTCGAACGCCAGAAAAGCGGTCTGTTTCCAAGCTTACGTGAGTATAGTCATCTCTATGGTCTGACGGTAGATCGCCTGAAGAAAACAGGAAAGCAAAGTATTGTGCTACACCCTGGACCTATGAATCGGGGCGTAGAAATATCGGATGATGTGGCAGACGGTGTAGACGCTTTGATTGAGCGTCAAGTTACAAACGGGGTGGCCATTCGCATGGCTTTGATTTATTTACTGATAGGAGGTTCTAGTAATGTGGTGGCTTAAAAATATCCAGGTTATTGACCCAAGTCAAAAACTATCATCCCCCCAAGATGTTCTCGTTCAGGGCGGGCAAGTCTTAGAAATTTCCACCTCCATGACCGAGGAAGAGGTTTTAGCTGAAGCTCAAGGGGAACCTGTGGAGACTATTAACGGAACAGGAAAGTTTCTTTTCCCGGGGCTGATTGATGTTCATACGCACTTGCGTGAACCAGGGCAAGAAGATAAAGAGGATATTTTGAGCGGTTCACGGGCTGCAGTGCGGGGAGGGTTTACCGCAATTATGGCTATGGCTAATACTCTACCCGTGATTGATAATCGAGCCTTAGTAGAATTTGTACGCAGGCAGGGGGAGCGTGCAGGCTATGCTCAGGTGTATCCGATTGGGACAGTGACGAAAGGTATGCAAGGGCTTGAACTGGTGGAAATGGCGGATATGAAAGAGGGCGGAGTTGCCGCTTTTTCCGATGATGGTAAAAATATTCAAAATGCCGAAATGATGCGGTTAGCGCTAGAATATGCCAAACTCACAGGTCTCCCCATTATTAGTCATTGCGAAGATAAAGAATTGGCTGGAGAAGGCTTAATGCGTCGAGGTGTCGCTTCAACGAGGATGGGATTAAGGGGGATTCCAGCCATTGCAGAAAGCGTGATTGTGGCAAGAGATCTGCTGTTAGCGGAAGAGACTGGGGGAAAACTTCATCTTGCTCATATTTCTACGACAGAGAGCGTTGAGCTGATTCGTCGGGCTAAAGCGAAGGGTGTGGATGTAACTGCAGAAGTGAACCCTCATCATCTGATCTTTTGTGATCAAGATATTACCATAACGGATACAGTACTTAAAGTAAATCCTCCGCTAGGCTCAGCAGCAGACAGAGAGGCCCTAATCGAGGGACTTCGCGACGGAACCATAGATATGATCGCCACCGACCACGCGCCACACACTCAGGCGGAAAAAGCACGTCCCTTTGCTGAGGCTCCGTTTGGAATTGCCAGTCTGGAGACCGCGCTGAGTGCGGTTTGGCAACATTTAGTGCTGCCAGGACGGCTGAGTTTTGAGCGAGTGATCGAGGCTTGGAGCTACACTCCGGCAAAGCGTTTCAACTTGCGTGGGGGGTCGTTAAAACCTGGCACTTCGGCAGATATGGTGCTCTTTGATCCAGATTTCGCAGAAATGATTGAGCCCGCTACGCTGGTTTCCAAAGCAAGAAATACACCTTTTCTAGGAAAAACTCTCCAGGGTTTACCAGTGATGGTGTGGGTGGAAGGTCGGCTTGTGCAGAGAGATAGAACGGTACTATGAATTGGGAAACTTTGAAAACAGGTATATAAACCAAAGAAAGCGCGGTTAGAGAGGAGTGTTTGAGATGGCTTATCTCGTTTTTCAGGATGGGACGACCTTTGAGGGGGAAGCATTTGGGGCGTGGTTGAAGCGTTCGAACTCAGTGACAGAACAGGAAGTAGTTTTCAATACGTCGATGAGTGGCTATCAAGAAATGGTCACGGATTTGTCCTATGCGGGGCAGATTCTCGTCCTTACTCAACCGCAAATCGGAAATTATGGCTGGCACCATGAAGAAAATGAAGCGGATAAAACTCGTCTTCAGGGACTCATTCTACGAGAACTTTCCCAGGGAGAGGGAAGTTTACATGGCGAAGGGTCTCTGGAGGACTATTGTCTACAGCAAGGTGTTCAGGGATTGAAAGGCGTAGATACAAGGGCTTTGACAAGGTATCTGCGTCAATTTGGGACCTTACCGGGTGTATTAGTGGAAACTCGGGAGGCGGGATTGGAGTTCTGGACGAATTATCAGGGTCAGAATGAGGCTGCGGGGAAACGTGAGCACTGGGTTTATCGGTCAACGGTTAAGGAGGCCTACGAAATTCCAGGATCAGGTCCATTACTCGCGGTGCTTGACTTCGGAGTTAAGCGAAATATTATCCGTCACCTTCAAAAGCGAGGGTTTAGAATCATGGTTTTTCCAGCCAGGTCCACGGCGGAGGAAATTCTCAGTCATCATCCTCGCGGATTGGTGTTGAGCAATGGTCCTGGAGATCCTGAAGAGTTGCCAGAAGAAGTTGCCACAGTGCGAAGATTATATGACAAGTTGCCAGTCTTGGGCATTTGCTTAGGGCATCAACTTTTAGCCTTGGCCGCGGGTGGGGAAACCTATAAACTCCCTTACGGGCATCGTGGGGGAAACCATCCCGTCATTGATACGCGTTCTGGAAAAGCAACTATGACCTCCCAAAACCATGGTTACGCTGTGCAGGAGGCTTCACTAGCAGGCTCGGGTTTCGAAGTGACGTTGCTGAATCTCAATGATGGTACCGTCGAAGGCATGGAACATCAGAGTTACCCTGTCCTGTCCGTACAATTTCATCCTGAAGGGGCTCCAGGACCGGAAGAGAACGCAGTAATCTTTGATCGGTTTAAGGAAATCGTCGAGAAAAGCTCAATCAGAAAGGGGAGGAAATAACGATGCCCAAAAAAGAGTGGAAAAGGGTTCTGGTGATCGGATCAGGCCCTATAGTAATTGGGCAGGCTGCAGAGTTTGACTATGCCGGTACGCAAGCTTGTCGGGCTTTGCGTGAGGAAGGCGTCGAAGTCATTCTCGTGAATTCCAACCCAGCAACGATCATGACGGATCGGGAAACAGCGGACCGTGTCTATATTGAACCATTAACTGTCGAATCCGTGGAACGGATTATTGAGCGGGAAAGACCGGATGGATTAATCCCTACTATGGGTGGGCAGACTGGCCTGAATTTAGCCTATCAACTTGCTAAACGAGGAGTTTTAGATCGCTGTGGGGTTACTTTGATGGGAACCTCCCTGCAAAGTATTGATCAAGCAGAAGATCGGGAAAGCTTTCGAGCTTTGATGCAAGAACTTAAAGAACCTATACCAGAGAGTAAAATTGTGTCTCAAGTTGAAGAAGCACTCGCTTTTGCGACAGAGACAGGATATCCCTTGATTGTGCGTCCAGCCTTTACTTTGGGGGGTACTGGAGGCGGGATTGTCCAGAATTCAGAGGAACTAAAACAGATCGCCGAAAGTGGTCTGCAAGCTAGTCTGATTGGGCAGATCCTCGTGGAACGAAGTGTCGCCGGCTGGAAGGAAGTTGAATTTGAAGTTCTCCGAGATGGAGCTGGAAACTGTATCACGATTTGCCATATGGAAAATATGGACCCTGTAGGAGTGCATACTGGGGATAGTATTGTCGTCGCTCCTTGTCAAACCTTGACGGATCGGGAAGTTCAAATTCTCCGTAGCGCATCACGACGAATTGTCAACGGTCTAGGTATTGAAGGGGGATGTAATGTCCAGTTTGCTCTGCACCCTTCTTGCATGGAGTACGTGGTTATCGAGGTTAACCCTCGTTTAAGTCGTTCTAGTGCCCTCGCTTCTAAAGCGACCGGATATCCGATAGCTAAGGTCGCGGCTAAAATAGCGTTAGGGTATACACTAACCGAACTAAAAAATGCGGTGACAGGGAAAACCTCGGCTTGCTTTGAGCCGGCCTTAGATTATGTAGTGGTTAAAATTCCACGCTGGCCCTTTGATAAATTCAGTGAAGCGGACCGACGTTTAGGTACTCAGATGAAGGCAACCGGAGAAGTGATGGGGATTGGTCGAAACTTAGAAACCGCCCTGCTCAAAGCGATCCGCTCTTTGGATATTAAAGTTTATGGGGTTCGGTTATTGGAACTTGGGGGGCTTGCTGACGCTGAACTTAAAACTCTTTGTCAACAACCGGATGATCGAATGTTGTTTGTTTTGGCAGAAGGGCTGAGACGCGGTTGGTCGGTGGATTGGCTGGCTGAGGAAACAGGCTGGAATCGCTATTTCTTACTGATAATTAAGCGTTTAGTGGATAACATACCTTTACTAGAACAAGCACCCTGGGATAAAGACGCGCTGCTTAGTGCTAAACGGCTCGGTTTTGCAGATCAAGAAATTGCGACATTCTGGAAGGGTTCGGAGGATGAGGTTCAGCAGTTTAGGCAAGAGCATCGTATTCGAGCCGTTTTCAAGATGGTGGATACTTGTGCAGGAGAGTTTGAAGCCACGACCCCCTATTTCTATTCAAGTTATGATGTTGAAGATGAAGGGGAGGTTCACAAGCAGCCCAAAGTCGTTGTTTTAGGATCTGGCCCGATTCGAATCGGACAGGGGATTGAATTTGATTATTGCTCAGTACACGCGGTTTTGGCACTCCGAAAAGCTGGGTATGAAAGTATTATTATCAATAACAATCCTGAGACAGTTTCGACGGACTTTGACACGGCTGATCGTCTTTACTTTGAGCCTTTGACCTTGGAGGATGTCTCAGCTATCCTAGATAAAGAACAACCCGATGGAGTGATTGTCCAGTTCGGAGGGCAGACGGCGATTGGTTTGGCCAGTGGGCTAGCACGACGCGGCTATCCTATCATAGGAACGGCTGTAGAAGACATTGACCGGGCAGAAGAGCGGGGAACCTTTGACCGTGTTCTGCAGGAACTAGGGGCAAAAAGACCTCGCGGAGGCGGGGCCACGAACATGGAGCAAGTGCAGCGCGTGGCTCAGAAAATAGGATTTCCCTTGGTGGTCCGTCCTTCTTATGTCCTCGGTGGAAGAGCGATGGATATCGTTTATGAAGAGAAGGAATTAGAGGCCGTTGTCAGGCGTGCCTTATCTGCCTCAGCGGAGCAGGAGATCTGGATGGATCAATATCTGCTCGGTAAAGAGGTGGAAGTCGATGCAATCTCGGATGGAGAGAACGTCTTTATCCCGGGGATCATGGAACATTTAGAACGGGCAGGGGTTCATTCTGGAGATTCCATCGCGGTTTATCCGCCTCAAACTATCGACTTGAATATGCAAGAGCGTATCATCGCTTTAACTGAATCACTGGCTCGATCGTTGAAGGTTAAAGGGTTACTTAACATTCAATATGTAATTTATAAGAAAGAACTCTTTGTACTCGAAGTCAATCCACGATCCAGCCGAACTGTGCCTTTTCTTAGCAAAATCACCGGGGTTCCGATCATTGACTGGGCGACTCAAGTGATTTTAGGCAGGAAATGGGACGAAATCGCGATTCCGCGCGGTCTCTGGCCAACGGGAGATCGGGTTGCTGTTAAGGCTCCTGTCTTCTCCTTCTCAAAACTGCAAAGGGTCGAACCGTCTTTAGGACCGGAGATGAAATCCACGGGTGAAGTAATGGGAATGGATAGGACTTACGAAAAGGCCCTCTATAAAGCGCTTTTGGGAGCCGGTTTATCCTTTACAACCTATGGTTCAGTGTTTATGACTCTAGCAGATCGCGATAAAGAGGAAGGGGTCGACCTTGCTCGCAGGTTTGCAGAACTTGGCTTTAGAATTATGGCCACCAAAGGGACCACCCACTATCTGCAGAGTAAAGGGTTAAGAGTGGAACAGGTGGCGAAGCTACATGACGGCTCAAACGAAATTATCGACGGAATTCGGAGGCAAAAAATTCAATATGTCATTAATACTACGACCCATGGCCGGGTTCAAGAAAGTGATGGCTTTGCGATTCGAAGAGCGGCAGTAGAACATGGGATTCCCTGCTTTACGAGTTTAGACACTGCGGCCGCGTTACTTCAGGTGCTGGAAAGTATTTCACCAGGTCTCTTGCCGCTATAAGCGATGTTCGAGGTTCGATGTTCGTGGTTCGAACGAAGGACATGGCACGAAGCACGAACTTCGAACAACGGAGGTACAAAGCACGAGTTAAGAAGCGAGAAACACCAGACACGAGCATGAGGCGCGAGGTTAAAAACTCGAGTTACAACCACCAACCGCCCGAAATCGGTGGGAATTGAATTTCACCACAAAACGTACCACTATAAGTTAAATATTTGAACGTACTCAGAATAAGTTCGCGATGAACTTATTCTGAGGAGTTAGACCTAAATCGATGTTTGATAAGATTTAATATCAGTTCAAGATTGTGTTTATTAACTATTCGAGTCTCGAACTTCGAACCTCGAGCCTCGAATTAGGGGAGGTTGCCATGCTTACGGAAGGACAAGTGGTTGTTCATGAACCCTTCGGAGACGAAGATCAAAAGCTTAGGAGACTGGTTCTGAAGGGGCCCATTGCCAAAAACGCGCAAGCGGGACAATTTGTAGCCGTTAGAGTTCAGGATCCAGCACTTCCTTCATATGATCCTTTATTGCGGCGGCCCATTAGCTTGGCGGAAATTTCTCCTGAGCGCGATGAAATCACCTTGCTCTATCGAGTTGTGGGTAGAGGAACTGAAATCTTAGCTCGTGCTGGATGTGGAGAGCGTCTCAGCATTATGGGTCCCTTAGGGAAGGGATTTTCCTTACCGGATGAAGGGGAATTGTGGTTAATTGCGGGAGGGATTGGGATATTCCCGCTTTATTCTTTAGCTCAAAGTGCTCTTGCCCGGGGGCTATCCGTGCGTTTGTTTTGGGGGGGAGATAATCGTTCCTTCCTAGAAAGTGCGGGACTATCCTTATGGCAAGCGCTGGGGCTTCCGATACATCTCAGTACAATGGATGGAAGTCTAGGTCAAAAAGGGCTCGTGACGGTTCAAGTACTGGAGCAATTATCGAAGTTAACTGGGCAGGGGCAGAAGCAATATAAGCTACATACGAGTAAAAGTGGCAAGATAAATGTCGCCACTTGCGGTCCTCACAGGATGATGCAGGCAGTGACGGAACTATGTATGAACTTTGGGGTTCCCGTGGAAGTTTCGCTGGAAGAACGCATGGGATGTGCTGTAGGAGCTTGTTTAGGATGTGTATGTACTCTGAAGGACGAAGCTGGAACTTTGATGCAAAGGAAAGTTTGTCTGGATGGACCGGTTTTTCGGGGCGAGGAGGTGGTCTGGGATGTGTCCTGTTGATTTAAGGACTGAGCTGGCGGGTATCCTATTAAGGAATCCGATCCTTACTTGTTCAGGGACTTATGGTTTTGGAGAGGAGTACGCAGCCTATTGTCCAGTCGAAGCTTTGGGAGGAATAACCTTGAAAGGGATTACTCCTTTGCCACGACTGGGAAATCCCGTTCCCCGGTTAGCGGAAACTCCGGCAGGGTTATTGAATGCCGTCGGGCTTGAAAATCCTGGACTTGAGGAATTTCTCAAGTCCTATTTACCCAAGGTGCGGGAATTGCCGACAGCGGTCATTGCCAACATCTCTGGTTTTTCCCTGGAGGACTATACTCAGATGGCGCGGGCCTTGCAAAGGGATTCAGGGTTAGCTGCGCTGGAAATCAATATTTCCTGTCCCAATGTCAAACATGGCGGAATGCATTTTGGCACGGATCCGCAGAGCGCTCAAGAAGTGATTACAGCTGTAAAAGCAGAAACTGATCTTCCGATTATCGCTAAACTTTCACCTAATGTCACAGATATTGTAGGGATGGCCCGAGCGGTACAGCTTGGGGGAGCAGATGCTGTTTCCCTAATTAATACGTTGTTGGGAATGTCTATTGATCTTGATCGACAACGTCCTATTTTAGCCAATACCTTTGGAGGTCTTTCTGGGCCCGCTATTCGTCCGGTTGCTGTCCGTATGGTTTGGCAAGTCTTCCAAGCCGTGGATTTACCCATCATAGGAATGGGCGGGATCACTACGTGGCAGGATGCAGTAGAATTTCTGCTAGCAGGGGCTACGGCGGTAAGTATCGGTACGGGGAATTTCGTTAATCCTCAGGCACCCCTGGAGATCCTCCAGGGAATCCAAGACTACTGCGATAAACACGGACTTGCTTCCGTGGCAGAATTAACAGGATTAGCCCATAAGTCTTTGTAAGTTAGCTTCCACATAGGAACACTTCATGGCCCAGAGAATAATACTCCACCTGAAGTTTACGAAGAATTTACCTTCACTTACGTATAAATAGGGGTCTGGGAAATTAGGTAAATTTTCGCTGGTTGAAACGGAGGTAATCATTTGGATATCACAAAAAATAATCGGGTCATGGTGGCTCTTGATGTTCCAGGGCGCGAGGAAGCCTTAGCTTTAGCTAGGGTACTCCAAGGCAGTGGATGTTGGCTTAAAGTGGGTTTGGAACTGTATTCCTACACCGGTCCGGCGATGATTGGGGAACTTAAGGCTATGGGATTTCCTATCTTTTTAGACCTCAAACTCCATGACATTCCGAACACAGTGGAACGGGCGATTCGCGGATTTGTTCAGTGCGGTGTGGACATGATCAATGTCCACTGCAGTGGCGGGTATGATATGATGGCTAGGGCTGCTTACGCAGTACGAGAAGAAGGAAGTAAGCTGGAGCGTGTTCCTAAAGTGATTGGGGTTACAGTCCTGACGAGTATCTCAGAAACTCAATTCAGTGAAGAGATGGGAATGCAACGAAATCTTAAAGAGCATGTCGTATCCCTCGCAAAATTAGCAACCAAAGCAGGACTCGATGGAGTTGTCGCTTCTGCTATGGAGGCGAGAGAGATAAGGCAGAATACCAACCCGGAGTTTCTGATTGTAACACCAGGAATACGTCCGGCCTGGAGTGAAGCCCAGGACCAGATGAGGGTTTTGACCCCGGTTGAAGCCTTGGCAGCGGGAAGTTCGTATCTAGTGGTCGGAAGACCAATTACCCGGGCTGAGGACCCTCGTCAAGCCTTAGAACGACTTTGGGTACTGTAGGAAAAGGAGAGAGATACTAAACATGAAAAACGAATCAAATGCAGAATTTAAACTAGGTAAGGCACCCTTAAGTGCTGATCAATACCTGGACATATTTAGAAAAAGCTCAGCCTTATTGGAAGGACATTTTCTCTTAACTTCAGGAAAGCACAGCGCTCAGTACATGCAGTGTGCTCAAGTTCTGCAATATCCGGAGCGGGCAGCTATTTTAGCCGAGGGTTTAGCGTCAGTATTTCGTGACCTGGAGATCCAAACCGTTATTGGACCCGCCACGGGTGGGATTTTAGTGTCTCATGAAGTCGCTAAAGCGTTGGGAGTTCGGTCTTTGTTTACAGAACGGGAAAATGGAATTATGCGTTTGCGGAGAGGGTTTACCCTTTCCCCAGGGGAACGTGTCTTAGTAGTTGAAGACGTGATCACAACGGGTGGATCTGTCCGTGAGGTGCTCTCTGTTGTCCGAGAATTTGAGGCTATCCCAGTTGGGGTTGGTGTGCTGGTGGATCGAACCGGAGGAACGGTAGATTTTGGTCTACCCCAGAGTTCGATTATTCAATTAGAAATCCAAGCCTATGAAGCACAGGAATGTCCGCTTTGTGCTCAAGGGATCCCTGCNNTCACTTAAAAGAGGGTTGTAACAAACTGAAAAAAATCATTTGTTACAACCCTTAACTCTTTAAGAACAACCTGGATTAACCGAAATTCATAGGAATTTAAGAAGTGGTTTACTTGGTGGATGTCATTTGCGGAGATATTATAGGATTCTATTAAAACTGAAATTATTTCCAGAATAAGAGGAATATATTGGATTGGAGCGAATAATGAAGGGATAGAAAAAGGTGGAAAGGAGCTGTGAATCCGATTGAAGACCTTGCTAATCTATGATTCCTTCTTCGGTAACACCGAACAGATAGCCTATGCCATTGGAAACATACTTAGCTCTCAAGAAGGAGAAACAATCAGGGTAACAAAAGTTACGCCGAGGGAATTACTCGACTTAAAACTGTTAGTTATTGGATCTCCTACCCGAGGTTTTCGACCTACCGAAGCAATTACTAAATTCATAAAACAATTACCTGAGAATAGGCTTAAAGGTGTCACGGTTGCAACATTTGATACGAGGCTATCCTTAAGTGACATCGAATCGTCTGCGCTGAGAACGATCGTTAGAGTGGGCGGCTACGCTGCCAATTCCATTGCCAATAAGCTAAGAAAGAAGGGCGGAACCCTGATTGTGCCTCCGGAAGGGTTCCTTGTAACCGGGGAAAAAGGTCCCCTAAAAGAGGGCGAACTTGAACGAGCTGCGGACTGGGCTAAGCAATTATTTTAAGCACTATGTCAATAGTTATAAGTTCAATGTACTTTATGGCTATTAGACAACAATGGGCGATTTGAATAAGATAGTTTGATATAATAAAGTGATTTAGTTTTCAGAGAGGGGGTTGATCGTGAAGAAGGTAATCCTATTTGTCATTGACTCCCTTCATCCTGTGGTCTTGGCCAGGATCCTTTCGGAAGGAAATGCCCCTGCTTTGAGCTTTCTCGCAAAACACGGAACTTACTTTGATCAAGTTATCTCCGCTTTTCCTACCATGACCCCTGTCGCCACAAGTTCCATGATTACGGGCACTTGGCCTGATCAACATAGAGTTCCTGGTTTTATCTGGTACAACGAGGAGATACGGAAGATTGTAGATTATGGAGCGACTTGGCAAAGCGTTTTAAAAATTGGTCCGCAGCAAGTCCTTCGCAACCTGTTAATTAGGCTTAATGAGGAGCACCTTAATTCAAAAACGCCGACTTTGTATGAAGAACTGGAAGCAGGCGGATATAGTTCTGGTAACATTAACTTTTTCATGCATCGGGCTACACACCGTTACAAAGCAAAAATCCCCTTTTTGCTTTCTTTGGCGACGGGTTTTCGTTTAAAACAAGAACAAGTTTCAGGACCAGCCCACTTGACCCTTGGTCAACTCATCCATCCGCCTTTCTACGGATGGCCTGTGAGTTATCCCATAGGGCCTTTTCATCGTTTCGGAGTCAATGATGTTTTTTCTGGGATGATAACTGCTCAGCTGGTCCGCGAAAAGAAGCAGCCAGATTTCACAGTAGTCTATTTCCCGGATAATGATAAATATTCACACGAGTACGGCCCATTACGCTCTGGGCCTTCAATCGAGCGTGCAGACCAACAAATCGCTCTGGTCCTTGATGAGTTTAGTTCGTGGGAAAAAGCCTTAGAGGAAAATGTCATTATCGTTACCGGAGACCATGCTCAGTCGACGGTTGGGTTAGGTAAAGAATACCTGATCGATTTAGATTATGCGTTAAAGTCGTTTCAGCGCTTAAAGTGTACAGAAGAAGCAAGTGGAGATGAGGATAGCAAAGAGATTGCCATTTGTCCGAATGAACGTATGGCTTTTATCTACCTGCTCCAACGAAAGGCGGAGTTATTACCCGAAGTCGTGAGTATTCTAGCGAAAGATTCGCGCAATGCCCAAATCGCATGGAAAGTGGCTGGAAATAGATATTGTGTTCTCCAAGGCGGAACGGAAAAACAACTTTCCTTTTCGCGCATAGGCCCTTATCAAGACGTTTACGGTCAATTATGGTCCTTTGATGGAGATCTGTCTGTGGTCGATGCCCAAGAAGCAGACCAAAAACTCATCGAATTTGGAAAGTACCCAGATGCATTTAATCGTTTGAGATCAGCCCTTGAAGCGCGGAACGAAAGTTGTGTTGTTGTTTCAGCGGCATCTGGATATGAATATTTTGCTGTCGGTGCACCCATTCACCCGGGCGGGGGGAGCCACGGCTCCCTTGAACAAGAGGATTCGACAGTGCCCATGATCATTTCTGGGATGACGGTCAATTTGAAGCATCCACGGATTGTTGATCTATATTCAATGATTCTTGAACATTTTGGATTAGGACGATGAGAAACAAACTGCGGTCAATGTCGAAGAATTACTATGAAGAGAGAATTATAGACTAAATTACAGACTAAATTATCAATTAAAACGTTAGGTGTTGGGAAGAAAGTGGCTATTGTAGATTCAAATCATACAATTAGAAGGGCTAAACATAATGACATTGACAGTTTACTTGGATTATTAAGAATCCTATTTTCTATAGAAGCTGATTTTGCTATCGATGAATCAAAGCAGCGAAGTGGACTCGAAATGATGCTAGATGATCAAACTAATCGCTGCATAATGGTAGCAGAACTAAATCAAAAGATCGTAGGAATGTGCACGGCGCAGATTTTGGTATCCACTGCCGAAGGCGGAATTGTTGCTTTAGTCGAAGATATGGTTATCGACAACAATTATAGAGGAAAGGGAATAGGTAGGGAGCTGTTATTATCGATTGAAGGTTGGGCAGTTGAAAAAGGCGCAAGGCGTTTACAGTTACTAGCTGATCGCGACAACACCCCGGCTTTGGAATTCTATGCAAAGATGAATTGGAACAACACTCAGCTTATCTGTTTACACAAAAAGTAGTTTGATAAAACATTTTACGAGCAAAACGGAAAACATTTTGATTCAAGGCGACATTCAGTGTAGGTCAGAAGAAAAAGGTAATGCTCAGTATAAAATAGGCTCAAAAGGAACGGGTTTCATGCTGTTTTGTGCTTGAGCTCAGCGAAAGGAATGGTTTATAAG
>DOPS01000037.1:0-7667 GCA_003512645.1 Desulfosporosinus sp.
GGGTTGGTTAGCAAGCCCTAATTATGTATTCCTTCAATATAACGATTAATTTCATTTTAGGTTTTCCAGACTTAAAGTCGTAGCTCCGAATTAGTGGCCACTGAAAAAGGGGCTAAATCCTTTCGAGATTTTGCCCCTTTTTCACTCAAAGACCCTTCACTACCCTCTTCACCAGTGTCTTTGCGATCTCAACCTTATAGGCATTTTTGGAAAGGGGCTTTGCTCCAACCAGAGCAAGCCTCGCTGCTTCAGCTACAATCTCTTCGGACAATTCTTTCCCTCTTAAAAATTCCTCGGCCTCAATGGCCCGAATGGGTTTGGGAGCTACCGCCCCTAGTATAATCCGGGCATCTTTACAGACCCCCTTATCTACTGTGATGAGACATGCAGCACTCACAATGGCGAAGTCAATGGGTTTCCTAAGAGTGAACTTAAGAAATTTTTGTCTGGCAACGGGAGAAGGCTTTGGAATATTAATCATCATTATCATCTCATCAGGTGCAAGTACATTCCCTATGGGAGTAAAGAACTCCTTCATTGGGATATTTCGGGTTCCTCCTCCACCTACAATAGTAAGCGATGCATCAAGAACGGTTAGTACCACAGCCATATCGGAGGGACAGACCGCAAAACATTTCTTTGCCTCCATAATGGCATGGTAGCGGTTCTCTCCAGGGACAGCAGGACATGTCTTCCCCCCTTTCCTGAAACACTTAATCATACCACCGATCTCCTCAGGATAACGGTAGTACCAACAGCGGGTATCCTGACCAAGGTTTCCACCGATCGTCGCCATATTCCGAATTAGAGGAGAGGCGACGGTAATGGCCGCCTCTTGGAGAATTGAGTAGGTTTTTTCGACTAAGGTCGAGGAGAGTATATTTATAAGGGGTGTTAAGGCACCAATCCTTATCCCATCGTCATTCTCTTCAATTGTATTTAGCTGAGCTATTGGTTTAATATTGATAATTACTTCAGGATAATCAGGGAGAATACGGTCCTTTAAGACTCCGAGGAGATCTGTTCCCCCAGCATTAAGCTTGGCCCTTCCTTTATATTTTACGAGTAGTTGGATCGCTTCATCCACTGAGCGGGCATTCTCATGAGCAAAGGATTTCATACTCTTCCCCCCTTCTTCAGAGTATCTATCTTCCCTAAAGCACTTAAGATCTTTTCTGGAGTGAGTGGATAATCATGGATCCGCACACCTATGGCATTGGTTACGGCCATGAGAACGGCAGAGGGCCCAGGAGACGGGGCAATCTCACCTACGCCAATGGCATGGAAGCGATGGGTGGGAAAGGGTGTTTCGAGGATTGCATGTTCCATCTCGGGAAGTTCTGCAAAGGTACGCCACTTGTAGTCGATCATATTGGGGTTCATGATGCGCCCGAGCCGTGTATCTAAAACCGTCTCTTCGAAAAGAGCGCTATCGATACCGGCAGAACCCAGGCAGCCATTGAGTTGATTTGTAATGCCAAGAGGGTCAATGATCTGTCCAACGTCGGTAGCAGCTACTACTCTGATCAGATCAACTTTGCCCGTTTCAGTATCAACTTCCACTTCGGTAAAGATCATCATAAAGTTGGGCTGAGTGAAATCAGGCTCGAAACGGCCGCGACCCAGACAGGTGCCATGATAGCGGAGCCCTTTGATCCACGGGAGCCTTACTTCGGGTTTCCCTTTCACGTAGACCATCCCGTCTTCCGTTTCCAAGTCTTCCGACGTAACATTAAACTTAGGAGCCATTATTTCATTAAACTTTGGGGCCATTAGTTCAAAAAGCTGTTTTTTAGCATCTTCAGCGGCAGCTATCACAACACTCCCTATGGCATAGGTCCCCCTCGAACCGACAGGTCCAAACTCAAAGGGGTTGATGCTTGAATCAGCCGCCGTGACAGAAACCCGGTCAAGAGGAAGCTGTAGAATCTCAGCCACGTACTTACAGATGTTGCTGCGCTGACCTGTGCCATGTTCCGCCAAGCCTGAGTAGATTGTAGCCTTACCATCGGGATCAAGACGTACAAAGGCCTCGGATACATCCTCCCCAACATCGGCATTACCGTGTACTCCAACCCCCACGCCTCTCCGCTTTGTACCCATGACAGATGTAGGCTTTAACCACCCTTGCCATTTTTCTTGCCAGCCGAAGGCTTTAGAGCCTTCTTCGATCGCCTTGGTGAAGTCGACTCCCTTAGAAACCCACCATTTTCCATCCCGCCAGTAATAGCCTTCCCCTGGTTTCACATAATTCCTCTTGAAGAAATCGACCGGATCAATGTTAGCCTTTTCCATTCCGAGAGTAAGGATGGGAACCAAGGCGCATTTCAGTTCTTGACCGCCGTAACCCCGCACCTGCCCTGAAGCTGTTCGGTTGGTGCATACCACTTGGGGTTTAAGATTCCAATTGGCACACTTCAGCATGAGTTGCACTTCACCGCACCCCACTGCTACCATACCCTGAGTCCCTTCTGAAAAGGCGCCGGTGTTAACTAACCAATCGCCCTCCAAGAACGTTACGGTGCCGTCCATTTGCATGCCTACCTTACCATGAATGCGGGATCCGATGCGGACTGAAAAGGCAGCCAAATGTTCTGCCTTCCCGTAACAAATCTTGACAGGCCTCCCTGTCGCTTTGGCGAGCGCAGCGGCCGGAAAAACATACTGCCAAGACATATACTTTGAACCATAACTCCCTCCAACGGGACTCCCGATCGACTTTACCTTAGTGGATCTCCCCATCAGATTCTGAAGGGCAACTTTGAGCATATGGGGACCCTGGGATGCCGACCAAACTGTTAAGGTATCTGTCCCTTCCCAAACCGCGATTGCTCCAGGAGATTCCGGTGGCAAAGGATTGGGTATATTCTCATAGGCATAGGTTCCCTCAACAATGAAATCAGCCTCTGCGATTCCCTGGTCTATATCCCCAATGACCAGCTCCTGAAGGGGGGTTGGTCCAAACACCCGGATTCCCCGTGGCAAGACATTACCCGGGAACTGCTCATACAACTGCGGTGCCTCGGGTTGTATAGCCTCATCTACATCATAGACTGCGGGAAGGGGTTCGTACTCGACCACAATCAGGCGGAGTGCCTCTTCTCCAATCTCCTCCGTCTCAGCCGCTACCAAGGCAACCGCGTCCCCAACATAACGGACCTTACTGTCGAGGACTCGAACGTGTTGTGGTAATCCCCCCATCCATTCGGGAATATCTTTGTGGGTGAGGACGGCCTTCACACCGGGGAGGTTCATCGCCTTGGTAGTATCGATACTCTTGATGAGAGCATGAGAATGAGGACTTCTGAGGACCTTAGCGTAGAGCATATTGGGAACGCTAAGATCATTAATGAATTTGGTTTTGCCCGTAACGATGTCGAGGGCATCCGTACGGGGTGTGGATTTGCCAATAAAGCGGTAGTCTTTCATTTCTTAACCGTCCTTTCGGGCAACTGCCATCACCGCATCCAGAACATGATAATGACTGTTGCACCGACAGAAATTCCCTGAGAGGGCTTCTTGGACCTCACCTCTTGTGGGAGAGGGGTTCTCAGTAAGGAGGGCCTTGGTGCTCATGATAATTCCCGGAGTACAGAACCCGCACTGGAAGGCCGTATGGTCGATAAAGGATTGCTGGATAGGATCAATGGATTCTGTCATAGGATCTCCTAAGCCTTCAATTGTAGAAATCTCCTTTCCTTCACACTCTACAGTCAAGAGCATACAGGAGAGGACCGCTTTCCCGTCCATCATCACAGTACAACAGCCACAAGCACCACGATCACAGGAAATTTTAGTACCCGTAAGCCCTAACCTCTCTCTGAGGGTGAAGGCTAAGGTGTGAGATGGGGAGACCTGGTGACAGCCCTCTCCCAAGGCGAATAAGTGGGTATCACCATTGATACTTAGAGTAAGAGTGGAATGGGATTTTTCTTTGGATGTTTGTTCCATTAATAACTTCCTCCCCCAAAGTAATCACTTCTACCTTTCGATTCTCCCTTAAAACTCCACTGATGATCGATCAGCGATACTGTCCACCGGACACGACCGTCATCGTAAGCATTTGTTATTGAAGTCTCAGTGTTCAACCTTAGTTAACGTACTTCACACGCAATGAATCCTAAGCTCTTAGAAATTAGTTCACTTGCTTCTTTGGTTAATGCTGCAATTTCCTCTATTCTCGTTTGCATTCGCCTACTAGGCCCTAATACTGCGATCGAGGCGTTTATTTTTTGATCATAGGAAAAAACCGGAGTTGCACACGCCACAATATCCATTGAATACTCTTCAAAATCAAACGCCAGCTGCTTTTGCCTTACTTTAAGTACCTCTTCTCTAAGGGCTTCCTTATCTACGATTGTGTTCGGAGTAAACGTCTTCAACTCATGTTCTGACAGGTACCTATCGAATTCCTGATCTGGTAGTTCAGATAAAAATATCTTACCCGTTGCTGTGCAATGAGCGGAAAACTTCTTACCTAGGGGTACAGAGACCTTGATGTCGGAAGGACTTTCCCATTGATCAATAAGCATCGCTTTATCCTTATACCAAATTGTTAAGTGCACACTCTCCCCAGTATTCTGGGCTAAACCCTTAAGCACAGGTCCAGCCAAGGTGCGTATATCCATGCTATTAAAGAGCGCTAAGCTTAATCCAATCAGCGTGGAACCAAGTCTGAAACCTCCAGATTTCGGGTTTGATTGCACAAAGCCACCGGATGCCAGAGTGGTCAGGATTCGATAAACCGTGGTGCGGTTCATATTCAGCTGATTGCTTAGTTCATTAACCGTCCACTCAGACTGATGAGGGGAAAAACACTTGAGCAATTCCATCGTTTTTAAAATTACTTTTATCGAGTATTTCTCTTCAGTTTCCAACTTTGCTCACTCCTCGTACTTGGCCCTCTTTTGTTCTCAATGATAACACGGTGTTCACAATGCAATATTAACATGATATGGTTTTTTATGTCAATCGTTTTGAGAATTAAGATGTTGCCAGTTACAGTGAGCATAAGCAAGCCTGCAAAACAATAAAAATCCTCGACATCTACGAGTCGAGGATTTTTATTGTTTCAATTCAATTTCAACCGAGTATCTGCAAAGAACACTTTGGTTCTTTAAGCATAAAGCTAATGGAGCTTATGAAGCAATTCTCCGAAGGTTTAACTCAATCCTAAACCCTTCCGCTTAGCCATAATATGAGCTTCGATGTTATTAGCGACTTCGACAGGATCATCTCCGAGAGCAACCTTCCCTCCGGTCAATCCTTCTACATCTTCTGTCAGTAATTTGACAAGCTGAGGAGCGCCTGTCACAAAGGGGGTCGGAGATAAGTGTGTGTACGCCCCATAAGCCACCGCAAACACTCCATCAATCGTGGCTTTTTGTTCCATCCATTCGGGAGCAGTCACTGCGATGGGTAATTGAGGGATATCGACATCTAAATGATCTGCCAGGGCCGTGACGAGCATGGAGATTCTCCCTGTATCCGTGCAGGTTCCAAAGCTCAAGACAGGCGGGATTTTTAAGGCACCGCAGATTTCACTTAGTCCCTTGCCCGCCATTTTAACGGCATCCATGTTACAAAGTCCCGCCACCTCTAAGGCGTGATTTCCGCAACCAGCGGACACTACTAAGATATCCTTTTTGATGAGTTCTTTAGCGAGATTTATAGTGTTCCAATCTTGAGGACCATTTCTGATCGTTGAACAACTGACTAAAGCAACAACACCCTTAATCTTTCCGGCGGCGATAACCTCAACCAGTGGATCTAGTTTGCCGCCGAGGGCACCTAGTACAGCTTCGGTGGAAAATCCCGCAATAGCTTTCTGCGTAATTTGAGGAACTTTCGGGGTGATTTTACCTTTACGCTTATTAAAGTTTTCAATACTCAAATTAATGAGTTGATCAGCTATTGCATCAACTTCAGCCGGTTGATACGCGTACTTATGTTGGAGTCCCGGTACACCGATAATCGTACTGACGCTCACCAAGGTAATTTGATACTTCTCAGCATACATATCAATAGCCGGCGGCGAACAGTTTTCATCCATAGCCAGGACATCGACCGTTCCCGTAGCTAAAAGAGGCTCAATTGTCAGCCAATTCCCCATTAACCCGACAAAAACATTATCCATCCCAAATCTCTGAATCAGTTCTTGTCCAGTTTCAATAGAACCGACAATTCTAAGTCCTTTTGCACCAGCTGCTTTTGCCCGATCTTGAACTTCTTTTGTTTTAGCCTTTTGAATGGTTGCAACTCCAGGCCATGGTTGGTGACCATTAAACACGATGTTAATATACTCAGGATCCATAATTCCCAAATCGACGTTGACTTCATGAGGCGTAGGCGTACCAAACAAAATATCTTGAGTCATTTCCAGGCCGATTTGAGCATTATAGATGGTAGAAAGCCCCAAGCGCAAGGCTTTGAGTGCCAAAGAAACATAATCCCCATCGACATTGGTTAAGCAACTAGCGACACAATTTTGCTCTTCATGAACAGCACCCGCAGGATAAATATTCAAATCCTGCCAAACTTTTTTTCGTTTTTTTGGTGCAAAGGCTTCAACCATCAGGTTAGGCTCTTCCGATCCAATATTCATTTGTGCATTGAGGAGATCGGCTAATTGTATGGCCATCTGGTTAGTATCCTGATTCGTATTGAGTCCAAGCTTTTCACACATCCATTTTAGTTTGTTCACATCCGTAATTTTAAACGGTGTTTTCCCTTCTCCGGTTGCGCGTAAGGTTCTGAAAGCCTCATAGGCATGGTGGCTATAGGTTCCTGCTCCCATAATATTTTGCAGAAGCAATTTTCTCATAGCCATGGCATCGGGGCCAATTCCACAGACCCCTTTATCCTGTCCACCTTTTTCACTGATTCTGCAAGGTCCTTGGGCACATTGTTGACAGGTTAAACCTTGAAGACAAAATTTACAGCGTATCTTCTCCTGTTGAGTCCAGCGATCGAAGGAATTGGACATACCATCTTCCCGGATACGTATTAACATCTCTTCAACAGAGTCATGATAACTTACCCGGCCTTCTGTCTTTTCCAGTATGGTTTCAGTCATTACCGATCCCCCTTTTGTTATTACTATAGAAAGTTTGCTCATCTGCAATGGTAAATATGTACATGTCAACAAAAACTAATAGTTGCAGATTAATTTTCGATATTAATCTGCATAGTTGTTATAGTTGCTATGAAAAATGGAAAGATATAAACTAGTAACCTTGCAAGGAGGAATCCATAAATGAACGAAAGTAGCGTTATGAACACTGACCCGAAAAATCTCCAAGCTAAAAGAGTCGTTTATTATATCTTAGGGGTTTTAGAAGTTTTACTAGCCTTTCGCTTGATCTTCAAGCTGTTAGGAGCCAATCCCCAAAGTCCTTTTGTATCCTTCATCTATTCTGTATCACAAGCCTTTTTAATCCCCTTCAACGGCATTTTCAGATCGGCTGTCACTAAAGGAATTGAGGCACAGTCAGTCTTAGAGCCAACGACCATTATTGCTATGATTGTTTATGCGATCATGGCTTGGGGGATTGTTAAGTTAATTGAAATCAGCAGACCTGCGCATAACAACGATATCCGGTAAAGGATACTTTAGACGAGGGCAAAGAAACCCCCGTAACGGTCTATGAACTGCCCCCTGTCAAGTA
>DOPS01000085.1:0-5669 GCA_003512645.1 Desulfosporosinus sp.
ATTGAACCTTATCTGAATGGCTGGAGTTAACTATACCGATACTTTCCATTAAAATATCAAGGTTTTTTTCGGCAGCCAGTCTGCCGACATATAAGAAAATCATCTTATCATCAGCTTTCAGATGGTACCTGATGTTCAAGTTTTTATAGTTAGGGCTGAATGTGGATGTATCAATCCCCCTTGACCAGATACGCAGGTTTTCTATTCCTTTGCTTTCCAGGACGGTCCAAGTATCTTGAGAAGGGCAGAAATTTAGTTCACTAAATCCGTGGAACCATTTGAAGAGTCCCCAGACTATTCCCTCTAGGTATTCCAGGTTGTAATACTTGAGGTAGGCGTCGAAATTAGTATGAAAGGACGAAACAATGGGGATACCTCTGTCCCGCCCATATCTCAAGCCTGCCAAGCCTATTCCTAATGGGTCGGTAAGGTGAATAATATCAGGCTTGAATTTGTCTGCTACCCGGCATAAATTGGCATACGAAGGGATGGCAAGTCTGCACTCGGGATAGAAGGGTAGACTAATGCTTTTAAACCTGGCAACGGGTGAGTTTTCTGAACTTACAGGCTTCTCGTTAAAATGTGGAGCAAAAAACATATGCTTAATGTCCCGGTCGTTGAGATAATCACCTAATTTTTTCAGTGTGTTACTAACTCCGTTGATTTGGGGGAGGTATGTATCAGTAAAATAGGCTATCCTCATATTAAAACCCCCTTTATATGGCAATCTTTAACTCATGGTCAAGGCACAACGATAGTATGGAAACACAGACTAAAATACAAACCGTGAGGGCATTAGCCGTATCCAATTCAAAAGGCAATGAATTTTCTTTTATAGTTTTCAGATAATTATCATGTGCTTCCTCGATATAGGTAATAATCTTGTTTGCAGAGGACGGGATTTCGGTTGGCTTGATATAGGTGTGGCCTTTTACAACCTTTTTGCTTTTCCTAAAGTAGTATAAGAGTTGGAATTCATAGAGAAGATGTGACCTATGTTTACGTTCGAAGTATTCAGTATGGGCATAACAAAAAAAGTCCGAAAGATAATGGGTGATGACACCTATTCTTTCGGATACCTGTTTTGAACATCGTCTGGATTTGTTTAATCTGAGGGCAGTGAGTTTTTCGATTTCAGCCTGTACTAACTCCATGGTTGTGTGTTTGAAGTGAGGAATTTTAACGGATGAGGCTTCTAAATCCGGTTTCATATTTCCATACATGAAGCTGAAAGCGTCTATTTTTAAAGTTAATTCCTTTTCCACGGCATTGCGGATCGCTAGAGACAACCCCAAATGCATTACGATATTCATCACTTTCACTTCCTTATAAAATATTTGATTGATGAATCTAGTATAAATCATTAGTGTTAAGGTAGTTTTATAACTGTGTAAATCAAGAGTTAATTTACACAATTTTTTAGGTAATTTTTTGCTCTGTATGTAACACATTTAACTGGGTGTTTACAAAACGATAATCTGATTTTTACTTTGATATTGTAAGATTATTTGGATGAGGAATCGAAGTTGTGGAATTGAAAGGAGACAGATGACTATATGACCTGTAAAGAGGAACTGATCATCGCTGCTATATGGGGTAGGCCTTACCTGCTTCATAAGAATGTCCGTGTGTTTCGTGTTTCCCTCCGACCTAGGAAGGTCAAGGAAACAACTATCGCTACAGGTAGGAGCGAGCGGCTTAATATTGTTTAAGTCGCTTTTTAATTTGAGGATAATATATCGAGAATCTACTATAAAAATTAAGAAATGAGACGTGTATATGTGGGGACGTAACAATCCTGTATTTCGCTTTGATAATATGGTTACGCTTGCTAAGGGTAGTATCCCAGGTCAGGTAATTATCCAGTTCACAGATCGTTGTAATGCTAAATGCCCACAATGTGGAATGCGGATCACTGAAAACTTTGAACGCTCTAAAATGAATGCGGATGATATCAAGCGGGTCATTGATGCTGCAGCAGTCGGCGGAGTAAAGTCCTTATCTTTTACTGGCGGAGAAACCTGTCTCTATTATGATGAATTGATTTCCCTGATTTCTTACGCAGGAGATGCCGGAATTGAGTACATTCGTACAGGTACCAATGGTTTTATGTTCATGAATTCGGAGAAACCTGATTTTGCTGGACGCATTACTACAATTGCTGAATCCATGGCAAAAACCAATCTTCGTAATTTCTGGATCAGCATTGATTCCTCTGACCCGTCCATTCATGAGCACATGCGCGGTTTACCCGGTGTAATCTCTGGGATTAGAGCTGCCTTGCCCATTTTTCATGAACATGGTATCTATCCTTCAGCGAATTTGGGAATTAACAGAAATACAGGCGGGAAAATGAAGATTTCCTCTGAACTAGCCGAAAAAGACCCTGAAAAATATTATGAAGCATTCAAGAAGGCATTCTCAGAGTTCTATGCTTTTGTAGTAGAATTGGGTTTTACTATCGTCAATGCATGTTATCCAATGAGCATAGACGTACAGGAAGCTGGAGAACTGCGTGCTGTATATGCAGCAACATCTGAAGATGATATCGTAAGTTTTTCAGCAAAAGAAAAAATTTTAATCTTCAAAGCACTTTCTGATACTATTCCTCTCTACCGCTCCAAAATAAGGATTTTCACGCCGCGGGTATCGCTTTATGCCCTAATCAGGCAGTACCAGAATGATCGAGCTTTTAGCTACCCATGCCACGGTGGAATTGATTTAGAATACTTTAAGCTTTGGTTAGAAGATTTGAAATATTACCGTGCTTGCGACTATTATGACGGACGTAAGGCTCCGGATTATCAAAAGCTCAAGTCTTAAAGTTCAATGTAGCCATGGGTGAGCGCTTTCTCCAATTAGCTTTTGGAAGAAGCCAAACTGCCTTTTCTCTTATGCATACAGCCATAGATGGGGAACAAGGAGTTTGCTGGAAAGTTTTCTTTGCGGTAAACAGGAAAAATCTGTATAAAAATGGAAGGAAGTTTGTGTTGGCAGAAGTGTCCAGATAAGTTATAGTTTTAGAACAAGAAAGTATTTCAATGTTTTACTATTTTAACTTGATGGAGGACGCTATGCGTGACGATAAAGTTTATAATCTATCAAATATAGAGTTATTTTCTAATTTATCATCACCTGAATTAGCGGAGCTTGCGAGTGAATTTCAATGGGAGAACTATGATTTGGGCTCCGAAATTATCACGCAGGGACAGGAAAAACATTCCTTTTATATTCTGATCAAGGGAAAGACAGACGTAATGGTGAAAAAAGAAGGACAGCGTTTGTGGCGTGTCAGAACATTGGGCCCAGGGGATACCTTTGGGGCATTCTCTTTGCTTAATGGTAAGGCTTCGGAAATTACAATTCTTTGCCAGGAGGAATGTCAAGTTTTGGCGCTGGGGGCAGAGAGTTTTGCGCGCATGCTTCTGCGCTGGCCGAAACTATACCAAACGTTTATCGGACGATTAACAGAGGACCTGAATGAAGCAAACCTGATCTTATCTGAAGCCAAATATAAGGACATTCTACGGTCTACTTTGCAGCTTACCCAATATAAAGACAAGTTTTATGGACTTTGGGGAGGGGCTCGTACGACAGGAGAGGTTGAACGGAAGCTAGAAGAACTCGCTCACCCCAAGGGACATTTGCTATTAACTGGAGAACGGGGTACCGGTCGCCAGATGATGGCGTGGTACGTCCATCAACGCCAATCAGGGACAGATGCCCCTTTTGTTGTTGTGGACGGACGACGTTTTGACCAGCAGTGGAGGGACTTAATAACGGAGCCTGACAGTCAAGAGGACTCCACAGCCTTTCATGACTCCAATCTTTTCGATATTGCTGAGGGTGGAACTCTGTTTATACGCGAAATAAACCTGATATCTGCTCATACCCAGCTTAAGCTGGCCCAAGCCCTCAATCTACAGAAAAATAAATGCTTCGTCATCGGATGTTTAAATACGGAACCTGACGATATGGGACGAATTATTATTCCCGAACTTCGGGAATGCTTTGCCCATACTTATGAAATCACGCCCTTACGTATGCGTAAACGAGATATTCCTATCTTGGCACAAGGGTTTCTGGAGAAGTTGGCCCAGAAGAACCAGAGAAATGTCCCTACAATAAATCAAGAAGCTATCAAACTGTTACTTTCTCATCATTACAATCAAGGAAATGTATCAGAATTAATTCAAGTCATCGAGAGAGCTTTTTATATTGCGGACCAGGATGTAATAGGGTTAGAGCAGGTTTTTATTGGCCCAACCTCTAAACAAAACGGCAAAACCCTCAACCTTTTAGCTTGGCCCAAACTTGAGAAACTGCTTAAAAGTGGAATGCTAATTATGTGGTTACGACGTGCTACGGTTGTAGGGTTTAGCGCACTCATCATATTATTGCTCGTTTCTCCAGAAATTGCGGTAAGTACTAAAATATTCGCCTTAGTTTGGGGGTTATGGTGGCCAGCACTCGCTATTATTTCCCCTTTCCTAGGCAGACTGTGGTGCACTGTCTGCCCGTTTTCTGCGATTATGGATTTCGTGCAAAAAAGGTTTCACAAGAGTCGACCTATGCCAGAGTTTTTAATTAAATATGATTTTTTTCTGGTCAGTTTTTTGTTTCTCTTTATCTTCTGGATCGAAGTAATTACCGGGATGCGTTATAATCCTAGTTATACTGCCCTTTTGTTAATTTCAATCCAGGTTACTGCGATTCTTATTTCGATCCTCTTTCCACGCCATACTTGGTGTCGGCACTTGTGTCCTTTGGGAGGCTTTATCGGGACGGCTTCTATTGGTTCTATGTTGGAGGTTCGTGCGGATGCCACAGTTTGCTTGAATAAGTGCACTACCTTTGAGTGCTATGTTGGCAAGGGAAGTGTTCCTGGTTGTCCAATGTCTCAACATCTTCCCTTCTTAGACAATAATCTAGACTGCAAATTATGTTTTAACTGTGTGCGAAATTGTCCGAATGGTTCCGTGCAAGTTAATTTAAGGCTGGCAGGCCGAGAGGTATGGCATTTAGTCCGAGTAAACCAGGGATATGTTTTCTTTATCGGGGTAATGTTAGCAATATTAATTCCTCTTAACTACTTTGAACTCATCCAAAGGATATGGCCCACACATTGGACTGTATGGTTTAGTCTATTATTTTGGGGTTCAGGAATCGCTGGAGGAATTCTTGCTTGGCTGATCGCTAAACCCTTTAAAACAAAAGCGGCTTCCTTGCGTGTCAAGCTAGTTTTTGGCCTAACTCCTATTGTCCTCGCTGGACATATTATGTATCAAGTCGATTTTATCCCTGGTATCCGTTCCCTTTTACTAGGTGGAGGATATATTACTGCTGCAGGTCTGCAAACGTTTTATCTTCCTGCAACAGGTCTGGCTCAAGGGATTGCCGTCGCATTCGGGTTAGTGTTAACAGGCGTAACCGTGGCTATCCTTTTGATGCGTACTAAGAAAAAACATCGAACTTAAGAGACCAAAGGAACACTTTCTCCCGTAGATGTCAACTCTCACCGAAGCCGAAGCAAACTATAAACACCCACTTATGTGGGTGTCTCTAAACGTGGAAAATGAATTTCTAAAAGTTGAGGAGAAAGTATCTAGTAGGTTCAAAAAGGAGTGGTATTATGAGTTTTATTAAGGAATTTAAGGAGTTTGCTACTA
>DOPS01000086.1:0-4711 GCA_003512645.1 Desulfosporosinus sp.
TAAAAATGGGCTTCGGTACGGGTGGTCGGTTCAGTCCTGGACTTGGTGGGACTTATAAGCATAAGGATTATACACCGAGCCATAATATGTTAGTAGACCCGGATAGCTTAAGCCCGCTTATGGGAATGCCTGCCTATGCGGATATGATCGTCAAGATTAAAAAGATCTAATTACCGTACGAAAAGGGGCTGATTCGTCAGCCCCTAGACGATTCTTTTTAGATGTTGATCGTGTTTCAACTTAGCTCAAAGGAGGACTCTGTTATGGAGTTGTCAATCCAGGATTTGAAAGCTCAAATTAATTTCTATAATTTCTTTTCTACGTTCTTTCGAGAAAAACCGAGCACCGAGTGGCTAAAATCTGCCCTTGAAATTGTGGGCAGTTGGGGTGACACGAGCTCTCCTATCCATCAGCAAATACAAGAGAACGTTCAGAAGTCTGGTCTAGATCAGTACCTCAATAGTTTAACGCAGGAGTATGAACGATTATTTTTTGCTCCGGGGCATGTGCCTGTTAATCTTTATGAGTCGGTTTACTGTGGAAGTGGTCTGCTCATGCAAGAAACCACCGTTAATGTCAGACAACACTATCTTCGAGCGGGTCTGGTCGTAAAATCTTTGTATTCCATTCCTGATGATCATGTTGCTACAGAGTTAGAGTTTATGCAGTTTCTCTTACAAAAGCTATTAGAGCTCGTTCAGCAAGACGGCGCTGAAAAAGATATTAAGGAAATGATGATCTATCAAAGTGAGTTTATAAGTGAACACCTTCAGCAATGGATTCCGACGTTAGCTGAAACTATGAGGGCTAACTCTACGGAACCGTTTTTCCAACTCATAAGTATTGGACTGGAATCCCTAGTTGAAGAGTAGTAGATCATCAAAACGATAGTATCTGTACAAAACGCGATTCTGGTTTCAGCGTGTCCCCTCAACGAGCTGATTTAATGTCCATACTACCGCTGAAACACTATAAAGGGCTTGGTAGTTACTGGGAGTGAAGTTTTCCATTAAAGAATTGTCGACGGTTTTGGACCCGTTGTAAGTAAAAAGTTTGAGGCGTTAGGAAGTCAGATTATTGAACAAATATGTGTTCCTGACGATTCAACGGAAATCTCTAACGCAATTGAAACTCTAATAGCCAAAGGAGCAGTTATCAGAAATTGAAGTTGTCGCTTTGCAACACGGCTGCCGCATTAATTGGAGCTGAATTACTTGTGGCCCCACTCCTAAGAAAAATGCTTGGTCATACCAATACAAACTTAAAAATCCTTCTGGGCAACGCCCCTTACGTCTAGCGTCAAAGCGAACAAAGAGAAGTTTGTTAGGGTTGTTGTCAGAGGTACTTTTCTGTTTAACTTCTTCAACAACCGCTTGTACAACGACCGCTACTTGATCAGTTATCGGAAACACGGTGGTTGAGAACTTGTGTTTTAACAATATCACCGCAAAGGTACCACCCTTGGCTGGTTCGATCTAAGCATTCATCAAATTTGAGGCTGAGAACATCGGAAATACGCCAAACGGATGCTCGTAAAATAAGAACGATGGGGATGTACTCAGCAGGGGATATATGTTCTTGCTGATCCTCTAGTTGTTGAAGGACTCCGTCAGGATAATATTATTTCCCATACTATGGAGTTGCCTCGGCAGATCTTCCTTAAATATAAGCAACATTGAAGTAAGTGCTGGAGCTTCTGGGTATTGTGCCCTTTGAATGTAGTTTAGGAATGTTTTAAGTGAAATCAGACATATATAGTTCTGTCTTTTCCATTAAAACAAATTTTGAGAATATGGTATAAAAATGTAACATAACGGTGTATAATTTAACTATAGATACTGAGACAATAGGTAAAGATGTTATGGTGATGTAACAATCCTGTAGTTTTTTAGTAGGATAGAGTTCAAATATAAGTATGTGGGAGGAGTAGATTCATGAATGCAATTTTAGGATTAAGAATCCGAAGTTTGAGAGAGGCCAAAGGCTTCACTCAAGAACAGATTGCAGAAAAAATTAAATGTTCAAGGCAAAAATATGCGAGGCTTGAGAAAGGTTTAATCGATATTTCTTATGCTAGCCTTATGACGGTTGCCCAAGTTTTAGGGATTAAAGTTGAAGACATAACATTGTCTGTCAACAACATTTCTCAGGAACAACCCATGTTTAGAGCGAAGAATGATTCAACTCAAGAAGATGGATTCGAATATATTAACAAGATGATTGATACATTTTATGCTCATCGAAAGCTATACCAGAGCGTGAGGCAGGTTGATGTCGATGAATAAAAGCAGGCAACTTGTGATAGAAAGAGCGGCTGAAAATGTAAGAGTTGAATGTAATGTAACGGATTATGGATTCCAAAATATTTTTGAAGCGGCTGAAAAAGTGGGGTATCGAGTGATTCGATACCCTATTGGCGCTGAATCGTTTTTAGGATTCGCTTTAATTAAGGATACAGAAAGAATTATCTTTTCGAATTCTTCGCAGATCTTATCACGGGAAATTTTTTCTATTGCTCATGAAATGGGGCATCAACGCTTACATTTATCCGAGCAAGGTAAAACAATGATCCGAGATGATGATTTCAACGATAGAGATGACGATGAAATTGAGGCTAATTATTTTGCAGCCTGTATATTAATGCCGACAGATAAAATCCTCAAATTCATGAGACTGGAACTTAATGATAAGAATATCAAGATTTGGAATGGGTTAGACATAGCTAGGATTCAAACAACGTTTAATGTAAGCTATGATATGACGCTTGTTCGCTTGAAAGCACTAGGTATCTTAGATAATACTATTTTTGATAATTTGAAATTAGAAAAGATAGAGAAAACGGCTACAAAACTATTGAATGCAATCAAGGGTAATTCGGATTTGTGCAAATCCTCAGAAGCAAAGAAGATACCCGCTGAATATCTCGAATGGGTCATTTCAAATTATTATGACAAGTTAATTCCTAGAAAAAGTTTAGAAACTGCTTTAGACTTTGTTGATTTAAAGGCAGATGATTTTGCAGACCCTTCCGAAGAACTTATTGAAGATGAAAGCTTTGACGATTTGCTTAGGGGGATGGATTAATGGATGCGTCTCTTGACACAAATGTTATTATTCATCTCTATAATGCAGATTTCCAAGATCTTTTATTTAACAGATTTGAGAAACTAAAAGTGTATGAATTTATTCGGACTCAAGAGCTGAAGAAGCATGCAGATCCTGAAGTTCTCGAGATCTTTGATAAAGATGTTCAATCAGGGAAAATTGAGTTGGTCACGGATGCGTATTTAAGAGAAATTGGGATGTTTAAGATTTTTCTATCCCACGTAAAAGAGACGAGTATTTTGTTCGAGGGTAGTGACCTTGGAGAGGTATACGCCATTTCAATGGCAAAAACTTTAGGATGTATTAGCTTAGTGACGGACGACATAAAAGAATGTGGTCCACATTATACATTAATGAGAATCCTAGATTCAGATGTACTGCCATTTGCTTTCTATGAACTATTATTCTTAGACTATTTGGAGCAGCGTTTAACTGAACTAGAAGTACTGGAATATTTTAATCGTATATGTGATTTGTCCCAATTAAAAATGGACTCCAAAAGTAAATTGAAGTCGTTTATCAAACGTTTTTGGAGCGATCCCTATACTGAAAGTGAAAAAGAATGGATGAAATATTTCTGCGAAGAAAATGGAATTAATGCGAAGATAAGAATGCGGAAGTTGTCTGGCTTTTTACAGAAGTAACTAAAGCGCAATGCCTAAGAATGATTGGCCAGGCCTTTTATGTCGTTTCTCATAAAGGCTTGTTGTATTGCTCAAACAGTAGCATGCGCAGCGCAACGCTTGGCCCCACAGTTTTTAGTAAGTAATGCAACGAGGGTAATCACATTCTAAAAAGTTAGTATATTAGAGCAGAGCCGTGTGATTAGCTTCCACTTCAAACTAACTTATGATCTGTAACCTCAACAATTTTCCCTTCTTTGAGTATCACAACACGATCAGCCATGCTCTTGGCATCTTCTTCATCATGGGTTACAAATATCACGGTTATATTCGTTTGTCTTAAAATAATTTTTATTTCTTCCCTGATTTTACTTCGAAGGTGGGCATCTAGATTACTAAAGGGTTCATCCAATAAGAGAAGTGAAGGCTTTGGAGCAAGCGTTCGAGCAATAGCGACCCTTTGCTGTTGACCTCCGCTTAATTCATAGGGATATCTTTTTTTATAATCTCCTAAGCTCACTAAATCTAACATTTGAGTAATTCTATAATCTTTTTCTTTATTAGTCATTTTGTTTAAGCCAAATCGGATATTTTCTGCCACTGTCATATGTGGGAATAAGGAATAATCCTGAAAAACCATGCCGACCCCCCGCTTCTCAGGTTGCACAAACACGCTCTCATCTACCATCGTGATGTCGTTAATTCTAATGCGTCCCTTACTTGGAACCTCCAAACCTGCAACAAGTCTTAAGACGGTGCTTTTTCCGCCCCCGCTTTCTCCTAGGATACAAATGACCTCTCCCTGATCAATGGTCAGACTAAAATCATCAATGACCGCTTTGGGTGCCTTCGGATATCTAAAACATAAACCTTCAATTTCAATAAACATTAGACTTTCTCCTTATCTCCTAATTTATATAACATGTATATGGCACAGAGGCTTACGAGAATAATGATTAACGAAGCAATGGATGCTTCATGAA
>DOPS01000304.1:0-6815 GCA_003512645.1 Desulfosporosinus sp.
ATTTATGTCGCCAAACTCGGGTTTAAAAAGCGATAATTAGGTTTGCGATAAGGAAAAGTGGCTGGTTTTTACCAGTCACTTTTTTTGTTTATCTCTAATGTCTAAAGCCTACAAACTATATATACCTAGGTATAAATACTCACTTTCAAGAAAAATCTAATGCCTGCCAAGTATTAAACCTCTGTTTTTCTAACAAGACTTGATGAATCCGTATTCGCCCCTTGGCAAGAATATTATTCGACTAATAACAATAATCAAAATTAATTAAAGAATTTGATTATTGTTATTACAATATTGTCTAATTTATGGTAATATTCAATTAACTGAATTGAAATTCATTTATTGTTTAAACGGGAGCCTTATTTGTCCATGAACTTCTGTATTACAACGCGGACTTGTTTTTATCAAATTATTATGAAATGGCAGGCGACTATGACATGAATGAAAAGCCGGGAACAATCTATGATGATGTAAAAAAGTGTGTTGATGAAGTCATTAATTATGTGGGAAAAGACATTACCTTCAGTATGACCCTTGCCCTTGGTAAACCTATCCTGTTTATCAATGAACTTTACAGGCGAGCCAAAGAGGATCCCGAGATAAAGCTCAAAATCATTACTGCTCTGGCTCTTGAGAAACCGAAAGGCCACAGCGACCTAGAAAAACGATTTCTAGGACCTCTCTCGGATAGGATTTTTGAAGGAGTGCTAGAATTTGACTATATGCTGGATTTTAGAGCTGGAAAACTCTCAAAAAACGTTGAAGTCTTAGAATTCTTCTGTAAAGCGGGCGGATACCTGAATAGTCCCGAAGCTCAGCAGAACCATTTAGCTACGAACTACACCCATGCTAATCGGGATGCTGTGGCTTTAGGTTGTAACGTCTTTGGTCAGTTGGTAGGTTACCGAAAAATCAACGGAAAAACAATGTATTCTATGAGTTGCAATACAGATGTTTGTCTTGAAGCAGTAAAAAATCTTAAGGAGCTTAGGGCCAAGGGAAAAAAAGTCGCTATCATAGGGGAAGCTAACAAAAAACTGCCCTTTATGTATGGAGATGCCGTTGTGGAAGCGGATACTTATGACATTATTCTTCAAGGTCCACAGTACAACTACGAACTTTTCTGTCCTCCTCAAAATCCTGTGGCCCTGCCTGATCATATGATCGGTATTAACGTTAGCACCTTAATTAAGGATGGTGGCACTATCCAAGTAGGGATTGGTGCCCTTGGCGACGCTATTGTATCAGGGCTTATCATGCGAAATGAACATAATGACCTATATCAGGAGTTCCTCCAAAAATCCGGCATTATGAAGAGATACGAGAAACTCATCAGCGAGTGGGGAGATACAGGAGTTTTCCAGAAAGGTCTCTATGGTTCATCGGAGATGTTTGTAGATGCCTTTATGCAGATGTATAAAAGCAAGATCTTAAAAAGAAAAGTCTTTGATAGCATCCCGATTATGAAACTAATCAATAGTGGAAAACTCGCAGTAGACAGCATCCCTACAGACATCATAGATCAACTCATTGAAATGAAGGCAATCCACTCTAACCTAAATGAGGAAGATTTTACTTTTCTTGCAGAATACGGAATTCTGAAACAGGGTCTTACCTATGAATCGGGCCATATTATGGACGGCGAAACCAAATATTCTGCGGATATGAATGACAGTAAAAACCTCATTAAGATCCGAACGTTGCTTGGACAAGAGCTGAGGGGTGGTCAAGTTATTCTGGGCGCATTCTTTTTTGGACCAAAAGCTTTCTATCAAGCTCTTAATGACATGAGCGAAGAGGAAAGAAAACTCTTTGGCATGTCCGGTGTTGAAAAGGTTAACCAACTTTATGGTGGAGAAGAACTGAGAACCCTGCAAAGGAAAGATGCACGTTTTGTCAACACTGGAATGGTGGCAAGTGTTCTGGGGTCCATTTCTTCAGATCAGCTGGAGGATGGTCGGGTTATCAGCGGGATCGGTGGACAATATAACTTTGTGGCTATGGGGCATGCCCTACCGGATGCTAGAGTTATTATGATGGTTAAGAGTACCAAGGGCTTTGGTAAAAGTCTGAAATCCAATATTGTCTTCAGTTATGGGCATTGCTCAGTGCCCAAGCATCTGCGAGACATCATTGTAACAGAGTATGGGATTGCAGACGTTCGCAGTAAACCTGAAAAGCAAGTCATTGCCGAAATGATCAATATTGCCGATTCTCGTTTTCAACAGCAGCTGCTTGATCAAGCCAAAAAGGCTGGCAAAATACCTCTAGATTATGAAATCCCAGCAGAATATAGAAATAATACCCCAGAAACTATCTCCGCCCTTTTGAAACCCTATCAAGCCCATGGTGTTTTTAAACCTTTTCCATTTGGGACGGATCTAACAGAGACGGAGGTGGTTCTGGGGGGAGCGTTAAAGGTCCTAAAAAGACTATCGACTGGAAATCGCCTTACCCTGGCAAAAGGGGTGCTCTTCGAATTGTTCAGACCAATCCCCAAATCTGCTCATCCCTACATGGAACGCTTGAAGCTTGAAAAGCCGTCTTCTATACAAGAGAAAATCCTGAGAAAACTTGTTACCTTTGCCTTAAGGCACAACAACAGTCTTCGCGATTTTGCTCCTCCTCAAGTGCCTAATACAACCGTAAAATCTTTTAGTAAATAACTCTCTCGCAGTGAAAATCGTGTATCCATAAAATCAAAAGGACAAGGCTGGTTTAAAATCCAGCCTTGGCTTTTTGATTTCTAAGAAGGCAATCGTCGAAGCCGAACGCTTGACGCCAGCTAGGTCTTCCTTATACTTAATACCTTGTTCTAAATTCGTTTTCCGGCACCTCTAAAAGCTGATCTAGGCTATTTAGAATAATTGCCTTGTCCTTAGGAATAGTTCCATTGACCCAGGCAAAGTTTGAGAAATGATCACTTAACAATTCGAAGGGGCCTTCTAAATTTGCAACCAATAACCGTGTTTCTCTTAAAGCTTCGTGAGGACTTAGAAGCTGAAAGCTTCCTTGTTGTAGTTCTTCATAGAGAGGGGTTCTTTTATAGGGAACATAAGTCCGTAAACGGACAAAGTCTGGGGTGAATTTATTCAGTACTCGAGCGCTTTCTATGGCATGTTCATAGGTGCGTTCTCGCCCACCAATCCCAATCAGGATATACTCACTTAGTTCAATCCCCGCTTCTCTCACTTTGAGACCTGCTTCAATCATTTCTAAGGCAGTGAAGCCTTTTTGAATTCTGCGCAGAACTTCGTCGTCCCCACTCTCCATTCCCGAATGGATACGGTTTAAACCTGCTTCTTTCAGTAAACGCAACTCCTGGAGAGTTTTTAATTTGATAAATTTTGCGGAACCATAGACGGTCATACGCTTTAAGAAGGGAAACAGTTCTCGAGCATAGTTGAGGATTTCTATGAGCTGGTCTGTTTTCATTAATATTGTATTTCCATCCGGGAAGAAAATTGTCTGAACCTTGTTTCCATAATAATCCTGAGCCATTCGAAGGTCCTCTTTAATGTCTGTTACGGACCGGATCCGGAATTTCTTATCTCGATACATATTACAAAAAGTACATTTATTATGAGGACAACCAATGGTCGCCTGGATCAGCAAACTCTCGGCCTCACTTGGTGGTCGATAGACCGTTCCTTCATAACGCATTTTGATTCACCCGTACTTTCCCTCTTCTTAATTACCACTTTTAGTCATTCTATCATAACTCTTGAGGAAGCGTAAATAACAATCTGCAGTTTATTATTTATTTAATCTATTAATTCTGAATATACATTAAATTGTGACTAACTGTAGAAAAGGGTTTTTTAATTATTTAAGTAATATAAATAATCATAATAGATAATTAAATTTGATTATTTATATTACATTATGTGCAAATTTATGATAACATTCACTTAATGAATGAGGATTCACCAAAAAGGATCCTCTTGGTCGGGGCTATAATTTACATCAACCGCACTCTGTTGTTAGAAAATTTCGATGAAATGGCAGGCGACTAGAATGTTGAATGAAAAGCCAGGAATGATCTATAATGACGTGAAAAAATGTGTCGATACGGTGATCAACTATGTCGGGAAGGATATCACCTTCTCTATGACCCTCGCCCTAGGAAAACCGATTCTCTTTCTCAATGAACTCTACAGACGGGCTAAAGAGGATCCGGAAATCTCGCTTAAAATCATTACCGCTCTCTCACTTGAAAAACCTAAAGGCCACTCAGAACTCGAAAAACGCTTTCTCCAGCCTCTTTCAGATAGAGTCTTCGCAGGGGTTCCGGAGTTTGACTACATGCTGGATTTCAGAGAGGGAAAACTTCCGAAAAATGTTGATGTTTTTGAGTTTTACAGCAAAGCAGGCTCAAATCTCAATAATCCACTGCCTCAGCAAAACCATCTGTCTTCACACTACACCCATGTTGTGCGTGATGCTTTAGCCCTTGGAACCAACGTCTTCGGGGAACTTATCGCTTACCAAGAAATCAATGGCAAAACCCTCTATTCTATGGCTTGCAACCCGGATATCTGTCTTGAAACTATCCGGAAAATGGGTGCAATGAGGGATAAAGGTGAGAAGGTCGTTATTATCGGGGAAGCCAATAAAAAACTGCCCTTTATGTATGGAGATGCTGTTGTAGAAGCGGAAAGCTATGACATTATTCTGCAAGGGCCACAATTTGACTATGAACTCTTCTGCCCTCCTAAAGATTCCGTGGCCCTGTCAGATCACATGATTGCTCTTAATGTCAGCACCTTGATCAAAGACGGCGGCACAATACAGGTAGGGATTGGTGCCCTTGGCGATGCTATTGTTGCAGGACTTATTATGCGCAATGAACATAATGATACATATCAAGAGGTCTTGAACAAGGCGGGCTTGACAAAACGCTATGAAAAACTAATTGCTCGATGGGGGGATATAGGAGTCTTCCAAAAGGGGCTTTTTGGTTCATCAGAGATGTTTGTCGATGCCTTTATGCAGATGTATAAGAGTGGTATTTTGAAAAGGAAGGTTTTTGACAGTATCCCTCTCATGAAACTAATTAATGACGATAAGCTCTCCGCTGACAACATTCCACCGGACATCATAGACCAACTGCTCGAGATAAAAGCAGTCCATAGAAAGCTTAGCGCCAAAGACTTCTCCTTCCTTTGTGACTATGGAATTTTGAAAAAGGGTCTTAAGTATGAAAATTTATCAATCATAGATGGAGAGATCAGCTACTCAGCGGATATGAACGACGAAAAGAACAGACTTGCGATTCGAAAACTGCTTGGCAAAGAACTTCTCAAGGGGTTTGTCGTGCAGGGTGCCTTCTTTTTAGGCCCAAAAGCCTTCTATCAAGCTCTTAATGAGATGAGTGAAGAGGAAAGACAGCTCTTTGTCATGTCAGCTGTGGAAAAGGTCAACCAGCTTTATGGTGGAGAAGAACTGAGGACCCTGCAGAGAAAGGATGCCCGCTTTGTGAATACTGGCATGGTGGCAAGTGTTCTGGGGGCAATCGCCTCAGATCAGCTCGAGAATGGTCAGGTAGTCAGCGGAATCGGTGGCCAATATAACTTTGTTGCGATGGGCCATGTCCTACCTGAGGCAAGAGTTCTGATCATGATCAAAAGTACCAAAGGGTCAGGTAAAAGCCTTAAGTCCAACATTGTCTTTAGTTATGGACATTGTTCAATTCCTAAACATCTGAGAGATATTGTGGTTACAGAGTATGGAATTGCTGATATTAAAGGTAAACCAGAAAAACAAGTTGTCATGGAAATGATCAATATCGCTGACTCTAGATTTCAAAAGCAACTCCTTGAGCAAGCAAAAAAAGCGCATAAGCTACCTTTGGATTATGAAATTCCAGAAGAGTACAGAAATAACCTGCCCCCAAAAATTTCCGACCTGTTAAAGCCGTATCAATCTCAAGGTCTCTTTCAGCAATTCCCGTTTGGTACGGATTTAATGGCAGAGGAAGTTGTACTAGGTGGAGCTTTGAAGTCCTTGAAGGCCTTGGCCAAAGGAAATCGCCTTAAGATGGTCAAGGGGATGGTCAGCGAATTACTCAGACCCATCCCCAAATCAGCTTACAATCACCTGAAGAGAATGAAACTGCACGATCCGTCTTCTTTGAATGAGAGAATCATGAGAAAGACCGTTGTGTTTGCTCTTCGGAACGTCAATGCGCTGAAGAGTACTGCTCCTTCTCCTCTTAACTCTTCCAATCGAGCAGAGTCGAAGTAAGTACTAGACACAGGATATTCAGAGTTGGCAAACGATATTTAACAAACTAGAAACAGAGGTGCAGCGATCATGATCTGATCGTTACACCTCTGTTTTATTGACGCAATGACTATGACTACAGCACTGTGCGCTATTAAACACAGGGGATAGTCTGTAGTTCAAACTATCCCCCTAATTCAAGATTCTGTAGCAGTCATTCTATTGAATTTTAGTATTTACCATAGACGATGCGTTCGCGCAGCTCTCCCACCATNNGGTACCTCGATGCTCATCGGGCAACGTTCTACGCATCTGCCACAACGCAGACAGGAATAAACGAGGGGAGCCGCTTTCTCCATGCCACCAGACGCGAATGCCGTCCAAATCGCACCGATACCACCCATATAAACATGCCCGAAGTGACCTGCTGTCACTTGGAAGATCGGACACTCATACATACATCCACCACAACGTAAACAATGCAAAGCCTGACTAAACTTTTCCTCCTTAGCCATATCGCTGCGACCATTGTCCACGAAGATCACATAAAATTCTTTAGGGCCGTGCGCCCCGTAGGTAGTTACTTTCTC
>DOPS01000188.1:0-2747 GCA_003512645.1 Desulfosporosinus sp.
GCTACCTTTAGGTTCTCAGGAATACCCAAAATCCTCCGCACATACTGTTCAGCGGTCTCAGTTTCCGTATACTGGCGTTCCCGAATTTGGATCCAGCAAGATCCTAAGCCTAACGATTCTGAGGTCAGATGCAGAATTGTTGCAGCAATGGAAGCGTCTTCTATCCAGACATCACTTATCGCTGGGTCTGCCAAGATAACAATACCCAAGGCCGCACCCCTTAAAAACCCAGCCCCCTTTTTAGCAAGAGCTAATTGAGCCAAAATCTCTGAATCATCTACTACTACAAATTGCCAAGGTTGGAATCCCCGGGAGGATGGGCTTAATAAGGCCGCTTTCTGAAGCAATTGGATTGTGGCAATGTCTAGCTTCGTTGATTTGTATTTACGAATGCTGCGGCGTCGATAAAGAAGATTTAACATAATTTCTTCCTCCAATCAAATTTGAATCAAACATAACATAGAAGACTTACTCTGTGGAGTCTAGACGATATGGCTCTGTCCGAAATTTATGTCTAAGCTTAGAATAAACGTTCTCTATTATTTTTCAAGCCCCTACAACTCATGCTGTAGAGAATCGTAAAAAATAATGCCAAATTTGAGTTAAATATTGTTCCTTTTAAAACACATAGTTTGAACTGTGACATTATGCCCCCATATTCTCGATATACTCAAATTCATGATATTGTTAGGAACGTTACGATCAATCAGGGCAATATGCCTGGCTTCAAAATCCAAGGCAGCAAGATAACGGCCAGATTGTTCAAAAATCACCTCGCGCAACTGGTATTCCATTTTCTTTGCATAAACCTTTTGTTTTCCGGAGATTTCCCAAACGCTAACCAGCTTATCACGGTCGCAAATCGCCAGAAAACTATTATCATAGGAAAAAGCTAACCCGGATATTTCACTGAAGTGAGGTGGAATAGTCAAATAGGGTTCACCATTGTGAGAATTATAAACAGTAACCCCACCGGCTAAATCTCCTAAAGGATCAAGCATTTTCATATTCGGTAACTTATAGACAAAACTCGATTCCATAAGATATCTTACTGCAAACACTGAAGAGTCTGGCGAAAAATTTATCTCTACAGGTTTATTAAATCCATATTCATCTTCTTGCTTAAAAGATAAAGAGCCACATAAAACAATCTTATCTCCTATCTCCCACACAGCTACACAATTTCCAGTTTTCGATGATGCAGCCGCAATATACTTCCCATCATTACTGAACTTTGCATACCACCATATTCCCGTGGATTCGTTGAGGTCCTCTGTAAGTTGTAAACAGATATTATAATATTATCAAATAAAATCATTAAATAGTTACCCAAAGCATCAACCGCCGCACGGCAGATTGTGTGTTCTGTGAAGGTTTTTTCCCAAATTATCTTCCCATCAGGAACATTAGCTAAAGTCAATGTTTCACCGTTTTCAATTAAAACAATACTGTGATTTCGCTCAAAATTGGCGATCCGACCTCCGACCTCCGACCTCCACCCTCCACCTTCAGTACAGAGCATAACTTTGGCAAGACACTGTGAAGTATGGCTATCTGATGCTGTGCAGCCTCTCTAAATATCTTACGGATTTATTCGCTTTTGCCTTCCTTGAAACGGTCTATCAGGCCGATTAACATCAGAAGGTCTTTGTCGGGCAAACCGCGCATACCGTCAAGAGCCTTTTGAATCAGAATCGGTTCTGCCTCACTGTCATTAGATATCATTCTATACTTTTGACAGTTTTGGGACAACATTCCGCGAGAAGGTAAGATTCCCACACCGGAAGAATTAATAATACATACCTCCGAACTTGTTAAAAAGCGGAAGTCCCAAGAATGAACGAGGCCGAGAAGCGATTGCTGCCGGTGCTGCCTTACCGGCCATCGGTCTGAAAGCTCAATATTAATTTACTAATGTCCTTTTGAAAATAAGGGGCTGATGCTCTAGGAGCTTTCTTCGTTTTGCATCAGTCCCTTCGACTAACCCGCCTGCACCTGAGCCCGCGGCCTTACAGTCTCTCCGCTATTTTCCCGATAAGCCCGCTTACCTCACTTTTATACTTTTCATGAGCTTCCGGGTCTGCCGGGGCTAACTTAATCAGTTCCTTCAGCAACTCTTCGAATTCTTTAGCTATATTATTGTAGAGAAAGCTGACTTTGTTGGCCGACAGCTTGATCTGGGCAGTTTTGATATCCTTTTCCAGGGCGGCGATTTTCGCAGCTGAAGCCTCACCCTCCTTGGCTGCGGCCATTTTTTCCTGTAACGACTTGATGGTTAACTCTTTAGTGTGGATGGCCGCTTGGAGACCTGAAGTCTGTTTTCTCAACTCGTCCCGCTCAGAGGTTATTTTAGTGACTGCGCCTTGGTTGGCGGTCAGAGTATTTTGCAGCTCCGCTTTCTCGTTAAGGGCCTGGTCCCTTTCCCTGACTGCCTGCTTAAGCTCCCGGGTAGACATGTCGGCCACATCATTCTCTGCCATAAAGGACTCCCGTTCCTCTTCGGGAATTCCCAGAAGGATAATCGCCTGGGTGTAGCTCAAATCCGGAATCGATTCCGAATTTGAACCGTCTTGGGCAGCGGTGAGCTTGGCCCCATACTCTTCAAAGAGACGCATGAGTTTATTGGCCGTGCTTTGGGAGTAACTCACCGAATTCTCCAGCCATTTTCCCCATTCTCCATGATTGACCATAGATTTGGCCTCTGTCAAGCGCCGTCCAATCTCAACGGAGCTGTAAAGCAGCATTCT
>DOPS01000056.1:0-2444 GCA_003512645.1 Desulfosporosinus sp.
AAAAGGACAAGGGAAGTTAAGGCAAGCCCCTGCCATTGCGTCATTGTCATTAATAACGACAAGACAGCTAATCCTCCTACCTTTACTCTTGGGTCTAGACGGTGTAAGGTGCTGTTGCTTGGCCAGTAGAGTTCAAAGACTTTAATTTCAAGTCTCCCTCCTTTAACAGCGGACGCCAGCTGCTTGTAATTGCTCCTTATGCTCTTGCCAACACTCTGCTGAACAATCTAATACTATCTTTCCTTCTTCCACCAGCCAAATCCGATCAACATCCTGTATAATTTCTCTCAAGTCATGGGTAACATACAGAATCGTAATATTCTCCAAAGCGGAGATGATGGCTTGAATACTGGCGCGACTCATTACATCGAGTCCTATTAAGGGCTCGTCTAGTAAAAGAATCTCTGGATGAGTTCTCAAAGCAGCAGCCAGAGCAACTTTTTGTCGTTCTCCGCCACTTAGGCGCTCGGGGGAAACCTCGGCTAAGCGTGCCGGGATACCAAAACTTTCGATATATGATAGTCTATCTTGAGTTTTCAGCTTCAAGTTTTTTATAGTGTCCCCATAATAAATTTCGTGGTAGACACTTCGGCCAATGAGGTATTCGCCAGCCTCCTGAAGTAAAAAACGGGTTTTTCTACGCAAAGTATTTAGGGATGACTTTGATAAACGTTCTCCACAAACTGTAAGCTGCCCTTCTGTTGGCAGGATAAAGCCCATAACACTCTCGAGAAGGGTCGTTTTCCCCGAACCTGATGGTCCGACTATACCTACAAATTCGCCGGCTTTAATCACTTTATTAATCGATAAGCGGGATTCAAAATTAGTCTGATTCCACTTAATAATTGGTTGATCTTGCCCCTCCGCTGTGTTAGAGCTCTTCGAGTCATCTGAGTTACCTGAGTCACCTGGGTTATCTGAGTTATACCTGCAGTTCCTGTCATCTATGTCTTTTATTGATGTTTCCGAGTCCTGAAAGTCATTAAAGTATGTCATGTCCAACAAGCTCTGGATACCGTACAACGATTTTACCTGGGTGTCATTAAAGGCTTCACCTGGTTTACTCAAATCATCAAGTTTACCCCCTTGCAAGACTAGCACTCGATCTGCTTTGCTTGCTAATTCTGCATCATGGGTAATCCACAGTTGACCTGTTTCTGGACGGGCCTGCATTAAAAGATCGAGCAGGTTGGCTTGTGATCGGGCATCCAGCATACTTAAGGCCTCGTCTAAAACTAGAAAGGATGGCTGCATTGCTAAGATCGCAGTGGCAACAAGTCTTTGACGTTCCCCTCCTGAAAGGGTAGCAGGAGACTGATCTTCTTTTCCCTGCAGACCTATTGCGCCTGCTAACTCCCGCACTTTGTGCCGCACCCACCTTGGATCTTTGCCAAGGTTCAAAAGTCCAAAGCTTAACTCTTCGGCGACCGTTGCGCCAATCATTTGTCGTCTGGGATGTTGCCCAACAAGCCCGATCTTCTGCCAGCGCTGTACTGTATTCCATGTGCAGACGGTACCATCCACTGTAAACTGGATTTCTCCAACCTCAGGTTCCAATAACCCGGCCAAGAGCCGCGCCAAGGTCGATTTACCTGACCCGTTCGCACCTAATAGAGCAATGATCTCTCCCTGGTGCCAGTCTAAACTTACTCCGTTTAATATATCACGATAACGGATATTCTGCACTTTTAGCACATTCCTATGTTTCACGAGATCACCCCCTCAGATAGTACAGCAAAGACCGGGCATGCTTCACAACGTAAGCAACCCGGTCTTTAACGACACGCATTATACGAGTTCGATGATTACCATGGTGGCAGCATCTCCCCGACGTAAGCCGAGTCTCATGATACGAGTATAGCCTCCCTGACGGTCAGCATATTTCGGCGCAATGGTCTCAAACAATTTTGTTACAACATCTTCATCCATCAGATAAGCCATCGTTAAACGCCGTGCAGCCAGATCGCCTTGTTTGCCAAGTGAAATCATCTTTTCAGCAATGGCATTCAATTCTTTGGCACGTGCTTCAGTCGTTTGAATACGCTCATGTCTTAACAGGGAAGTGACAATGTTACGCAACATTGCCCCGCGATGACCTGTGTTTTTTCCCAACTTGCGGTAAGCCAATTACATTCCCCTCCTTTTGCACCGAATTAGTCCTCGGCAGGTCGGAACGATAAACCTAAATCTTTAAGTTTAAATTCCACTTCTTCCAAAGACTTACGACCAAGGTTACGCACTTTAATCATGTCTTCTTCCGTTTTTTGAGTCAACTCTTCAACCGAGTTAATTCCTGCCCGTTTGAGGCAGTTGTAAGAACGAACGGACAGATCAAGTTCCTCAATCGTCATTTCGAGGATTTTATCTTTGGCTTCTTCTTCCTTTTCCACCAAAACCTCAACGCTATTGAGTTTATCAGTGAGTCCCATGAAAAGGCGCAGATG
>DOPS01000056.1:2527-3844 GCA_003512645.1 Desulfosporosinus sp.
GGGATAACTCCTATGACATGATCTGGCTTCTTGTTCTTGTCAGCTGGAACGTAGCCGCGACCACGTTCAACTGTCATTTCCATGAATAACCGACCATCATGATCTAATGTGGCAATCTTCAAGTCAGTGTTCAAGATCTCAATATCTGGGTCGGTTATGATATCTCCGGCCATTACTACCCCTTCGCCCTGAGCTTCTATACGAATAACTTTAGGTTCATCCGTATAGCCTTTCAGCGCGAGGGACTTAAGATTGAGAATAATGTCCGTTACGTCTTCTAAAACACCCGGAATCGTCGAGAACTCGTGGAGTACCCCTTCGATTTTGACTGATGTTACCGCTGACCCCTCAAGAGAGGATAGTAGAATTCTCCTCAGGGAATTTCCTAAGGTAATTCCATATCCACGCTCCAAAGGTTCAACAATAAATTTTGCATAGGAGTTATCTTCTGAACGCTCGATACACTCGATTCTGGGCTTCTCGATTTCTAACATCGGAATGCACCTTCTTTCTCGGGAACTTGATATACAAACCATCCGACCCATATGGGTAGAACGTCAACATTAACGGGAGTATTTCTCCACGATGAGGTGTTCTTGGATTGGCAGTTGAATATCTTCACGAGTTGGTAGTCCGACTACAGTTCCAGCAGCAGCATTGGAATCCAAGCTTAACCAACCGGGAACAGTACGAGAACCCAGATTTTCAAGAAGTTGTTTCATTCGTGGTGAACTCTTACTACCCTCTTTAACAGCAATAACCTCTCCAGAACGTACTGAATAAGAAGGAATATCAACCTTTTTGCCGTTAATGGTAAAATGGCCATGATTGACAAGTTGTCGAGCTTCTGGGCGGGATGATGCAAAACCCAAATGGAACACGACATTATCGAGTCGACGTTCCAACAAAGCCAGCAGGTTTTCACCCGTTACCCCTTTAGTACGAGCAGCCTCATCAAAGTAGCTTCGGAATTGTTTTTCCATTACACAGTAGATGCGACGAGTTTTTTGTTTCTCTCTTAACTGTAGACCATATTCAGTAGGCTTCTTAGCACGGGCTTGACCGTGTTGACCAGGGGCGTAAGCACGTCGGTCAATCGCGCACTTTCCGGTATAGCAACGTTCCCCTTTGAGGAATAGTTTCATTCCTTCTCGACGGCATAAGCGACAGACTGGTCCTGTATATCTAGCCATGATTACACACCTCCTATACCCTTCTGCGTTTCGGTGGCCGACAGCCATTGTGTGGAATCGGTGTCACGTCTTTAATGAGATTAACTTCTAAACCTGCCGCTTGAAGAGCTCGAATAGCAGCTTC
>DOPS01000056.1:3875-6824 GCA_003512645.1 Desulfosporosinus sp.
GCAAATGGTGTGCTTTTGCGAGATCCTTTAAAACCTAGGGAACCCGCACTGGACCAGGAGAGTGCATTCCCGCTGGTATCCGTAATGGTCACCATGGTATTGTTGAAAGTAGATTTGATATGAGCAATTCCACTTTCAATATTCTTACGTTCCCGGCGTTTTGTCCGGACAACTTTACGTGCCATCTCGGTTATCCCCCCTTTTTACTTTTTGCGTTTTGCTCCAACAGTCTTAGCCGGCCCCTTACGGGTACGAGCATTGGTCTTCGTGCGCTGACCCCGTACAGGAAGTCCACGACGATGGCGTAAGCCACGATAAGAGCCAATTTCCATAAGACGCTTGATATTGAGGGAAACTTCGCGACGCAAGTCGCCTTCAATCTTGAACTCTTTATCAATGACTTCCCGGAGTTTGCTGACCTCGTCTTCCGAGAGGTCACGCACTCGGACATCTGGACTTACGCCTGTTTTGGCGAGAATCTTATGTGAAGTTGGGAGCCCAATCCCAAAAATATAGGTCAGGGCAACCTCTAAACGTTTCTCGCGCGGTAAGTCTACTCCAGCGATACGTGCCATCTAAAATTTACACCTCCAACTATTTAGTTCTGTCTCAATATAAAATCGGTGCAATTGAAGTTTGCACTCCAATCAGCCGCGCAACCGAAACTTTTTAGCCTTGTCTTTGCTTGTGTTTCGGATTTTCACAAATGATCATGACTATACCATGGCGACGAATAATTTTACATTTTTCACAGATCTTTTTAACAGAAGGCTTTACTTTCACTGTAATCCCTCCCTTTGGTCCTTACTTAAACCTGTATGTGATTCGTCCTCGAGATAGATCATAGGGAGAAAGCTCCACTGTGACCCGATCCCCTGGAAGAATCCTGATAAAATTCATACGTATCTTCCCAGAGACATGTGCCAAAACCTTGTGTCCATTGGCTAACTCAACCTGGAACATGGCATTGGGCAACGGCTCCAAGACCTTACCTTCTACTTCAATAACGTCTTCTTTTGACATGCTATCATCCCTCCTCTGACAATCCTATGCCTCGCACCTAACATCGAGTTAGAATTTCTGGGCCATTTTCCGTAATCGCAACCGTGTGTTCGAAATGGGCCGATGGCCGGTTATCTTTGGTAACCACGGTCCAGCGATCCTTTAGCGTCTGCACTTCATGCGTACCCATGTTCACCATGGGCTCAATAGCCAAGGCCATACCTACCTCGAGTCGTGGTCCCCGGCCGGGCTTGCCAAAATTCGGGATCTGGGGATCCTCATGCATGGCCCTACCAATACCGTGCCCAACATAGTCTCGCACTACAGAAAACTTATTCGCTTCCACGTGCTTTTGGACCGCATGTGAGACGTCATAGAGGCGATTACCTATCCTCGCCTGTGAAATTCCCAACATCAGCGATTCTTGAGTCACCTTCAAGAGTGTTTGGATATCTTCATCGACTTCCCCAATAGCTAAGGTTACAGCCGCATCTCCAAAAAAACCATCTTTGTGCGCTCCACAATCTATACTGATAATATCCCCAGAATCTAAATACCTTAAACTGGGTATTCCATGAACAACTTGTTCATTGACAGAGGTACACAGCGTTGCCGGAAAACCATTGTATCCTTTGAACGCTGGTATGGCACCCTGCGCACGAATAAAATTCTCAGCTATGCGATCCAATTCAAGAGTGGTAACCCCAGGCTTAGCGTACTCACGCACTAATTCAAGTGTTTCAGCAACGATTCGCCCTGCATTACGCATTAATTCTAGTTGATTCGCATTTTTCAGCTCAATCATTCTGTTTAGCCCAATGCTTTCAAAATATCCGCAAAAACTTGGTCAATTGGCTGGTCGCCATTAATACGTTTAAGCAAACCTTGTTCTTGATAGAAATTAATCAAAGGTTCAGTCTGCGAATTGTAAACACTTAAACGATTCTGCGCAGTTTCTACGTTGTCATCTGTTCGCTGATAAAGTTCTCCTCCACATTGACCACAAACCCCTTCTTGTTCGGGTTTGTTAAAGACCATGTGATAAGATGATCCACACTTACGGCAGATGCGACGTCCTGTTAAGCGAGGGATTAACACCGCTTCGTCGACTTCAATATTGATCACACCGTCAAGCTTCATGCCGAGTTTATCCAAAATGGCTGCTAGTGCACTGCCTTGCGCCAGAGTACGCGGGAAACCGTCAAGGAGAAATCCTTCGACACAATCCGGCTGAGCTAATCTTTCTGCGACAATTCCAATCGTCACTTCATCTGGAACTAATCCGCCAGCATCCATAAACGATTTGGCTTTTAAACCAAGTGCAGTACCATCTTTAATAGCCGCTCTAAACATGTCACCCGTAGAAATATGAGGGAAATTAAAGCGTTCGACTAGTGGATTAGCTTGAGTTCCTTTACCTGCTCCTGGGCCACCCATTAAGATTATTTTCATCTCTCTCTGCCTCCTCTATTTCATAAACCCTTGATAATGCCTCGACATAAGTTGGGATTCAATCTGTTTCATCGTCTCGAGCGCAACCCCAACTACGATCAGAAGGGAAGTTCCACCAAAATAGATGTTCTTAAGACCAGTGAGTCCAATAACTAGTGTCGGTAAAACTGCAATCAAAGCTAGAAATAAACCACCTGCTAGTGTAATACGGTTTAATATTTTTGATAAATATTCTGCCGTAGGTCGCCCAGGTCGAAGGCCAGGGATGAATCCTCCGTACTTCTTCAAGTTTTCTGCTACGTCAACTGGGTTGAACGTAATCGCTGTGTAGAAGTACGTGAAGAATATGATGAGCGCACCATAAAGCAGTAAATAAGGGATGGAAGTTAGACTACCATTCATGCTAAACCAGACGTTAACAAACCTAGAAAATCCTGAAGTCGGCATCCATGAGGCAATCGTTTGCGGAAATGCCAGTAAGGAAATAGCGAAGAT
>DOPS01000056.1:6898-7079 GCA_003512645.1 Desulfosporosinus sp.
CCAACTCTCAACATACTAAACAGTGAAGTAATGGCGGAAGGGATTTGTGAAACGATTCCTGCAAAGATAATCAGCGAAATACCGTTTCCAATACCCTTTTCAGTGATTGCCTCCCCAAGCCACATCAGAAATGCGGTTCCGGCAGTCAATACTAATGCCACCAGTAGATAAATTGGCCACT
>DOPS01000056.1:7127-10935 GCA_003512645.1 Desulfosporosinus sp.
AGGGATGGTACAACAACCGTCAAGAGCTGAAAAATAATCGAGGCTGTAATATAGGGCGTAATACTCAGGGCAAAGACAGACAAACTTTTGAAGGAACCACCGGAAATCGTGTTCATGAAATTCATCATGGCACCCGATCCGAACATTTCATTCAGAATGTCACGATCAATAAAGGGGGTAGGAATATGTGCTCCAATGCGAAAGATCAGGAACATCAGTAGGGTGTAACCGATTTTTTTCCTGAGATCCGCAACATTCCATGCATTCTTCAGGGAATCGACAATCATCCTATTCCACCTCTACTTTTCCACCCGCCGCAACTATCTTCTCTGCCGCTGCTGGGCTGACTTTGTCAATTTTGACGGTCAGTGCTTTGGTCAATTCCCCTGTTGCTAGAATTTTTACGCCATCTTTGATAGCCTTGATGAGGCCGCTTGCGAAGAGACTTTCAATCGTCACTTCAGCGCCATCTTCAAAACGGTTCAAATCTCGGACATTCACAGCAATAATTTCTTTTCTTGAGATATTATTAAAGCCGCGCTTAGGCATCCTGCGGAACAGTGGGTTTTGCCCGCCTTCAAAACCAGGACGGACACCGCCGCCGGCCCGGGAGTTTTGACCTTTGTGTCCTTTACCGGAAGTTTTTCCATGTCCGGATCCAACTCCACGGCCTAAACGCTTAGGTGCATGTGTTGATCCTTCAGCAGGCTTAAGTTCATGCAGTTTCATGCTTGCCCACACCTCCTTCTATTGAACTTCTGTTTCTACCGTTACCAAGTGCATGCATTTATGAATCATTCCTAGAATTCCAGGACTGTCTTCATGAACAGCGCTTGATCCGACTTTTCCTAAACCAAGTGCTTGTAACACTTTGTGTTGTGCTTTAGAATATCCGATCGGACTCTTTGTCAGTGTCACTTTAACTTTCATGACCGACCCTCCTTAACCTAGAACTTCTGCTACGGTCTTACCTCGGAGTTTGGCAATCTCCTCTGGACGCTTGAGAGATTTTAAAGCTGCCATTGTCGCATTGACCATATTATGAGCGTTTGCTGAACCCAAAGACTTTGTTAGGATATCATGGACTCCAGCAACTTCGAGTACTGCACGAACAGCGCCGCCTGCGATAACTCCGGTTCCTTTAGAAGCAGGCTTTAGCAATACTTGTCCTGCGCCAAAGATTCCAATGATGGGATGAGTAATCGTGGTTCCGTGCATTGGTATATTTACCATGTTCTTCTTCGCATCTTCTACGCCTTTGCGAATTGCCTCAGGCACTTCCCCAGCTTTTCCTAATCCTGCGCCGACACGACCTTGGCCGTCTCCTACAACCACGAGAGCACTAAAGCTGAAACGGCGTCCGCCTTTTACAACTTTGGCAACACGGGCTATATGAACAACCTTTTCATTCATGTCCGACTTATTTGCTTCGAATTTCGCCACTTGATTTTACCTCCTTTACCAAAGCTTAGAAGCTAAGTCCTGCTTCTCGCGCTGATTCTGCCAATGCTGAGATTCGACCGTGATAGATGTTACCCCCGCGATCAAACACTACTTGCGTAATTCCTTTTTCAAGGGCTTTCTTCGCAACCAATTCGCCAACTTTTTGAGCGCCAGCAGTATTTCCACCAGATAGATCTGCAGTTTTAAACTCTGGATCGAGGGAAGAAGCAGCTACAAGTGTCACACCGAGCTCATCATTGATTACTTGAGCGTAGATATGATTCAAGCTTCGAAAAACTGCTAAGCGTGGTCGCTCAGCAACTCCAATGACATTCTTGCGGATGCTCTTATGCTTTTTAATGCGGAGAGCCTTTCGATCTATACGCTTAATCAAAGGGAACTCATTCCTTTCACGATTGGCAAGAGATTTGGCCCTTGCCTAGTTTATTTACTTCTTACCGCCTTTTTTGCCCCCGGTCTTACCGACCTTACGACGGACGACTTCACCTTCGTACTTGATTCCCTTGCCTTTGTAGGGCTCAGGCTCACGCTCAGAACGTACAACCGCTGCGAAGGCACCAACGAGCTCTTTATCCATTCCTTTAACCAAAATTTTATTGGGTGCAGGAACTTCAAAGTCAATTCCCTCAAAAGGAATTAGTTCTACCGGATGTGATTTACCGACCGTTAATACCAGCTTGTTCCCTTGTTTTGAAGCACGGTATCCAACCCCTACCATATCAAGACCCTTGGTAAATCCGTTCGTAACGCCCTCTACCATATTGGCGATCAGCGTACGGGTCAATCCATGTAAGGAGCGGCTCAGTGGTTCATCATTAGGTCTGGTAACAACAATTTGGTTGTCCTCAACCACAATGTTCATTAATGAATGCAATTCTCTCGTTAAAGTTCCTTTCGGTCCTTTAACAGTGACGACGTTTTCCACTATTTTGAAGTCCACTCCACTGGGAATCCCAATGGGGCGCTTGCCAATTCTGGACATTCACTGCACCTCCGTTGCGATAATTACCAAATGTAGGAGATCACTTCTCCGCCAAGGCCCTCTTTTCGAGCTTTCTTATCCGTCATAATTCCCTTTGACGTCGAAATAATTGCAATTCCGAGTCCTCCAAGAACCTTCGGCATTTCATCCTTCTTCGCATAAACGCGAAGTCCCGGACGGCTAATCCGTTTAAGTCCGGTGATAACACGTTCGCGGTTTGGACCATATTTCAAATACATCCGAATCACGCCTTGCTTGTCATCGGCAATGATTTCTACGTCTTTGATGTACCCTTCTGCTTTGAGCAACTCAGCTAGCTCTTTCTTAACGCGAGATGCTGGTACCTCAACTTTATCATGGTAAACCATTCCCGCGTTGCGGATGCGTGTTAAAAAATCTGCAATCGGATCTGACATTGACACTTTAGTCGTCCCCCTTCCTTACAATGTTTTACCAACTGGCCTTCGTGATCCCAGGAAGTTCCCCTTTGTGAGCCAACTCCCGGAAGCAAACCCGGCAAATTCCGAATTTCCGCATGTAAGCATGGGGACGTCCACAAAGCTTGCAACGGTTATGCGAACGTACTGCGAATTTTTGTCCCCTGTTTTGGCGGACAACCATTGATGTCTTAGCCACGTTCTTGAACCTCCTTTTCTCTAATCACGGTATGGCATTCCGAATCCGCGAAGCAACTCACGCGCTTCCTCGTCCGTCTTAGCCGTTGTTACGAAGACTACATCCATTCCACGAAGCTTATCGATCTTGTCATACTCCATTTCTGGGAAGATCAACTGTTCCTTAATTCCTAGTGTGTAATTTCCACGTCCGTCAAAGGCTTTCGCAGAAATACCTCGGAAGTCACGAACACGCGGCAGTGCAACATTTAAGAGTCGATCCATAAATTCATACATCCGTTGACCACGCAAAGTCACTTTACAGCCAATAGGCATTCCTTCACGAAGCTTGAATGTTGAAATGGATTTCTTTGCCCGTGTGACAACCGGTTTTTGTCCCGAGATCTTCATCATGTCTCCAACTGCAGAATCGATCGCTTTGGAGTTTTGAACCGCCTCGCCAACGCCCATGTTAAGCACAATTTTATCCATTTTAGGGATTTGCATAACGTTTTTATAAGCAAACTTCTGCTGTAGGGCAGGAGCTATTTCGTTTTGGTATTTATCTTTCAGACGAGCCACTGAGATCCCTCCTTTCGCAATTAGTGTTTATCCGGGAGATTCACACCGCAATGCTTACAGATGCGAACTTTACCATTTTCCGTCACCTTGACACTGACACGTGTCACGGACTTACACTCTTGACAATATAACATGACGTTTGAACTGGCCATCGGAGCCTCTTTGG
>DOPS01000056.1:10997-11461 GCA_003512645.1 Desulfosporosinus sp.
TTAACGTGGATCTTTGCAGTTTGTACCTTATGCTTTGTAGCAGCCACTTTCTTCACCTCCACCTATCATGGTGTCTTAGATAACTTCCGGTGCCAGGGAAATAATTTTCATATAATTATCGCGAAGTTCGCGCGCAACTGGTCCGAAGATACGGGTGCCACGAGGGCTCTTGTCGTCTTTAATGAGGACAGCTGCGTTTTCGCTAAACCGAATATAGGAACCGTCGGAACGACGAATTTCTTTCCTAGTCCGTACGATAACAGCTTTAACAACTTCCCCTTTTTTGACAACGCCCCCTGGCGTTGCTTGTTTAACCGAAGCAACAATAATATCGCCAATCGTAGCATACCGGCGCATTGATCCGCCCAGCACACGAATACACATTAACTCTTTAGCGCCGGAGTTGTCACCAACTCTAACCCTAGTTTGTACCTGGATCATTCCCATTGACCCCCTTCCGAACT
>DOPS01000050.1:0-15463 GCA_003512645.1 Desulfosporosinus sp.
CGTACAGTGGTTGGCTTTTTAGTGGAGATGTTGGCAGCTATTCCCAGTGTAGTGTACGGATTATGGGGGATATTCGTCTTAGCTCCTTGGCTGAGGGAAACTGTTCAACCAGGACTGGCCAAATGGTTAGGGTTTCTCCCTCTCTTTCAAGGCACCCCAGTAGGTTTTGGGATGTTAGCAGGAGGGCTGATTTTGGCGGTGATGATCCTTCCTACAATTGCAGCGATTTCTCGGGAGGTGATGGCTGCGGTTCCCAATATGCAAAGAGAAGCAGCCCTGGCCTTGGGGGCTACGAAGTGGGAAATGATTCGCTTGGCAGTTCTTCCCTATGCTAAATCAGGAATCATGGGTGGGATCATGCTGGGCTTAGGACGTGCGCTGGGCGAAACTATGGCAGTCACCATGGTAATCGGAAATCGCCCCGATATTCTCCCTTCCTTGTTTGCTCCCGCTTATTCGATGGCAGCGGTGATTGCCAATGAATTTACAGAGGCGACCTACGATCTTTATTTGAGTGCGCTGGTAGAGATAGGACTTATCCTATTTGGAATAACCCTGATTCTAAATGTTTTTGCTCGATTACTGATTTGGTCTGTAGCACAGGGTCCGAAGGGAGGTAATCTTGTATGAAATCCCTCCGTAAGTCTGTAAATTGGATAATGCTGAGTATCTTTATTTTTGCGACGATCATCGCTCTAATTCCGTTGTTTGGAGTTCTTGGTTATGTTGTAGAGCATGGTTTTAGAGCATTAAGCTTAGATTTCTTTCTGAACTTACCCAAGGCCATGGGTTTATCGGGGGGAGGTATGGCCAATGCCATCGTGGGAACCTTAATTATGGTTTTAATCGCCAGCCTCATTGGAATCCCCATCGGGATCCTGGCAGCAATCTATCTAACAGAGTATGATCGACATAGCTGGCTAAGTGTCGGAGTTCGCTTTGCGACGGATGTTTTAACAGGAATTCCTTCGATTATTGTCGGTATCGTGATCTATACAGCAGTCGTCTTAAAAATGGGTAATTTCTCGGCCCTAGCTGGAGGACTAGCCTTAGCGATTATTATGATCCCTCTGATCATTCGCTCGACAGAAGAAATGTTAAAACTCGTTTCTCATTCGATAAGAGAGGCGGGCTATGCATTGGGAATTTCCAAGGGAAAAACTATTTTGAGAATTATCTTGCCGACCGCAGCCAAAGGGATCATCACTGGGGCGATGCTCGCTGTGGCCCGGGTAGCTGGCGAAACAGCACCGCTCCTTTTTACAGCTTTAGGAAATCAGTATTGGGCACGTTCTCTGAATGAACCCATGGCTTCCTTACCCGTGCAAATTTTTCAGTATGCAACATCTCCTTATAAAGAGTGGCATCAACAAGCTTGGGCAGGATCACTTGTTTTGATTTCCCTGGTGATTATTCTGAATTTGAGTGCGCGTTTTGCCTTTCGATCGCGGAGCAACTAGGAGGTAGTTTCTTAATGGGTCAGAGTTTAAGTGTGCGTGATCTTGAAGCTTGGTATGGGTCCAATAAAACTCTTAAAGGCATAACTATGGAAATTGAACTAAATCATGTTACGGCCATCATCGGTCCGTCGGGGTGTGGAAAATCTACGTTTGTCCGCTGTATAAATCGTATGCATGAGACCATGCCGGGGACAAAAGTAAAGGGCGAAATTATTTTAGAAGGGGTAAGTATTTATGATCGAGATCCTGTCGCATTGCGCAAGATGGTAGGTATGGTATTTCAGAAACCCAATCCATTTCCATCGATGAGTATTTATGATAATGTTATAGCAGGTGTAAAGCTTAATGGAATGACGAATAAACAAAAGCTACAAGCTATTGCGGAAAAAAGTTTGCGTATGGCAGCTTTATGGGATGAAGTAAAAGATCGCTTGAATTACTCAGGCATGAGCTTATCAGGTGGACAACAACAACGTCTTTGTATTGCTAGGGCGCTGGCAGTGGAACCATCGGTACTACTAATGGATGAGCCTGCTTCTGCTTTAGACCCGATCGCCACGATGCATATTGAAGAATTGGTTCGGCAATTAAAAGTCAATTACACCATTCTGATTGTCACGCATAATATGCAACAGGCCGCTCGAATTGCTGATTCCACAGCGTTTTTTCTGAATGGAGAGCTTGTGGAACATGGACCAACTTCGGATATTTTTACAAATCCGCATGATAAACGGACAGAAGACTATATCTCAGGTCGTTTTGGATAAAGAAGGAGGATATTAATGCGTCAGTCACTCAATGAAGGTCAACTCGGTTTGACAAAGTTACTTAAGGATATGGGTGAAGAAGTCGGCAGGATTCTAAAAGGGTGCATGGAAACTCTATTATCCCTAGACCGCACACAAGCGAATTTTTGGATTACTGAGGATCAAAAGGTCAATGACTTTGAACGACAAGTGGATGATCTGTGTGTGCTATTAATTGCCACACAGCAACCCGTTGCCAAAGACCTGCGTAAAATCATTTCGGCTATGAAAATATCGACAGACTTGGAAAGAATGGCTGATTTAGCAATAGACATTGCAAAAATTGTACGAAGAATCGATGGACCTCTCTGTAAACCCCTGGTGGACATTCCGCAGATGGCGGAAATGGCACTTGGGATGATGCGGCAGGGTTTAGAAGCTTACGCAAGTGAGAACATGGAACTAGCCCATGAACTGGCTGAGCTAGATGACCAAGTTGATCGTCTCTACAAAAAAGTCGTACGGGATCTTTTAGTGATTATGACTGAAGCAACGGAAAACTTAGACCAGGGAATGTACCTAATCTTCGTAGGCCGTTACCTCGAACGATTTGCTGACCATGCCACGAACATCGGGGAGAATGTGATTTATATTGCGACAGCGAGTAGGCAGGATCTTAACAAATAAGGATGGTTCACTGCTGCGTGGCAGAGGTATTATTTTAGGAAAGTTATATTTTATTTTTTGACCTTGTGGAAGTGTTGGTTTATACTAAGATAGGTAAACCAATGATATGAGGTGTAACGTTGACGAAGAAAGTTGCTGTTGTTACTTTAGGTTGTCCAAAAAATCAAGTGGACAGCGAAGTAATGTTAGGATTGCTAGCCGAGAATCATATTTTAACGGATAATACTGAAGAGGCGGATATCATAGTCGTCAATACGTGTACCTTTATACAATCGGCAAAGGAAGAATCGATTGAAACGATTTTTGAAATGGCTAGTCTCAANNGAAATTCCCGAATTAGATGGTGTGTTGGGAACTGGAAATATTGATGAAATCACTAAATTGGTGCAAGTGACTAAAGGGGAGCGCTTATCCCTTTTAAAACAAGGAAAACCCGATTTTCTTCATGATGAGAAAACTCCTCGTAAACGTTCTACCCCGGATTATCTAGCTTATGTTAAAGTTGCAGAAGGCTGTGATAACTATTGTACCTATTGTGTTATTCCCTCTGTGCGTGGGAATTTCCGTAGCCGTCCGGAGGAGTCCGTGATCCGAGAAGTTGAGAATATGGCATCTCAAGGGGTCAAGGAAATTATGGTGATGGCCCAGGATACGACCCGCTATGGACATGATCTTTATGGAGAACTGCGACTACCTCAGCTTATTCGCAAGCTGGCTCGGATTGAAGGGATTGAATGGATCCGCTTAATGTATTGTTATCCTGAGCGTTTTACAGATGAACTTATTGAAGTTATGCGTCAAGAACCTAAGGTCTGTAAGTATATTGATCTACCATTGCAACATACCAATAATAAGGTTCTTAAAGAAATGAATCGAAGAGGTACGATCGAGGAAGCAGAAGTACTGATTGGAAAATTGCGCACTGCAATGCCTGACATTACGCTTCGAACGACTATGATCACGGGTTTTCCGGGAGAGACAGAGCAAGAATTCCAGACGATGCTTGATTTCATACAGCGTGTTCAGTTTGACCGCCTGGGAGTGTTTTCATATTCTCAAGAGGAAAGTACTCCTGCAGGTCAAAGAGAGGATCAGGTTTTGCCAGAGATTCGTGAGCAACGCAGAGACCTGGTTATGCAGAAACAACAATCAATTTCTGGGCAGCGGCAACAACGTTGGGTTGATAGGATTGTAACTGTGCTACTTGAGCAAAAACTACCGGACGGACGATGGATGGGCCGAACCGAAGGGGATGCTCCTGAAATCGATGGCCAAGTCTATATCACGGGGGTTCAGGCGTCGATTCATGTGGGGGACATGATCAAAGTTCGCATCCTTGAGGCGGATAGCTACGATTTAATGGGAGTGGTTGTCTCGTGAATTTAGCCAATCGTTTAACTCTAGCACGAATTGTTTTGATACCCGTGTTTATGACCGTGTTACTTCTTAAAGTACCAAAAGGGTATACACTGTTCCCCCATCAAGAGATAGTCGCTGCTGTGATCTTTATTTTAGCTGCAGCGACGGATGGTTTGGATGGTTATATTGCTCGAAAGCGTAACCAGGTTACAAACTTGGGTAAATTCATGGATCCATTGGCGGATAAGCTGCTAGTATCTGCGGCACTCATCTCCTTAGTTCAACTCGGGCAGGTGAATGCTTGGATTGCTTGGACTATCCTGGCGAGAGAGTTTGCTGTGACGGGACTTCGGATGGTCGCTTCAGTGGATAGGGTAGTGATTAGTGCCAGCAAACTTGGCAAAATTAAAACCATTACTCAGGTAGTGGCGATTTCCGCACTTTTATTACAAGACTGGCCTCTTTCGCTGATCGGGATTCACATTGGCCAACCTCTTTTATACATAGCCTTGTTTTTCACGGTAATATCCGGACTTGATTATTTTAGGAAATCCCGAAAATTATTACGTAAATAAGTGATTCACAATAACGTTCAAGTTGAGAGACAAATACGCAGACAACGGGGACAGTTCTTCTGATTTAAGATAGAAGAACTGTCCCCGTTGTCTCTCGAAGCGTTTTGGGAGTGCGTGAGTTAAAAGGACCGTCGCCTCACATGTTTTTAAGATAGAAGAACTGGCTCTGTTGTCTGTCCATGGTCAATGTTGGAGTCGATGAAGTATAAATACCTTGTTTTTCCAGATGTGGATACAAGTTATTGCTTCAGAATGATATACTACGTGCTATAATGTTGATATATTGTGTGATGTAGCATTAAGTATGACATAATGGAGGAAGAAGAGATGACGAGACAGCGGATACTGCTGATTAGCCTTGTAGGGTTCCTGATATTTGGTTTGCTCCTTGGAGGCAAACTTATCTATCAAAAGAAGTGGGTTGATGTTTTGATCTTGAATCAAAGTCAGCAAATTCCAGGCGTCATTTCCGCTAAAGTGGTGACTAATCGTGGCGAGAAAGAGATGGTTGTGGTTACTGATCAATTGGTGAACCTTCGTCAGACAAGTCAAACTCTAGTGAAATTAGCTGAAGATGTTCCAATTCGATTTAAAGATCATAAGAATGAAACTCTCGAAAAACTATATGGACAAATTCAGTTTGCCATACAAGAAGGTATAGCGCGTGGAAATTTCACGGAAATGGCCCAAAATGTAAGGATACAGGCGGAACAAGCAGGCGTACAGCTTGAATTAGAGATGGATAATGATGCCATATACGTACTCATGAATCAGGGAGATGCTCAACTTATTGAAGTAATCGAACGAGATGGGCAAGAGAAATTTCTGCCAACAGAAAAAGAGTAAGATATTACCGATGAAGGGGAGAGAACATGAAACTTGATATTATAATAGGTTTTGTAGTGGGGGTTTTCGCCTTTTTAATGGTTTTGGGATATAATGTCTTCCCGATTGGATTGCTGCTTGTAGCAGCGTATCTGGTTTGGACCTTAGTCCTTTCACGTCAAATCCTAAAAAACGGGAATGGTGTATCTATAGCCACTACTGCGATTGATTTTGAGGATATCGGGGGACAGAGTGTTGCCAAGAAAGAATTGCAAGAGGCGTTAGACTTTTTACTTCACTCTGACCGGATGAAAGCCTTAGGGATCCGCCCGCTCAAGGGAATCTTGTTGTCAGGCCCCACGGGTACGGGAAAAACACTGCTTGCCAAAGCAGCGGCAAGATATACAGACTCCGCTTTTTTGTCGGTCTCAGGCAGCGAATTTGTAGAAATGTATGCTGGTGTGGGGGCGGAAAGGGTCCGTGGATTGTTTCGTAGAGCACGAGAAATGGTGCGGAAAGAAAAGAAAACGAGTGCGATTATTTTTATCGATGAAATGGATATTTTAGGGGCTAAGCGGGGCAGTAATGTTTCCCATCATGAATATGACCAAACCCTTAATCAACTGTTAGTTGAAATGGACGGATTGAAAGCCGAACAAGGTCCGCCCATCTTAGTGATGGGCGCTACGAATCGCCCGGAAGCGTTGGATGTAGCGTTGCTTCGCCCAGGACGTTTTGACAGGCAAGTTAAAGTAGATCTTCCTGATAAAGAGGGACGCGTGGCAATCTTGAAAATTCATACGAAAAATAAACCTTTGGCTCAAGAGGTTATATTAGAAGATATCGCCCATGAAACCTTTGGATTTTCAGGAGCTCATTTGGAAAGTCTTACCAACGAAGCTGCCATTCTTGCTCTGCGGGACGAAGTGAGTGAAATTACTGCCCATCATTTACATGAAGCGGTTGAAAAGGTGATGTTGGGAGAAAAACTTGATCGTAAACCTACGGCAGAGGAATTACGACGGGTGGCTATTCATGAGAGTGGGCATGCGTTGCTAGCAGAAATGGTCCGGCCAAACTCAGTCTCTCAAGTTTCCATCCGTTCACGAGGAAATGCCCTAGGATATGTTCGTCATTATCCGAAGGATGATTTATATCTGTATACTCAAGCGATGTTGGAAGAACAGATCATGGTGGCCTTAGCAGGGGCCTTAGCAGAAGAGGAAATCCTAGGTACTAGGAGTACTGGGGCTGCAGGTGATTATGAGCAAGCACTTAACCTTGTGGAAAGAATGTTAATTTCTGGAATGTCTTCGCTTGGCGTTACGGACGTATCTCGTTTGAATGCTGAACAACGTCAGTCTGTGACGAAAGACATATTAGCAGAACTCGAAGAGCGAACGAAGACAATTCTTTTGAAGAACAAACCTTTGTTAATTAAAATCACAGAGATTTTAGGAGAAGAGGAAACATTAAGTGGAGATAATTTGCGGATGTATTTGCTTAATGTTGCTTAAACCCTAATGGCAATAACTCGATAGCGTGGAGCCTTTCACTCAATTTGAAGTGAAAGGCTTCGTTTTTTTATACTATCAGAAAGTATAAACTTGCGTTATATACTTTCCAAGCATAAGTGTAACTAAGGCGACGACACAGGACGTGTCTAGTGTCGAATGCGCCATGGATGGCATAGCATTCGACCGGTCGCCTCGCCATGGCTGACAGAATGACTAATACATGCGAAGACAGTGTCTGCAAGAAGGCTAATACGTGCGAAGACAGTGTCTTCGTGGGTGCCAGCCAAGTTTTCTTTACATTGATGCTAGAAATTATCATGATTTAGAGTTTAGATAAATATTTTATAAGGGAAAGAAGGATATTTCTAGTTTAATTTAGAAATAATTTAATGTGGAGTATCTTGAAGATCCACATATACGAATTGCAACACGAAGTTTCGTGTTTATTTGCGTTGACAATAGGAGAGTGATAAACTATATGAAGGCTGAAATTATCTCAACGGGGACTGAGATATTACTTGGAGAAACTCTCAATACGAGTGCTCATTACTTAACAGGAAAACTATCGACTTTGGGCATTGAGGTAGACTATCATACGACAGTTGGTGATAATCCCGAACGGTTAGAACAAGTTTTACGTCAGGCGCTTGGGCGTTCTGATCTCCTGATTACGACAGGAGGGTTAGGTCCGACTGCCGATGACTTGACCAAGGAATTAGTTGCCAAAGTCTTAGAGTTGAAGTTGGAGTTAGACTCCTCCAGTCTAGAACAAATTAAGCAGTTTTTTGGTCGTCGGAAAGCCCCTATGCCTGAAAGTAATGAAAAACAAGCCTTTTTTCCCGTAAACTCGAAAATTTTGCCCAATCCCATTGGGACAGCCCCAGGGGCCATCATCGAAAAAAGCGGTAAGATCGTTATTATATTGCCAGGTCCTCCCTTTGAACTGCACCCAATGTTCGATCATTATGTTTGGCCGGAATTAGAGAAGATCCTTGAACCTCATGTCGAACGAATGAACGAGCGTGTCCTAAAAGTATTCGGAATCGGAGAATCGGCAATTGAGGAAGTACTCAACGAACTGATGAGACTTCCTAACGTTACGGTGGCATTGCTGGCCAAACGAGCTGAGATGCACATTCGTTTGGTGGCGAGGAGCACGGAAAAAACGACTGGAGAAGCAGTTAAAGCGTTAGATCGAGTAGAGGAAGAAATCCGTCAGCGTTTAGGTAACAAAGTATTTGGCCGAGATCAGGAAACAATGGTCGGGATAGTCGGACAATTATTAACGGATAGACACCTGACCATTTCAACGGCTGAGTCATGTACTGGTGGATTACTTGGTGCTGCGCTCACTCAGGAACCGGGAAGTTCTCGGTTTTATTTGGGTGGGGTCGTGAGTTATTCTAATTCTCTTAAACAAGGGTTGCTTGGGGTAGGCGAGGAAACCCTTAAGGCGTTTGGTGCTGTGAGTGAAGAGGTTGCTAAGGAAATGGCAGAAGGAATTCGTGCTAAGACCGGATCAGATCTCGCCATCTCAACAACGGGGATCGCGGGGCCGGATGGAGGCAGTGATCAAAAACCGGTAGGTCTTGTATTTATAAGTATAGCGACACCTGCGGGTGTTCAAGTAGAAAAAATTCAGTTATACGGAGAACGGCAGTCTGTTCGTCAGTTAACCGTTCATGCAGCCCTTAATGGAGTGAGACAGTGGATGTTGAATAGCGAAAGGGGTTTACAAATAGGTGATGGTTGAACGATTACAAAGTTTTGGAGATATTCAGTTAAGCAAACAGGTTTTACAAGCTTTGTCAGAGATGGGGTTTGAAGAGCCTTCTCCGATTCAAAAAGAAGCAATCCCAGTTGCCCTAGAGGGGATAGACCTTATCGGGCAGGCTCAGACAGGAACTGGTAAGACAGCTGCTTTTGGAATCCCTATTACAGAAATGGTAAATGCTAAATTCCAAGCGGTGCAAGCACTTATTGTCACACCAACTCGGGAATTGGCGATTCAGGTTGCCGAGGAAATTGCTAAGCTTGGCAAGTATCGGCATGTCAAACCGTTGCCGATCTATGGTGGACAGCCCATTGACCGTCAGATTCGCGCCTTAAGGATGGGATATCAGGTGGTTGTTGGAACTCCTGGCCGGTTGTTAGACCATTTAAACCGTGGGACACTTCGTCTACAACATGTGAAAATGGTGGTTCTCGATGAAGCGGACGAGATGTTGGATATGGGCTTTATCGATGACATTGAATGCCTCTTAAAGGAGGTTCCTTCTGAAAATAGGCAAGTGTTACTTTTTTCAGCAACGATGCCCCCTGGAATTCGCAAATTAGCCCAAACTTATATGAAGTCCCCGCGTTCCGTTACCGTCAGTCGGGATGAATTAACCGTTCCCCTGATTGATCAGGTTTTCTATGAGACCAGGGAAAGCATTAAAGTGGATGCCCTAGGTAGAATCATTGACATGGAAGATATCGGTCAGGGAATCGTCTTTTGCCGCACAAAACGCGGGGTGGATGAGCTCGTAGTGGCACTTGAAGCCCGAGGCTATTTTGCGGATGCTTTGCATGGGGATTTGAGCCAGCAACAACGGGATCGAGTCATGAAGCGATTTAGAGACGGAAAGTCTGAATTATTGGTGGCTACGGATGTAGCGGCTAGGGGCTTGGATATTAATAACGTGACTCATGTCATTAACTTTGATATTCCTCAAGATCCAGTATCCTATGTTCATAGAATCGGACGGACTGGAAGGGTCGGACGTAAAGGTCAAGCAATAACCTTAATATCCCCGAAGGAGTATCGTCAACTTCGCCTCATTGAGAATCTTATTAAGACGAGAATCCGTCGGCAAGAGCTTCCTTCGATGGCCGATATAAGTGAGCGACAAGCTGAAAATCTCAAGAATCAACTCTTGAAACTAATCCAGAGTAATCGACTCGGCAATTATCGAGCGATAGTCGGGGAATTGTTCCAGGAATACGATTCCATCGATGTGGCAGCAGCCGCCTTAAAGTTTGCAGTCGAGGGCGCGAATGTTGAAGAACGCTCTGAAGTTAAAGAGCAAGATGAGCGGCTTTTTGGAAACACAGGGGCTTCGGCAGGAATGGTACGCTTTTTTATTAATATCGGTCGAATCCAGCAAATTCGCCCCCAGGATATCATCCGCTGGATTGCAGACCAAAGCGGGATTTCTGGAAACACGATTGGGATCATTAATATTTATGATAAATTTACATTTGTCGAGATTCCCGAAAAGTATGCCACCAGGGTCCAGAGCTGTATGCATCAGACTTTGATAAAAGGGCGTAAGGTAAGTGTTGAGCCGGCCAAAGCTCGTGAAAGTGCCGAGTTCTAATGAGTAAATTGATTTAGGTCAAAGAGTCTTTCACTTCTAGAGGATGAACTGAAGTGAAAGACTCTTTTTTCTACTGATCAACGAACACTATCACCTCATGATCTATTAAATTGTAAGATAATTTGTTTTACTGTCGGTTGTAGATAAACAAATTGACAAGCATTATGAGGTACCTCTATAATAGAAACCGAACAGATGTTTTGGGTAGGACCATGATGAGGAGGTTATAGAATGGCGGAAACAAATAAGCTGAAAGCATTAGACATTGCCCTAGCTCAGATTGAAAAGCAGTTTGGTAAGGGTTCCATCATGAAACTTGGGGAATCTTCGGCAGGACTGTCGATTGACGTCATTCCAACAGGTTGTTTAGCGATAGACCTTGCCTTAGGCGTGGGAGGGGTCCCACGTGGGCGGGTCATCGAGATTTTCGGTCCTGAGTCGTCAGGTAAAACCACGGTGGCACTACATATCGTCGCTGAAGCACAGAAATTGGGCGGAGTGGCTGCTTTTATCGATGCAGAGCATGCACTAGATCCAGTTTATGCTAAAGCCTTAGGAGTAAACATCGATGATTTGCTCGTGTCGCAACCGGATACTGGAGAACAAGGACTTGAAATCTGCGAGGCTCTTGTACGCAGTGCCGCAGTGGATGTTGTGGTGGTTGACTCAGTGGCTGCCTTAGTTCCTCGCGCTGAGATTGAGGGTGAGATGGGTGACAATCATGTCGGCTTGCACGCCCGCCTCATGTCTCAGGCCTTACGAAAGTTGACTGGCTCGATTAGCAAAAGCAATACTTGTGTCATTTTTATTAATCAAATACGAGAAAAAATTGGCGTAATGTTTGGCAGTCCTGAAACTACCACAGGTGGACGAGCCCTTAAATTTTACGCTACAATTCGAATGGATATTCGCAGGCAAGAAGCCTTGAAACAAGGTCAGGATATTGTCGGTAACAAAACACGAGTCAAAATCGTGAAGAATAAAGTCTCCCCACCCTTTAAGATGGCAGATTTTGATATCATGTATGGAGAAGGGATTTCCCGCGAAGGAAGCATTGTGGATATCGGGACGGAGATGGAAATCATCAATAAGTCTGGCGCTTGGTACTCCTATAACGGCGAGCGGCTGGGTCAAGGCCGAGAGAATGTCAAGGAATACCTTAAGCAGCACCCAGATAAGGCAAACGAACTTGAACGACAGATCCGGGCCAATATGAGTGCTGTTGTAGAGACGAGCACTGAGCCTGAGGAAGATGATTCTCTTGACGAAATCTAAACCCATTAAGAGTGCGATGGTCGTTGCGGTGGATTGTTTATCCCGTCGGTCGATGACTCATTATGAATTGGAGACGCGTCTTCTGGAAAAGGGTTTCGAAAGCTCTGAGGTCACGGGAGTGCTGGATAAACTTCTTAAACTAGGCTACCTAAACGACCAGGAATTTGCTTTAATGTATTCGGAAAGTCGGCTTAAACGTTATTCGAAGAGAAGAGTTCAACAAGACATGAAAATACGGGGGCTTGACCCCTGCTTGATTGAGCAAGCGTTAGAGTCAACCTATTCTGATGATGACGAATATCAGCAATGTTTAACCCTTGCCAAGCGATGGTGGGGAGAAGAGGGGAAGCGTTGGGAACAAAGGCACGAGGCAGAACAAGCCAAGCGGTATGTTCCACGAGAATTATGGATACAGCATAAAATCGCCCGTAAGCTCATCCAACGCGGCTATCCCACGGATTTAGTATGGAAAGCACTAAATAATCTTGAGGACAGTCATAATCTAGACGACGAGCGGTAGGCCCTGGTGTATAGAATGTATCTGTTTAGGACAAGCTTGACATTGATTGCAAATGATATTAAAATCTTAGCAGAGACCTGTCTCTGTTAAGATTTAACCTTTAAAGGTTTTCTTATAGATTTCGTTGTAGTTAGCTAAAATATAGGTTTTTTTGACTAGCGAGCGATAGTTTGTAGGAAACAGGAGAAGACACCTGTTTTAAGGTTATGCTTAAAAGTGACTGGTTTTGGAAACCAGCTTTTTTAATGCAAAAAATAGAAAATTTGTCAAACAAGGAGGTGTGTAGACGTATGATTATTGAACTAATTATTACCGGGTTAGTATCTGTTTTAGTTGGATTAGGTCTGGGTGTTTTAGCAGGTTGGCTTTTCCGCAAAAGTACTGCAGAAAAGGGTATTGGATCTGCAGAAGAAGAGGCTAAGCGTATTGTTGAAAGTGCCCATTCAGCTGCTGAAAGCAAGAAGAGAGAGTCTGTCGTTGCTGCTAAAGAAGAAGTCATGCATATTCGCAATGAAGTTGAAAAGGAAACTCGGGAGAGGCGCAATGAACTCCAACGCCTTGAGCGGCGCTTGCTCCAAAAAGAGGAAAGTCTAGACCGTAAAATTGAGTCACTGGAACGAAAAGAAGAAAATCTGCACCGCAAAGACGGCGAAGTAGAACAACTTAAAGAAGAACTCAACCAGATTGTTGGTAAGGAACAAGCGGAGCTTGAGCGCTTATCTGGAATGACCTCAGAAGAAGCTAAACAATTGCTTTTGAAACGTGTTGAGGAAGACGTTCGCTATGAATCGGCAATCATGATTAAAGAGATTGAGACACGTGCCAAGGAAGAAGCTGAGAAACGGGCAAAGAATATTATTGCCTTAGCGATACAGCGGTGCGCAGCGGATCATGTGGCTGAAACGACGGTATCCGTTGTAGCGTTGCCCAGTGACGAAATGAAAGGGCGAATTATCGGTCGTGAGGGACGAAATATCCGAACTTTAGAAACCCTTACGGGGATTGATCTTATCATTGATGATACACCAGAGGCTGTAATTTTATCAGGGTTTGACCCAATTCGCCGAGAAGTTGCGCGAATTGCTTTGGAAAAACTCATTGCCGATGGGCGCATTCACCCAGCACGAATTGAAGAAATGGTTGAAAAGGCTCAGAAAGAAGTTGACCAAAAGATCAGGGAAGAAGGGGAACAAGCAACCTTTGAAACAGGTGTGCATGGCTTACATCCTGAATTAATTCGTTTGCTTGGGCGACTAAAATTCCGCACAAGTTATGGACAGAATGTTTTGAAGCACTCCACTGAAGTGTCCCATCTGGCTGGATTGATGGCGGCGGAGTTAGGTGTAGATATTCAACTTGCAAAGCGGGCAGGTCTTCTGCATGATATTGGCAAGGCTGTAGATCATGACCTAGAAGGGACCCATGTGCAAATTGGGGTGGATCTGGTTAGAAAATATAAGGAATCCGGTGATGTTCTTCACGCTATTGAAGCCCATCATAACGATGTAGAACCCAAGACCATTGTTGCAGTACTTGTTGCTGCTGCTGATGCGGTCTCAGCCGCTCGCCCTGGAGCACGTAGGGAGACTCTGGAAACTTATATTAAACGTCTACAAAAACTTGAAGAAATCGCCGAGAGTTTTGAAGGGGTAGAAAAGTGCTTTGCTATTCAAGCTGGACGAGAAGTTCGTATTATTGTCAAACCTGATAAGATTGACGATGTGCTCGCTCCGCGAGTAGCTCGTGAGATTAGTAAACGAATTGAAGAAGAACTTGAATATCCGGGACAAATTAAGGTGGTTGTAATTCGAGAGACCAGAGCCGTTGACTTCGCAAAATAGTATAATAGTGAGATACCTAACCAGGCGATCCAGTGGGTCGCCTGGTTTTTTAATAAGGTGAATGCCCTATACCATATTTGACCAGTATGTTTGATAGAGGTTTGGAGCAGGAGTTTGCAAGCTTATGCCGAATAAATACATGTTAGGACAGCGTAAAAGAGAGGGCTGAAATTAGATGTTTAGTAGTTTATATAAAGACGGAGGGCGCACCCATGACGGAGGACGTGCCCAAGATGGAGTGGGATTGCTAACCTCGATACTTTTGAGATACCCTGAAGTAGGGTCTGTACATTATTGGTGTGAGCAACATGCTCTAAAAATCACGTTTATGATTACTCAATCACAAGAGGCCTCTACTCTTCAGGACATGTTAAAACCTGCTGTAGAATTCTTCCATCAACTTGAAGGTCGGAGCATGAGGGTTTTTGATATCATCTCCCGAAGCGAAGAAAATGTCTGTGTTATTACTGTAACTCGAGATGTCGAAAGTATGACTCAACGAGAAGTTGGGCTGATTGTCGAGCTGCTAAAGCGGAAGTACCAGAAACAGCTGGTGTATGATGAAATGTATCTGCCCGAAGAGGAACAGATTTACCAGGAGGAAATGATCAGTAAAATGCTTTACTCAATCCAAAGCGATACTATGAGTAAAAACGTGGTTGCATTGCGAGAAGAAGGGCGTGTTTTGGTCTTCAAGTCCTAGCGTAATCGATGCTCGATTTCGGAATTCGAACCTCTATTCTCAAGATTCGAGCCTTGAACCAGTCATTGAAAATTGTATGAAATAGTAAGCATAATGGCATTCTATGGATAATGTTTAGGTAAGATGTGCGACATTCGATGTGCTAACTTCGAACATCGAGCTTCGAACATCGAACCTCGATTTAAAAGGGGGGTACGTTTGTTGCACATACTTTTTATTGGGGATATTGTAGGCAAGCCTGGAAGGGAAGCGGTTAAACGTTTTTTAAAACCAATTCAGGTGGAATATAAAATTGATGTGACTATGGCTAATGGCGAAAATGCCGCAGCCGGAAAAGGGTTAACCAAAGATATTGCCGAGGAGCTATATGGCTATGGAATCGAATTTTTGACGATGGGCAATCATGTTTGGGATAATCGAGATATCATGAACTTCATTGATCGTGAACATAGAATTATTCGCCCAGCGAATTATCCAGTTGGGGCACCGGGACAAGGGCATGGATTCCTGAGAGCCTTTGGTAAGAAAATTGGTGTCCTTAATCTTTCAGGGCGCATCTTTTTACCATCGCTTGACGATCCCTTTAGTGGGGC
>DOPS01000191.1:0-16694 GCA_003512645.1 Desulfosporosinus sp.
AAATATCTAAACAGCTTTCCTTATGGGATCAGAACGGTTCAAGTGTGATTCGAGGTAATCTCTTGGCACTTCCCATCGGTGGGAACTTTCTCTATGTTGAGCCAATCTACCTGCAGTCGGATAAAGGCGGAAGTATTCCTGAAATGAAACGAGTTGTCTTAGCTTATCAAGATCGTTTGGTAATGACCGAAACTATTGGTTCAGCCTTAACCCAACTGTTTGGAGAAGGAGCACCTCAACCGACAACACCAGGGCAAAGCATACCTACTCCTGCTGAAGCACCACAACCCCCCATAACCGATTTGAATGAACCGAACCTGGTGTCAATCATTGACCAAATGAATCAAATCCGCACCTTACTTGACAGTCTGGAAATCCAGCTTAAAGGATTACAAACTCCTAGTGAAACCCCTCTGAATGAGTAGTTTGGGATACTAATGGATTATCCGCTAGGGGGCTTCGTCATAGAAATGTGATTTTCATGACGAGGCCCCCTTATCTAGTAAATGCCAAAAGACGAGTCCGAAGACCCGTCCTTTTTGCACGATCAGACATCTATGCCGCTGCGCGATCACAATCCTCTTTTTGCCTTTTCGAGAATGTCCATGGACATTATTAGAGACAGTCCCTTGATTTATGATTATCTAGTGAACCTTAAAAGCTATTATCTAAGATTTAAGAGGTATTAACTCTACTATAGTGGACGTACCTGAGGGATTTAGTTGGATAAGCTCTGCACCATCTTCTGAGATGTAATTCTCATCCCCTTGTAATTTTAGCTCTTTCATTTGACCATTCGTTACAATATAAGCATTACTTTGATCATAGATGACTACCTGACCCTTTGACCCGATCAGCGTCCTATCACTGTTAAAGGGTAGGGAACCTTCCCATTCAGTCTTTAGAGCCGGATTGCTTGCCAGGTCTACACGGTCAGCTGTAGTCTTAATCCTAATCAGTTTATTGTTTTCAATTTCCCCAATATAAACCTTGCCATCTCCCAGACCTATGACCCGATCTTTGCTATTCTTTGAGATCACGAAACGTTTATCCCCACTTAAGGCAATGACTTGTTGGGTTCCACCTACTTTACTGTTAATATACAGTGTTCCATAGCGATCTGAAGCAACCATGTCAGCTATGGTCTCCCCAGATCGATTAATTTGTCGCACGTTTTTCATGACATCAATTTCCATGAGTAGTTCCGTCGAACCATTCTTGACAGTAAGGTAAATCAAATTGGTTGAAGTTGAGACTACTAACTCCTCAATTTTTCCACCTGCAGGGAATGTGTTAATGGTTTGATTGAATCGATCATCAGGCGGAGTATCCTCATCACTATTGGGAAGTGCCAATGTATAGAGTTCAGTAATCTGAGGATTTCCATACCGCTTTTCAAGCTTAGGTTGAACTGGAACATCTTTCGGGACGTCTTTTTTAACTTTTTCATTTGGGTCTTCCACTTTTGGATCTTGGGGAAGTACCCCTGCTTCCGGGTCTTTAGCAGGCGTCTGGGTTACTGGCTTACTGGGTTGTACTGGAACATAGGTTATTGGATTAGGATTCTTCTTAGCATAGAAATAGAGTAGAGTGTCTCTGTCGGGCAACCATTGGTAGGTGAGTACACCCAGTGTTTTATCAGCTGCTGAGGGTAGTTCCTTTTCGAAGACGATTCGTTCTTTCGCCAGGTTAAAAATCTTAAGTGTCCCGTTCTCCGTATAAGCCAAATAATCCTTAGCATAGGATATTTGAATATTCTTGAGATTAGAGCCTGGGATGGTTGCTTTAAGTTGCGTTGTGATTGGTTCATTGATATCCCCTTTAGGAGCAAGTACATTGGCAACTTGCATGTTCAAATAGGAGTACGCTCCAAATTGCAGGATGAGTGACACTAATATCCAAACCAATATAATACGCAGTTTCTTTTTCATGCGAGGTCTCCTTTATAGAATAGTCAACTGGTTCAAGCTAAAAGCTGAACATTAAATAAAACTAAGTTGTTAAGGGGTCACTACAAAGGCTGTGGGAATATACCGCTCCCCGAAAATGTTCCAAAGTTTATTCATTACTTTACCATCATAGACGAGTTCTGAAGAAGATCCACCATCAAGATTAATAGCATTGACAGCATTATAATCAGCAAATACATTCATGAGATCACGTAAGGTGGCCCCTATACTCCAGGTCGGTTGTCGTCCATCAATTACGACAAAAATTACGGTTCCATCCGCCATTTGGCCGATTCCGGTGCGTGGAGCAATCCCCCATCCACCGTCTCCCGAAATTACAGGTTTACCATCGACTATTAAATTGGGTTCAAAGGTTACTGCTTCGCGAATGTTTTTCTCTACTAATTGCTTTGCGGTCATTTTACCAAGGACAAGTTTCCCTTTATCATCGAATCCGACAATATTTACCGCTTTGTCACCGACATTGTTGTGGACTAACTTTCCGTCTTGCATGGTTAGACCGTCAGGAAAAGCTCCGTTTCCTTTTCCATTAGGGTCATAGAACCCTCCGGCATTAATCCCAGCAACAGCTCCCATGTCCTTAACAAAATCGCTAACTCGTTCTCCTGTAACTCCAATTTCTTTGGTTACGGCCAATTTTACTCGCTTAGGGTCTTTTATCAACATTACTTTACCTTTAAAGCTACGGCCTTGAATATCTTCAATAGTTATTCCTGAATTCTTATCCGTCATTACTTGCTTGCGTTCGAAAGCTTGTCCACCGCTTGAGTCTTGAGATAAACTCCCATTCATAATCCGATTAATTTCATCTGGAGATAAAAATGCCTGTACTATCTGAGGATGTCGTGATGTAGCAACTGCACCCACAGCTACAGTTTTAAGAGATTGAAACGGTCCCCAGAACAAGACAAATGGAATAAGGATTGCTGCGAAAACGATATTAAAGCTTATGAATAACAAAATCTTCTTTATCCTAATTCTACTCTTTTTTATCATGCAAGTTCTATCTCCTTCTTTTGTAACAAATTAAAATTTTCTTTAATGACACTGGCATAGATTCCATTCTCATAAAAAACAACCGCAGATTTTGAGATGTGCGGCCAACGAATTACTACAAAGTTTAAGGTTATTTAATAACACCGTTCTCAGTATAACAAATCATGTATGTTCTATCAAGGATACCTATTAAGTATCTGGAAAAAATAATCAATAATCGCCCTCCAATTAATCCCATTTGCTTGTATAGTTCAATTATGTTGACCTGTATGACTACTTTTGGTGTTTGAAAAAGAATAGAACCGTCCTTTTTATAGCTAGAACGGCTCTATTCTCACGTAAAATCGCTTTATTATGACCCCTTAAGAGGGTTAATTTCAATCCTGTAGGTTAAATTGGCAGCTTTATCAATCATGTTTGCAACACTACAATATTTGCCCATCGAGAGTTGTACTGCACGCCTCAGTTTGACTTCAGGAAGAGCTTCACCCCAAAACTTATAAACTAGTTCAATATCCTTGAAAACCCTCGGATGATCGTTGGCACGTTCACCTTCTACGGTAGTTTCAAAACGCTGTATTTTAACCTGCATCTTTTCAAGAATCGTAACAATATCCATACCACTGCATCCGGCAATTGACATTAGAAGTAGTTCCATTGGGCTAGTTCCATGCCCAGTTCCTCCTGCATTAACACTAGCATCCATATTAGTCATCATCTTACTACTTCCTTCTCCCTGAAAAAACATTCCTTTAATATATTTTACTGATACTTTCATGACAAGACTCCTTTTCTGTCATAGTAAATCAATTGCTTTATGTCTTTTTACCAAACCGCCTATTTCAGATTACGAGTTTCTCCTTAACTTTCGACCATGACAGGTAGTATCCCTGCAGATTAAAGGAAAACTGAGTTCAGATTATTTGGCAACTGCGTCTATCTGATCCTCATTTGAACAATACTCTCTCTCTTGGCGCATTAGTGATTGATCAGGTATTTCAGTGCTTAAACGCAAGGGAAAAATAAGAACTATTAAAGCCAACCCTCCAATAGAAAGCGCGAGATACTGCATTGATAAAACTGAAAAGATTACAATCACCAGCTTCGAAGAGGTGCCTATTGCATAATTAAATGGTTTGACTAAGCTTAGATTAGCGCGTTGACGTTGATCAAGGGTTACCTCAGATCCTGTATTATTCGAAGGAATCCAAACAGGCTTACTCTCTGAATCTACCGAGTTGATCAGCTGATTTCCAGTCTTGTAAAAGGGATCTAAAGAAGAAATATAGATAAACCCTTTTGTCGTATAAATTTTATCAAGCTCTACAGCTGTACCTGTGACAGCAGCTTTCGTATAGGTTTTTTCGATTCTCAAAATATCTTCTTGACCAACATTAATCGGTCCATTATTCGTAATAATTGTATACAGACCGCGGTCAACTAATTCTATGTTGGAAACTTTAACATCTGCTAACACTATTCCAATCATGGATAGTAGGATAATAATCAGACTAATTAGTATTGTAGCTCCAGCTAACCGTTCACGATCAAATTTTCTTACTCTAACTAACACTCTTACACGTCCTTCACTTCTACAATTAATGTTTCGCGATTAAACTTAATGTTTTATAAAAAAATTAAATTCAAATCTAGTTTGCCCACAAAACACATTGTACTATAAATAGTTAGTGAAAGAAATGCAAATATGCTCACTTTGAGCCAAAGTGTTTTCCGAACCTGGACAGCATTTCTAAAAGATCGTTGGGGGTTAGGTTCAGGAAACGATTCGAATCGTTATTTACTGCTTTTGATTTAGTAAGTGTCTCAGCTCCCGTTAAATCCGGTGTGACAACTGAACGAATAAAGATCGTAGCAATTAGCCCCAAGATCAGCAGAGGAAGTGATCCTCGTAAGCCAGGGAACTTAAGGACCGGCACGATCAAGCTAACTGCAGGTGAATACAGAAGATCTGCATAGTTTCCTGTAATGGATATGGCAATAACTAGAGGTGCTTCAAGACTTTCTGGAGTTATAAGGCCTCGTTGTCCAGTCATCAACTCTCCATTCGTTGATAGGTTCCTGACATCCGTAGATGTGTTAGATTGTGAGTTAGAGTTTGTAATGTAGTTCGTTCCCTTTGTCATCCATTTTAAAAACTCTTGGAGTTCTGTTAAAGGCATTTGCACTATTTGACCATTCTTGACATCAAGAACAGGTATCCTGTCAACACGGAAAATTTGTTTTGTAATATATAGTAAAAGTTCTGCAATGATCATAACCAAAGAGGCTTCACAAACACTCCCCGCTAATAGAGGTTGGATATAAAACAGTGTTCCACTCCCCGTCGCAGAACTGATGGGAGCAAATATACTAATTCCTAGGTTGAGCGGCGCTTCGCTCAGGCTTATTGACGAATTAACAAACATTCGAATGCCCCCTTCGATATAATATATGGAAGCGAAAAGTTCTGTGCACGTCTAATTGGTGTGCTCAATATATGAAATAAAAATAAGTGCTAGTCATTAGCACTTATTTTAGGGGATGTCTCAATGTTCAGCTTTATCTGGAGTTTACTGCTTTTGCACAGTGGTAGGCACTTTGACTGTCGTATCTACATTGAAGCGAAAACTTGCTTCTGTAGCTTGTTCTACTCCCCCCTCAGGGTTGGGATTTATTCTCAAAGTTACTAAATGCTGCCCGTTTGTTGAACTCTTTCCTAATGCATCGCCTAAGACATTAATCTGACGAAAAGCGACGCGGGCCATGGCACCTGGTTCTAACGATGGTAAGTTTCCAGGTGAGGTTACTTTCTTAGTGTTATCCCCAACCAAAGTTACCTGCAATTCCACTGGAATGTTCGTCATTTTTTTAGCTGATGTGTTTTGAACTGTAGCGATAAGATCAAATGATTTGGTGGTAATCACTTGTGCCCCTTTTAAAGTTACACTGCCATACGTGAGATCCTTAACGACTGAAGCTGGTTCTACGGTCACTCCAAGCATTTTGATCTCCGGAATCCCACTGTTCTTTGATGCACTTGCCTCTGAATTTTGCCAGAATGAAAATCCTGCAAATCCTATGAGACAGATTACAAGAACGCTAGCGACCATGACGATGTATTTGCGGTTAATCGTAATGATTTTTGACAAACTTGAACACCTCCTATATCTATTAATTTTAATCTTTAAAAAAACCTATGCATGTCTCTCNNCGTTCCTGATAAATCTGAAGACGAATATCATTGTGGACAGTTAAGCGGAAAATTCTTGAACATTGAATAATTCGTGATGTTGTTCGAACCCCTATATACTCCTCCATTTCATCGAGTGAAAGATTTGAAGTAATCACTGTGGGAAGTTGTTCATTCATCCGATAATTAATGATTGAATAAAGTCTATTCCGGGTCCAATCCGTATAATTATGAGCACCTAAGTCATCAAGGATAAGGATGGGAATTGTGCGGGCAGTATCTAGTAAATCCAGCTCATTAATCTCAGACTTGTAGGTTGCTCTTAGCTCATCCAGCAGATCAGGAACAATCAAAAAAAGGACTTGTAACTTAGATTCTATGAGCTTATTGGCTATGGCTGCGGCAAGAAATGTTTTTCCAGATCCAACTGGACCAGTAAACATAATTCCTAGACCGTGGGGATTCTGAAGACAATCTTCAACAAACCGTTGAGAAGCATTGAACGCCCTGGTAGCACCTTCTCGATGTGTTTGATCTTCAATTTCCTGTGTATAATAATCGAATCTGAATTTTTCAAAACGACATTTCATTAATTCCCTCGAGATCCTCGCATGGCGGAACTGATTCTCCCGTTTCTTCGTCTTCATACAATCACATGGATAAGCTAAATCCCCTTCAAGAAAGATACCTCGATCTTGGCAAATAGAACACTCGAAGGTTTTAGAAGGAATAGGAGCCGGAACATCCCTTTCTAAATCGGCCTTGAGTGCTTTATTAGTGATGCCCGTACTATTTAAGATATCTTTAACACTTCTCATATTAGATATCCTCCTTAATATTCACAAAAAACCTTACATTGTTTTAAAGATAAAAGTTCTCATATTTATTAGGAGTTGTTTTACGGGTCTGACTCTTAGGCTTGGTATTCTTTTTATCCTGACGAGACTGAAAATACGCATCTTCGGTTTCTATCTCAGCCCGCGTCTTTAAACCCTTTTTTTCCCATTCGCGAAGTATAGAGTCTAAATAGCGAAAGTTTCGAATACCAGCGCTCACGCCTCTTCTTAAGGCTTCAATAATCAACTCTTCTGAAAAATGGGACGATAACCAACGGTCAAGGTTTTGACATTCTATTTGAGTTAGCGGACGACCTAGCTCCTGTTCAAATGTACGTACTAAATTTTCCATAGGCAAGTTACTTGGTGGGGATATTAACTGGGGGGGAGTAAGAGTTTGTTTAAGTGTACGTTCTTCCTCCAACTGTTGAGAACGTTCTATCGCCCATAGCTCAGCAAGTTCCTCTATCAGACCTACCAAACTATAACTGTTACTCCACTTTGATTCGCTCGGATTCCAGTACCTTTCAATCGTTAGCAATTTTCGTTCCACCAACTGACCCAGACTCTCCTCAATATTGGAGGAAGACGCAGTCATTCGACCCTTTAAAGTAGCGATTGATGGATAGGGATTTGATTCTGCCTCGCAGAGAATCTGAATTAAAATCATCATCTCAAGATCATTCAAGCCAATTTCTTTATAATGAGTTAAGAGATATTTCGGAATTGAAACGTTACCTGAAAAGAAAAGAGCTTGTGTAAAGCTCCCATAAACACTAACCTTATTCATTTACGTCACTCCCCATGTACCGTTCAAAAATATGATAAGAAGATAATTCTCTTATTGTGCAATATGTCTGATTATAAGATTGAATCGCGGAAAAATTGACTGTTCACTTCTTTATTTTGACAAAAAACAATGAATACCTCTTAAAATAAATGCCATTTTATGGAAGGATAATGATAGCCCTTTGGCGTATATAGTTGGCATATGGATAAAGGAGGAAAATACATGGACTTTCAACAACAACTTATTCAGATCGTCGATAAATCGGGAGCTCACTCAGCTTGGGGAGTTAAACATTGTTTCAGAGTATATCATCTGTCCAAAGAACTTTCAAGTCATTTAGCACTTGATGATGAAGTTCTTTATACGGCTGCTATGCTACATGACACGGGAAAATACCCGGTTTATGCCCTCAAGAGTATTGACCACGCTTTACGTTCCAAAGGGGTTGCTGCAAATATCTTGCAACAAATGATGTTCACTCCGATCAAATTACCAATAGTTTTAGACGCCATAGAAAACCACATGTACTATTCGGAACCTGGTCGGAGTGACGAAGCAGTCTACTTACGCGAATCTGATATTTTAGATAATTTAGGCAACATTGGTTTAATGCGGTTATTTAGTTTAGTCGGGCAAGATGAATTAATCCAAACTCCTGAAGATGCCATCGAAAGAGCTCGCCTCTTCGCAGATGCTCTTCCTAACAAAGTCTCCACAAAAGCTGGCAAACGTTTAGCCGTAAAGCGCCGTGAGGAAACCCTCCGCTTCTTAGCCGGTATAAAACGCCAAACATCGGAATATGCCTGGCTTTAACACCCTTAATTCTTTAGTGTCGTGTTTTACGTTGTTCTTCCAGCCAGCGGGTCATGCTATCAAGGAGGTTGACAACCTTCTCATAATCACGGGTTCGTTGCCCATCATCGATAAGCTGTTTAAGATGGTTCCTAAGCCGTACATAAGCTCTGTTAACATGTGTACGAGATAGGCCTGTTTTCGGCTTTCTGTCTCGATGGTAACTTTGCTGAACAGAAGGTTGGGTTGATTTAGCAAATTCTTGTTCAGATGCCAAACGTCCCTTATCCTCGGTTATACCTTGAGGCTCTGTTCTTAACCAAGCTTTTGGAGTAGGATGAAGAATGATTTGATCGGACAAGAACTCAATCATTTCTCCCAGTTGGGGAATAATGGGTTTCTTCTCGAACAATTGTTGTATTTTCTCAGCAAAGATCGTTTGAGATTCTAACTCTCCGTGAACTAGAATAATTTGCTCAGCTTTTTTTTGTGAATTAGAAAGCCAATTAAGTAATTCTCCTTGGTCCGCATGGGCTGAAAGGCCATCCATATGATTGATACGTGCTTTGACCGCTACCTTTTCTCCATGTATGGTTACGACCTCTGCGCCATCTGATAGCAGACGACCGAGGGTTCCTTGGGCCTGATACCCTACAAATAATACGGTAGCGTTCTCACGCCAAAGATTGTGTTTGAGATGATGTTTAATCCGCCCTGCATCAGCCATGCCGCTAGCCGCAATAATAATGGCTCCTTTTTCAATCTTATTTAGAGCCATAGAATCTGCAGCGGTCTGACTGAAATGAACGTTTGGCATTTTCAAGGGATTACTGCCCTGCTTAATCAGGTCTTGTGTTTCTTGATCAAAATGGGCTGTGTTTTCTTGGAATATTTTTGTTGCTGCGATGGCTAAAGGACTGTCAATATAAACTGGCAAAGTAGGTATGCGCTGCTCGTTTTGCAATTTTCGGAGATAAAATAGTAAATCTTGGGTACGTTCAATTGCAAAAGCAGGAATAATCAAATTCCCTCCAGCTTCATGGGTTGAACGAATTGTTTCAGCAAGTTGCTCCATACGGTCAATCGTTTGATTATTTTCGGACTTTTCGGAGTGGAGTCGATTCCCATAAGTCGTTTCCATTATGACAATATCTGCTTCGTTTATAATGCTGGGATCTTCAACATAAGGTTGGTTACTATTTCCAATGTCACCAGAAAAAACAATAGTTTTAGTAAAGTCTTGTTCTTTAACATAGAGTGAAACATGTGCCGCACCCAAAATATGACCAGCATCAGAAAATTTGAACGACAAGGTTGGAACTAAGTCAACGAGTTGTTGATAAGAGGTTGCCTTAAAATACGCTATAGTATCAATGGCATCTTGGACGGTATAGATTGGATTTAAGGGTTGAATTCCTGCTCTTAAACGCTTACGATTCTTGCGTTCAACTTCCATCTCTTGAATATGACCACTATCTGGAAGCATGATAGAACATAATTTTATGGTTTCAGGGGTTGCCCAAATTGAACCCTTGAATCCGGCTTTAATAAGTTTGGGAAGCATACCAGCATGATCAGTATGGGCATGCGTTAAAATAACTGCATCAATGCTCGCGGGATTATAGGGGAATTCATTGTAATTTAACTCTTTAAGTGCCTTAGAGCCTTGAAACATTCCACAATCAATTAGGATACGTGATTCGCCTGATTCGACAAGAAAGGATGAACCCGTGACAACTTGCGCAGCTCCGAAAAAACTAATTTTCATCAAATCAATCCTCCAAAAAATAGCGCCTCGCAAAGCTTTTCTAATCTAAATTATAATAGAAAATGCTTCATAGACGCTTTACAAATTAAATATTAATTCTATGCATAGCAGTTCACTCTATATTGTTTGTGATTTAAGATTAAACGATTTTCTAATAATAGTTTACCTGTTTGTCTGAAGATTCGCAATATAATTAATCTCCGGGATTTTTAATCAAGCAAGAAAAACTTAAGCTTAACTGCTTTTAAAGCCGCTTGGGTGCGGTCTTCTACCGCTAATTTTCGATAAATGCTGGATAAATGGTTCTTTACGGTCTTTTCACTAATAAATAATGAGGTACCAATCTCTCGGTTAGATGAGCCTTGTACCACATAGTGAAGAATTTCCATCTCTCGATCACTGAGTCCACAAGTATCTTTTACGGGGCTTGGATGACTCAATTGCCCCATTAACTTACCGGTAACAGCAGGAGATAAGATGGGTTCACCGGAATATACCTTGCGAATTGAGTGAATCAATGTTTTAGAATCCACGTCTTTTAGAAGATAGCCTGCAACACCAATTTGAAGGACTTGAAATATTTTCTCATCAGAATCATCAACAGTGAGAACCAGTATTCCAATATCCGGGTATTCACGACGAATGACACGTCCAGCTTCTAAGCCATTCACCACAGGCATATTAAGATCCATTAATAAGATATCGAATTTCATCTTTCGGGCGACATTAATGGCACCTTGTCCATCCCCTACTTCGGCAACAACTTCGATTCCTTCTTCAAATTCTAATATGCGACGTAGTCCCTCCCTTAACAGGGGGTGATCATCGGCAATCACGATCTGTATCAAGTTGTCGTACCTCCTCCTGACTCGATGGAATTGACAATTCGATTAAAGTCCCCTTCCCTAAAGTAGATTGGATAGAAAAACGCCCTGAGAACATTTCTACTCGTTCGCGCATTCCGACGAGTCCAAAATGTTCCCCGGGTGCATTCATCGCAGATTTGACCTCAAACCCTTTGCCATAGTCATGAATCCGTGCAATCATCCAATCCTCTCGATATATAAGCCATACTTCGACCTTAGGCGAGCAGGCATGTTTTGCAACATTGGTCATTCCTTCTTGAACTAAACGAAAAAGGGCAACTTCCATAGCCGGAAGAAGTCGTTTTTCACGTCCCTCAATCCGAAGCTTACATTTTATCCCATAATTCTCCTGGAAGTTATCTAGGTATTTCGTAATTGCTGGCACAATTCCTAAGTCATCCAAAGCCATCGGTCGAAGATCAAAAATTATTCTTCGTATATCTTGGAGATTTGCCCGTACTAAATTTTTCAGGTCCATTAGCTCGGCTTTGACTCGGCTAGGATCTAACTCAAGTAACTTTTCGGCAATTTCCAAACGCAAAACGATATTCGCGAGGGTTTGAGCAGGTCCATCGTGAATTTCTCTCGCCACGCGTCGGCGTTCTTCTTCCTGTGCTCTAATTACACGTAAACCCATCTCAAACCGTTGTTCGTTGGTCTGGGTATGCAGGGCCTCGGCTAAACCACCTTGTAATAAGCTGATTGCCATTCCCACCTGAGTCATCAAATTTTGAGCACGCTCGATTGTTGCTTGCATCTGACGAAGGGATCGTTCAAGATCATCTCTGCGATTACGCAATTGAACTTCCTTATGCTGTAAGAGTTGTAATTTTACCTGGGCATCTTTTGCTTCTGCATAAGTCTCGATCATTTCTTCTTGGGTGTGTATGTGATGCGCACGATTTACTTCCATGAGTTTCTGACGCATGCGCCGATCAATTCTTTCTTGACTGTCCACTTGGGAAATCACTTCTGCAATGTTAAGTTTTAGCTGAGAGAGTTCATTAATCAGGCGAGTAGTCTCAGTCCGTGACGTTTCTGCAATGAAGAAAATTTCTTCTTTTCCTGATTCAATCGCTGATAATGTTTTCTTTAATATTTCTCCCAACTGATCCAACAAAACTATTCCTCATTTCAATCTAGATTAATGCCTAAACCTTCTCTACTATCCTTAATTCGACACTGAAATAGTATTTCCTACTTCTTCGCAAGAAATATCCTAAAGATAGGACCTTTTTCCTAATCGCTGAGCTTGTCTAAATTTCCTCTCTAGTCTACGAGGAAATTTAAGCTCATCTGTGGTGCATAGGACGACTTTCCAACCTTCCTTAATATAAATCTGCAAATCAATGGCCTGGTTAGGATCCTGTAGACAAATCAGTGTATCCTCTACTTGGGCTAAAAATGTCTGACCCATTAACTTGGAGTTCCAAGTTATTTTTTTATTTGGAAAGGAAAAACTTAGGACATGTTTTAAAGTGACCATAAGTTCTCCTTCTGCACTACCCTTAGTTATTATAACCTTTTCACTGTCATCTTTAGTAGTTTTTTCTACGAACTCTTCTGTAACTTTTTTTGTAACTTCTTCTGTGACTTCCTCTATAGCTTCTTCTGTAGCTTCCTCTGTAGCTTCCTCTGTAGCTTCTTCTGCAGCTTCCTCTATAGCTTCTTCTGTAGCTTCTTGTCTCATACATTCGGCTGCTATCTGATGGGATTCCATCACCTTCGAAATTCCTGCTTGTAGCATCCTGTTCATCGTCTCGCGAAACGTCGGAAAGTTATTAATCACACGTGCGTCAGGAAGTTGCTGTTCGAGAAGTTGTTTTAAGCCATCTTCTAAATATTCTGAAGGAAACGTAGCAAAACCCAAAAATACTGCTGCAATTTTCGCAACAATCAAACTACCTTCTTGAAATTCTGCCTCCGAATCTACTCCTGACAGTAAACATACTGTAAAGATTTTTTCGGTAATTTGCTTAACCCAGTCTTCAATTCGTGGATCATGATGAAAAATAGTCTCCAATTATACACCTCCAGATAGATTGTATATCTCTTGATAGCTATGCTTGTTTTCTGGAGGGTATGAATAACAAAGGATTAAAATCTCACAGAATTGTTCTGGAATTGTTAAGCTCCTCAGAGTTAACTCTGAGGAGCTTAACAAATTTGCTGAATTACGAGGAATTTAACGATCAAAACTAGGTCTCTCTTACCCAAATCTTTAGGAAATTAGCGTGCTCGGAAAACTTTCAAATAAGAATCAGCATAGACGCTCCTATTGAGAAGGATCTGACACGTAGCTGCTACATCAACGAGGTCATCATCATTAGCATCCATAATGGCAGCATCAAGTCCAGAGGCAATGGCCATAGCCATGTATGTCCGATTGATCAAATTGCGATCCGGTGATTTCTGCGAAACGTTGGATAAGCCAAGAACCGTACGTGGTGCTGGGTTTGCTAACATTTTCACCTGACGTAAGGATTCTAAAACTTCAGGCGCATGCTCCTGAGCCACGTTAACAGGGAGAATCAATGGGTCAATATAGAGATCTTCCATTGGCACGCCATATTCATCTGCGGCTGCTACCAATTCCATGGCAAAGGCTACCCGGTTTTCAGCGTCTTTAGGAATACCTTTCTTGTCCATGGTCAAACCAATAATACCCGCGTTATATTGAATCGCCATCGGGAAAACACGCTCGATTTTGACTTGTTCTGCAGGGCAAGAGTTAATAATCGCAGGGCGTTTACAAACTTTCAAGCCGGCTTCAATAGCATTATAGTTTGTAGAGTCCAAAACAAGTGGCAATTCAGATACTTCTTGAATGACATTAACCATCCACTCATAAGCTGCGACTCGCTCTTCCGTGGGAATAGCTGGACCCGAGTTTACGTCAAGGTAGTGAGCTCCTCCTTCTTGTTGCTTCACTGCCCAGTATTGGAGTGGTTTTGGATCCTTATTGCGAAGTGCTTCTCCAATATCAGTAAACATTCCGTTAATCCGTTCGCCAAAAATAAGCATTCGGTCACGTCCTTTCATCTTAATAAAATAATAAAATTATACTATAGGAAGGTGATTTTCACGGATAAATGTAACTTACTTCAGATGGAGTTTTACTCCATCTGAAGTTTAATGATGACCTATTTATTGAACATGTCAGCAATATTCTTCTGGACAACCTTTACTGCTGCAGGGTTACGCATAACAAGGATACTAGCACCAACTTGTAGTACTCCAGAAGCGGTTACTGCCTCCCAAAGCAATCCACGGTCTTCAAGATCGCCCCAGCCGGGAAACTCTTCGACTGATGCATAGGCTTCTTTGCAGCGATTGGCTTCATAACCAACAGTACAAATAATGGGCATGGAAAGCATTTTATCACCGGCTAAGGCTCCGAGACGTGCCCGCTCCATGATAGAATAAACATATTCAATTCCGAATCCAAGACCAGCCACTGTAGGGTCGATGACGATTTTGTTGAGTGGTAGTCCCATTTCAGTGATCAGAATATTAAGTTGTTTACAGATATTAATATCAAGTGGAGAACGTGCAATCAAGGTGTGTTTGTGAACCATGGCAGCTGCGGCAATGGACTTATAGTTATCCTGTTCAGCAATACCGATCAGAAGATTTTCTCCGGTTGCAGCTTCTGCGATAACTGTCATTATCTCGTTATTTTTTTGAGAGTCGTCGCAACCTTCAACAATAAGGGGAACTCCCACAGCTGCTAAGACTTCTTTTACGATACGAGCACAATCTTCAGGCGAACGGTTTTCCCCTTCAGGGTCTGCACCGTTAAGTTTTAAATAAATGAGATCGGCACCAAATTCGTCGACACATTTTTTCGCCCAAGCTGCTGGATTATTGATGACATCTCCAATTTGGCTTGTAATGATATCGCTCCAAGTTGGTACGACATCAGTGACCTCCATGGCGATCACTGGACGGTTCTTCATTTCTCCTTCAAAATGGAGAAAAGGCAAGGCACTATCTCCTCCAACTGTAATTGTGGAGGTTCTTGTTCCTCCCTGTTCAGCAGTTGCGCCGAGGACTACCTCTCCAACTTTACTGGAATACTTTTCTTTCACTAATGTTACGGACATGAACTTCTCTCCTTTCTAGTTAAAGATTCCGGCACGGTTCAGAATGCTTTCCACAGCCTTTACCGAGACGGCATCATCAGGCAAATCATATAATGGTTTACCTGCCAAGTCATATTCCACAACTAATGGATCTAACGGAATATCTCCGATCAAAGTGAGACCTGTTCGTTTAATTTCTTCACTCAAGGATTCCAAGCTACCTTCCGTTGTCTTTGTGACAATTAAGTAGATGGTTTGTACTGCAGACTTTAGTCCTCGTATCAGATCGTGGACCCGTCCTGCCGAACGTATACCTCGTGCAGAAGAATCACTGATTACAAACATGATCTCGATATGGGGAATAGTACGTCGACTGATGTGTTCCAAACCAGCTTCAGAATCTACGGCCACAAAGTCATAGTTCTCTCCTATATTCTCAAGATGTTTGCGCAAGAGATCATTAGGATAGCAATAACACCCTGCTCCTTGTGGCCCCCCCATAACTAGTAGATCAATTTCTTTTGACTCAACTAGGGATTGTTGGAGTTTGTATTCGATAAAGATGTTTTTAGGCATTCCCTGAGGAATTGCTTTGGGATCCTTACTTTGTTCAAGCAATTCTGAGATCGTCGACGTGACAGTTAGGCCCAAAGCTTCGCCAAGATTTGCATTGGGATCTGCATCGACAGCGAGGATTGAAGTCCCTTGTTTGCGATGAACCATTTGCCTTAACAATAAAGCGGTGAATGTGGTTTTTCCTACTCCACCTTTACCTGCAACTGCTATATATTTAGACATAAGTGACCTCCATAATAATAGTTATTGAAAAGATGGAAATAGGGATATATCCGTATGGGGTAAAAACAAGGCTGCCATGTATTCGTCCATATAGGTTGCTCCAACTGAAAGCTCAACATAGGTCATTTTTCGTCCCAATTCTTCTGCTTCTCGCCAGGCGTTCTGAGAAAGTAAGGCAAGACGCGCACCTTTAACGGAAGCATTGCCAATAAACACAAACCGGTCTGGCTCAAGATCTGGAAGCAGGCCTATTTGAACGGAATCATGAATATTAAGGTAATTTCCAAAACCGCCAGCAATGACGATTCGGCTAATCATTTCAAGATCCACTGCAACCATGTTTAATAAGGATCGGATTCCAGCGTAAATCGCCCCTTTGGCACGAATAACATTCTTGACATCGTTTTCAGTGATGACCACATCTTTTTCCCCACCGGCTTGATGAGCCCAAGCTAGGACAAATTCTTTATCATCGGTAGTGGCCCGTAATCGTTCCGAGCCTGATTTATGCCCTAGCTGGAAATTCCCAGCGCGGTCGATAATACCGGCACTGAGTAGTTTGGCTATACAATCCACAAGCCCCGATCCGCATATTCCTACAGG
>DOPS01000191.1:16719-52127 GCA_003512645.1 Desulfosporosinus sp.
GAACAAGCGCAAGCAACAAGCCAATCCTGGTTTCCGAGTACAATTTCTCCATTCGTTCCAATATCGATAAAGAGGATAATGTCTTCGTTGTTGGCCAAATCCGTGACAAGTGTTCCAGCAACAATATCTCCACCGACATAACTCGCTACCGAAGGATAACAATGCACCAAGGCCTCAGGTAACATATGAAGCCCAATTTCCCGAGCAGGGATAGATGGCACAGTTGTCATTGTTGGAATATAAGGCTCTAATCGAATATAGCGTGGATCTACACCTAAGAACAACTGTGTCATAGTCGTATTTCCGGCTACCATTGCGCTAGAGATATTCGTCTTACTCAAAGACTGGCGAGTTAGAATCTTGTCGAGAAGGCCATTGATGGTATCGACTACAGCGTTTCTAATCTCTTGTAAGTTTTGCTCGTTTTCAACGGCGAACACGATACGGGATATAACGTCATCCCCATACTTCGCTTGTTTGTTGTATGTACCCTGTTGATCGACAATCTCTCCCGTTAAGAGATTGACGAGGTAAACGACAACGGTTGTGGTACCTATATCAATGGCAAGCCCATAAGGAGGAACATCATTTCCAGCTTCAAGGTGTGTAACCGTTAATCCAGTGTTCGTATCAGTCAGAGTGATGGATACATCCCAATTTGCTTTACGGAGTGACTCTGGCAGATGTTTGAGAACGGATAAGGGAATATGAATGGGTTTATCTCCGGTTTTCAATACTCGACGGAGTTCTATGCTCAGGCGAGCCCAATCACTGGAGTTTTCTGTCAAGGTCGGTTTGGAAAGTGAAATCCTCTGCTTGATTGCTAAGGGATGATGCCCGAATTTTTCGAGTAAATCCTGTTCGCTTTCCTGTAAGAACCCTTTTTGAACATCCCCCATTAAAACTTGATGTTCTTGTAACCTTGATTCTGGAGGCACTTNNGTGGGATCCCCACTCAAAACGACAACTTTACAGGCTCCACAAGTCCCCTTACCACCGCATCCAGATTTAATGAATATTTCCGCTTTAGCGGCTGCATTGAGCAAGGATGTACCATCAGGTACTTCAACAACTCGGTTCTCGGGCATAAACTTCACTTGAAATTGGGACATCGCTTTCACTTCCTTACTTCACCAGAAATCCCACGAATAATATAGTTTTGTATAGAAAACATCAATCAGATCTCAGCATTGCATCATGGTATCTAGCACCAAAACTTAAGTTAAGGATTTCGAGAAAGAAACAATTCCGCTAGACTCCCGTGGTCCTACAACTGCTTTCCAGCCAGATAGTTCAGAAAGCTTTCCTGAAATAACAGCGACATAGCCTGGAATGATAACGTTACGGTGTTTTACCTTGTCGGCAATACCGCAGGCCACCATCGCTTCGACGATTTTCTCTGGCTCAAATTTACCAGCAGCATAAGCTGTGAGAACAGAGGTTCCGTCAGTATCGATCGGTAGAATGTAGCTTGGAATCTTGGAGGTTTCTACTTCACCTTCGACACTATAGTAGGTTAAGGAGAAGTTTGTCGTAATGTAAAATGGTGAGTTCTCATTGACATTCCCTACAGAATGCAATTTAGGCTCAACTTGAATCGGTTTCTGTGGATCAGTATATATGTTCTGTCTTAAGGTCATAAGTGGTAAAACGTGAGCTTTCTTGCTGGTTTTCAAGACAACTGCACTGGCATATTTAGCCACATAAACAGTAGCCTCCATGACTTCTTCCATTGGCTCTGTATTGCTTGTGAAAGCAATGACTGGATAGCCGAAGGGCCGGAATTTTTTCTTAATAGCCAAACGTCGTATATGGGTAAGATTTGCTAACGTCTGAACAGGAGTCCTTGCACCAGGATCCAAGACGAACTCTTTATAGCCCAAGGCTGTCGCTTTAACGACGAGTTCTTCGAGAGCATCCAAGCCATCTGCCTTAAGAATAACAGGAACGGAGTTATCTTTAGCCAAGTTGACCATAGCTTCATAATTCTCAGCAGTTGCTACTCCAATTAGGGGCTTACGGGATGCCAACGGCTCAAGGGCAACTTTTAAAGCTCCAGCATCACTGCTTAACAAGAGCAATGATATATCTGTTGCTTCAGCTACAGCAGCAGCTACCTTAGCAAAACGCGCAGCGTCTCCCGATTCGTGTATTACAGCCACTCCATCTATGGTGTATTGGAGACCAACACGCTCGAATTCTAGGCCCTTGATCTCTGCGATTTTAGCATTCAATTCCTCATCATTTAGGGTATCAGAGACCTGAATCAGCAACGTGGTTGGGTGATAAAACGTCTTATCATGACGGAAAAGGACTGTTTCATCTCCAAGCACAGACTCTTTACCAAATTTTATGGCTTTGATTGGAGGGGCAGCAGCCGAATCCAAATTCTCTCGGGCAGCATCAGTTACATATGGGCAAGCGTCTAAAGCTGCTTTTCCTGAAGCTAATGCCATAGCAAAGGCTAGGCAAGTTGGTACGCCACATTCTCCGCAGTTTTTCTTGGGTAGTTGTTTATAGATTTCTAAACCTGTAAGAGCCATTTTAAATCCCCTTTCTAATCGATATAGGCGAATAATACAGACTGGCAAGGCCCTTGGAGATATACCGTTAGGGCCTTGTCGTCTAGTGGGTCAATTACATTAGTGATTCAAGGGCAAAGCAAGGATGTCCATTTTCCTCAAGGAAGGGTACGATTTCCTCGACAGTGGTGCCGACAGACTCGTCTGCAATCTTGTCGATGAAGTCTGCTCCTAAACCTTCATCGATGGAGCGTTGAATAAAGTCCTCACGCAAGAATTCTTTGAGTTCTTTTGGCATCCAGACAATACGCGCCAGTCCACCATCAGCAGGAATGAATTTTTTACTGAGCAGATAAGTTCTGCCAATTCCCATGAATCCTGGAGTTTGCATTCCACCACCGCAGGTTCCTGCCAGAGAGGAGAATGTCATACCGCAAGGGGTCATTCCTGAATGCTCACGAGTCGTCAGCATGAGTCCATTTGCTTCAGGAACGATGGCCATGATAGCCTCAAAGCAACCGCAAGAGGTCATCGGCTTATCCATGAGGGTATAGAGATTGACCTCTTCCAAGGTGTTGTTCGAAGCCTTAAATAAATAGTCGTTGGTACTTTGCCACATACCTTTTAACTCATCGATGGCTGGCCCTTTAGGAATAGGTTGGTTTGGTCCGTTTGGTGAGATTTCATAAGAGGCCTTGGCATCTAACCAGCTCACTGCACCGCACAAGCCGACCCGTTCAGGGGTAACAATACAAACATGGTTTGGGGCAAAGGACTGACAAAGTAAACAGGAATAGAAATCTTCGACAGACTCATCTGTTAAGCTCCTCATCCGATCGTCACGAGCACGATATCGTTCGCGTGCTTTCACAAGACCTTCCTCAACGGCTATTTGGTCTGTAATAAGAGTGACTTGAACTCGGTCGACGATGGCCGGGAATTCCTGCTTTAACTTTGCTAACAGAAGCTCTCCTAGATGTTTAATTAAGAAGCCTTTTGCTCTGGCATCTTTGGAAATCCGCACCCAGCACAAATCACGCTGAGCAACGTGCCAAATACCTTCCCCATAGTTGGCAAAGTAATGAATTCGACGCTCCAAAACTCCTTCAAAATCTGCTTGCATCTTACGTCCGTAAATGTCAATCTTAATTCCCAAAGGCAGTTTGGTCCCTTCAGGAATAGAATCGAGTTCGGGCCCAATAACTGTGACCTGACCGTCAACAATTTCATCAGGTCCAACTGTCTGAACGAGTTCAAAGGCTGTAGAACGTCCGCCACCGAATTCAACATAGGTTTCTGCTTTGCGGATGGTTTCTCCCTCAAAAGCAGGACCGAAGTTTACCGGAATAGGAATTTCGATGTTGGTTAGTTTGATTCCACGCACTTCCATTGCCAAGGGAACGATCTTCTCATAATCAGGCTCAGAAATGTACCAATCAGGGATTTGCATATCATCACTGAGTACCTGATCCGTAAAGACTGGGAAGCCCATGAAAATTGCGCCCATTGAAGCAGCCAGTTTAACATCATCTAACTCACCAAAATTTAAAACGAAAGCCCGAATCCGACGACGCTGATAATCACGATGATTTTCTCGTTCTCCAGCTGGAATTCCACCGAAGGCGAGTCCTGCACGGAACGCATAGTTCACAGCATGAATAATTTGAGTAAAGTTTCCAAGTGGGAACGCTATATAGTCTTCCCCAATCTTGACGTTTTCTTCCAGCAATTGTTCAATAATCTCATCACAGAGGAAGATCATAAAGCCTTTACCCATCAGATTATCGACAATTTTCTTCGCAGCTTGAGAGTCTTTGGCACGACCTAGAATAACAGCAACACCAGGAATTGTCCAGTCAACCATTTTAATCCCGTGTTTCCGTACAATTGGGTCACCTAAGAATCCAGTCCAAGGTTTAACTTTGGGTTCTTCCCCACGTAGATAATTAAGGGTCTCAATGACTTCCGCGGCATAAAGGACGGATTCACCCCAAAGCCTGGCGTTATCAAAGGTAAGATCTGTACGAATTTGACTACGCATGCGATTTAAAATTGGAACTAACTCACCCAGTTTAGTAACCTTTTCACCGGAAAGACAGGTGATAACGGGTAGATGATAAGCGGTATCCGGATAACCAACAATTTGCTCGCTTCCAAAGTCTTTAAGCGCCCGATTTAATAGGATTTCTGCATAAGTCATAGCAATTATGGTGCCATCGTAAACTCTACGTAAGAGTTTTTTGGGTTGATTGTTGGGGTCCTTAATTGCGTCTGCGTAAATTTCCTCCATAGACATAAACATTCCTCCTTTCTTACCAACCTTGGGCTATTGCCGTATTATTTTTTTCCGCAGTCTTTTGATGAACATTTAGCTTCCAAGTCCTATATTCTAGAGCATTGATAAGCTTTTGAGCGCCAAGCACTGGATCAACTTCAAAAATAAAGTTTCCGCCAAAGACGTCATGGGCGATTTGAGTCGTAATACCATAGACAAGGTCGCTGCCTTCAACGGGAGGCATGGATCCAACATGGACTGGTAGTCCCATTGTGACTGCCCAACTTCCGATAGCGACTGCTTTTTCATGCATAGCTTCTGGAGCAGATGCCACAAAAGGAACTTTTGGCACATCGACACCGAGTTCATTAGCCATAGCCATGGCTAAATCGATCCCGCGGCTGTTATCGACACAGGAGCCAACATGGAAGACTAACGGTAAACCAGTTGATAATTCAGGATTTGCAGCTTCTAAGGTTTGAATGAATGATTTAAGACCTTCGCCAGCATAGGTATCCACTGCCAGCGGAGACATGAGTCCAAATTTTGCAAAGGCGCCAGAGGAACAGCCCGTGGCAATTACAAAAACGTCATTTTTGACGAGTTCTTTTAAAACTGTGATATGGGACTCGTCCTGTAAGCGTTTGAGATTGTTACAACCAGCCATGAGAGCAACCCCTTTAATCTGACCACTCTGAATAGCATCCGTAAGAACTGAGATGGGTCGATCAGGGTTAATTTTAGAGAAGATCTCCTTCAATGCTTCCAAGCTGAAGCCAGCAACAAGCTTATGACGTTCAGTAGGAATAGAAATCTTCTTAGGATCCCGATGTTTATAAGCTTCAATAGCTATGGCAATAAGCTTCTTAGCATCATCCATAGCGGTTTCTGTATTGAAAGCAATGTGTTGAGCGTTGGGGATTTTCATAATAGCTTCGGTTGTTACAACTTTAGTATGGAAACATTCAGCCACGGTTTGCACGGAGGGATAAATACACTGAATATCAACCACCATCGCATCCAAAGCACCGGTCATGATTGCCATTTCTTGAGACGCTGAAGAAGTTGCCAGATAGACACCTTCACGCATCAACAGCTCATTACCTGTACAGCAGATTCCAACGATATTGATTCCCTCAGCTCCAACTTTCTCGGCTTCCGCTTTCATTTTCCGGGCAGCAGCAACGACCATTTCACTCAAGACTGGATTGTGTCCGTGAACAGCAATATTAACCATTTTCGGGTTAATGACTCCCAGATTGGCTTCAGAGACGATAGGTTCAGGGATGCCAAACAAAACATCACTCAGAGTTGTACCGATATATTCTCCACCTAAGTCGGCGAGAGCAGCTTTAAGACCACCAAAAATGATATTTACTGGATCACTGTCAACGCCCATGGCCGTTTGTGCTAAAAGTTCTGTGACAGTACCGTCAATAGCTCTTGGCATAATGTTGGTGTGTTTAAACTTTCTGCGTCGTCCCTCTGTCAAAAAAGCATCCAAAAAGGCTAGTGGTCGATCTTGGTAACGGCCGAAATCGGAATACCCGATCTCTACAACATCTCTCAGGATTTCTTTTTCTTCGCGGTCTAGGGTGGCAACCCCTAAATCCTGAGCTAATTTCATAAGCTTTGCGGAGGATTTTATCTCATAGTCATCGGCATGTCCTTCAACTAAAGCATGTGCGGTATGAAGAATATGGCGAGCATGCTCAGAGTGGGACGCCGTACCCCCAGCAATATATCGAACAAGATTGCGGGAGACAATCGTGTAAGCGGATGCTCCGCAAATCCCTCGACTGCCAGGGCCATCCTCTTTTTTCACTCGACAAGGGCCAGCAATACAAATTCGGCAACATATTCCTTTATATCCAAAGGCACATTGTGGTTGTTGGGCAACTACACGGTCATAAACCGTCTCAATCTTTTTATCCTCAATCAATTTTAACATTTGAAGTGCGCCAGGGTCGGTAGTACGAATGGGATTCTTAGGGTCAACGACTCGCGGTGCGTCGGATGGTCGGGCAGTATGGGTTAAATCCCGATATCTAGGCATATTACACCCTCCTCTTTATTAAGATCTCGTCTCATACTAATACTCACATCTCTACTTACGAAAACCTCTGTCATCTCCCTTCATCGATGATTTTTTGATAAATGGTATTAATAATAACTCCCAGAGACCCACCAGGCAACTCGTCACTGCCTGAATTAATGGACATTTCCAACAGCTCGTCACTGTAAGGGATAATACCAATTAGCTGTTCTGAAGGAAAGAGGTCTCTAAGAAAATTTTCATCTTTAGAATTGCGTACTTTATTCCCTACCACAACCACACGTGGAATTCCCAACTCAAGTGCCAGTTTTTGAATAACTTTTACTGTTTGGACACTAACTTTAGATGGTTCGGTCACAATGACTAGGATATCAACCCCTAAGGCAGTACCACGAGTAAGCTGTTCAATACCTGCCCCCATATCTAAAATCACAGTATCTTGTTCGCCAAGAATCAATGAATTGACCAAGGCTTGAAGAAAACTGTTTTCCTTACAATAACAGGAGGTTCCTCCCCCTTTGATATTGCCCATCCGGAAAAAGCGAATCGACCCCATTGAAATGCTGTAATCATCGAGTATATCGTCAACCTGAGGATTAAGTGGGTAATAAGTTCCACTACCACCCATTCTGGCTTCAATCAGTTCTTTCATGTCGACAATCGGTTTAAGATCTGAGAGAACGTCCTCAGAGAGACCCAGGATCGTCCCAAGGCTGGCATCGGGATCAGCATCCACCGCTAAAACAGTGATCCCTTTTTGCGAGAGCCAATGGGCAAGATTGGCTGCAAAGGTAGTTTTACCGACCCCGCCTTTACCAGAGATTGCTATTTTCAACATGCCTCAACTCCTTCTAGATTGATATTTATGAGACTTCTCCTGCAATCTAATCTCCCCTTGATATAACCTATTCTTTTTTTGTTTTAAAAATCCTGCCAAAGTTTAAAATTTATTGACTAATTTTTCAGTATTTCAAGAATAATTTAAAATTATAAGATAATGAGTTAATATTCACAAAGTGTAAATGGATATTAATAAAATTTTCAGAATATACTTAATATTCTAATTAAACCAACAAACCTTACTGAGTCAATTTAAAATGCAATAACGCATAATATTCGTATGTGCTTAACCTCCTATGAGATTATTATTCGTTAGAAAGCTAAGTTTTCCTCTTAAAGAGAAATCTTTTTTGATTTTTGTCTGGGTATTATAAATTTTCAGTTTTCTCTTTGAGCGTGTGAGCAACTATAGCGCTCACTAAACGATCAATAAGTTTCAACGCTGAGGCTAGCAACTTCAGTAAAAAGAGATAGTTTTATACAACAGGCCAAGGGTGAAACGTGAGGCCAAATGCTCCAGGTCCGACATGAGTAGCAATGACGGCTCCGGCTTCAAATAAACGAACTTCATGTTCTGGAAATCGAACCTTAAGTTCGTTGAGTAGGATTTTTCCTTCTTCCGGTATGTTAACGTGCATAACACAAATACGGTAACGTTTTCCTGTAGCTAAGGCACGATTTAATTCGTCAAGTACCCGTTGCCATGCCTTAGTACGCGACCGCACTTTATCAAAAACATCGATTTGTGCGTTTTGATTAAAGTAAAGAATCGGTTTTATTTGAAGTAAAGTTCCAACTAGTGAAGCTGCACCACCAATCCGTCCTCCTTTACGTAAATTTTCCAGCGTATTAACTATAAAATATAGTTCTGTCTGTTGATTAAGAGTTTGAAGCTGCGCCATGATATCCGAACTACTTAACCCTTGCTCTGCCCATTCTGCTGCTGCCCAAGCAAGTACACCGAGACCCAAAGCAGAAGACCTTGAATCAAAGATGTGAATATTCGGACTGGAAGCTTGTTCTTTGGCCATCAGAGCTGACTGGATTGTTCCACTGATCGCCGCAGAAATATGAATACTTACAATATCCTCAATGCCTTCCGAAAACATTGAATTATAGGTTTCCAAGAATGTGCCAACGGAAGGTTGTGAGGTTGTCGACAAACCGGAGATATGACTTAGCTTTTCAAAATAAATCGGATTGGTTAGTTCTGTTTCAGAAAACGTTTCATCACCAATATTAACATTAAGGGGTACGACGCGAATCTTAAATTGCTCAAGAATTTCTTTTGAAAGATATCCAGTAGAATCCATAACAATCCCAATTTTCCCCATTTTCTTCTCTCCCTCTAGATAAGCACCTATTAAGGGTTTTATTTATAAGATAGCTTGTATAAAGTATATATGAAAATAAAACATGTAGCAATCTAGAGCTAAATAAAGTATAATTCATAATTTAATTAATGTTAAAAACTCATTGGATAACAAATATTCTGACAATATTATAGTATTTCCTACAACATAACTCAATATTTTGAAAAATTAATTATAAGTTATTCTACAATATATTTTTAAGTTTGGCAATGAATTGTCATTCATTTTATGTTGGTTTAGTCACCAAATCTTTTCAAATCAAATCAATAGCTATTTCCCGTTTTTTTAGTTCGTACAAATAACCAATTTAGGTTGACAGGATTACCTCGGTTTGGTAATATGAAGTTCGTTCTAATGATTCGGGGCGTGGCGCAGTTTGGTAGCGTGCTTGGTTCGGGACCAAGAGGCCGTGGGTTCGAATCCCGTCGCCCCGACCAGTTTAGCCAAAAGGTCTGAATTTATTCACTTTTAGGAACGTGAATAAATTCAGACCCTTTTTTATTTCAGAGCTTGCTAGCGGGATTTAACAGGTTCTATTAATCCGCTGGTATGATTCAGTAAGCTGTTGACCCTAATTTTCGCTCACTAGGGTCTTCTTCCAGTTTGATTTTTGCCTAAAATCAATGCTAAAATAAGTCTCATGAAACATACTAACGATGACTAAGGAGTTCTGCTTGATGCTAAAAGGTCTCAAAACCTCCATTCGCCCGATAGAAGAAGATGATCTTGACGAAATCTATCAATGGTATAATGATCAAGAGGTAAATTTATGGTCTAGTGGGGCTTGGCCCTTGAATACCCTACAAAGCAAAGATCAACTCGCCGTAAAGTTTCTTGACGAGTCGCCCGATACCCATCGCTATATAATTTTAGATGAAAACGAACGACTGATTGGAACCATTGGCTTTAAAGAAATCAATATCCCTGCTCGTTCGGTTGCGCTCTTTGTTGTTATTGGGGATAAAAACTATTGGGGCAAAGCCTATGGCACAGATGCCGTAATCACCTTTGCGCGCTACCTCTTTAGCCAGTGGAATTTTCACCGAATTTCTCTGGATACTTGGGATCAGAACATCCGGGCCATTAAGGCTTATGAAAAAGTTGGCTTTGTAATTGAAGGCCGTCAACGTGAGGCTCGTTACGTACTAGGAAACTACCATGACGCAATTCTGATGGGTTTATTACGAGAAGAATTCCTTGCCTTGCATGGGAAAATATAGGGTTGCGAAAATCAACAACCTGGAGTAAACTATAGGAAATTTAATAATCCGTATTATTCCTCTGGGGTTGGGTGAAATTCCCTACCGGCGGTAAAGCCCGCGAGCCGTAAGGCAGACCCGGTGTCAATTCCGGGGCCGACAGTAAAGTCTGGATGAGAAGAGGAACAGCACATTTAAGCGTTTGAGCGCTTTTTTGAGCTGTGACTTTATGATCAACACCTGGAGAAAGAACAGGTGTTTTTTATTTTTTACTTCTTCTTTTTTTGGATACACTAAATCTAGTTTTAAGAAAGGAATCCTATGCTTAAATCGAGTCCTTCAAATTTACACGACCAAAAATTTATGAAAAGAGCACTTGAGCTAGCGGTTAAAGCTGTCGGTAGAACCAGTCCGAATCCTCTGGTAGGATGTGTGATTGTCAAAGATGACCTAATCGTAGGAGAGGGATATCACCATAAGGCTGGGTCCCCTCACGCTGAAGTTCATGCTCTTACAGCCGCAGGAGATCAGGCTTGTGGCGCTACGGCTTATGTAACCTTAGAACCATGTTCCCATTTTGGCAGAACACCTCCTTGTGCTGACGCCCTGATCAAAGCCGAGATCAAACGTGTTGTAGTTGCCATGAGAGATCCAAATCCAATCGTAGCAGGTCGCGGTATCGATCGTTTACGTAAGGCTGGAATTCAGGTAGACGTAGGTCTCCTGGACCAAGAAGCCACCCTAGTTAATGAAGTCTTTATTAAAGCAATTACGACTGGTTTACCCTTTGTCTTATATAAATCTGCCATGACCCTAGATGGCAAAATTGCTACAGAGACAGGGGACTCACGCTGGGTTAGTTCGGAAAAGTCCCGCCATTATGTTCACCAACTCCGTGATCACTATGATGTCATTTTGGTGGGAAGTGAAACAGTTCTTCAAGATAACCCCCAACTCACCTGTCGACTTCCAGGGGGCAAAGACCCTGTGCGGGTCATTGTCGACGGACAATTACGCTTACCCGAAACTGCTCAGATTCTTTCCGCTTCCCAACAAAGCCCTTGCATCATTGCCACAACCCTTGCAGCTTCAAAGAACAAGGTCGATTCTTTGCAACATGCTCATGAACTGGTTGAGGTCTGGCAATATGACACTTCGAGATATGTCCCCCTCAAAGAACTATTAATGGATCTTGTCCGTCGCGGTTGGACTAGTGTCTTATTAGAAGGGGGCGGCAGATTGGCAGGATCACTGATTAATGAGTCCTGTATTGACAAAGTCGAATTTTTCATTGCGCCAAAACTAGTTGGCGGGCATGGTCCCTCTCCCCTATCAGGTTTACATATCCAGCGTATGGCAGAGGCCTTGACACTGGATAACGTGCAAGTTGATATGGAAACGGGCGATCTACATGTTACTGGATATCTCCGCTAAAGTGACTATTAGCTTATTATAAATCACTTTAGCCAAGCTGCATCAAGGAGGGATAGTCTTGTTTACCGGAATTGTGGAAGAACTGGGTACTGTCCGCGGCCTGCGCCTCTTACCAGAATCGGGGCAGCTTACACTTGAAGCCAAAAAGGTACTAATGGGAACTCAGATAGGAGATAGCATCTCGGTCAACGGAGTTTGCTTAACGGTAATTCGGCAGAGCGACCGCGAATTTACAGTGGATGTGATGGCTGAAACCTTGGCAAAAACTAATCTGGCTGAGCTTAAAGGTGGCAGCCAAGTTAATTTAGAACGAGCGTTACAACTTCAAACTCGATTAGGTGGGCATTTGGTCAGTGGGCATGTTGATGGCGTTGGCACAATACGTCGTATATCCCCAGTAGGCATTGCCCTAGTCTATGAAATCAACGCCCCTCCTACTCTATTGCCTTTTCTGTTGCCTAAGGGATCCGTAGCTATTGACGGCATTTCTCTGACCGTCATAGATGTGGAATCCGATTATTTTACAGTTTCTCTTATTCCTCATACCTTTGATCAGACCACATTGGGACTAAAGACCATTGGAGCAAGTGTAAACCTTGAAACAGATCTGATCGGCAAATATGTTGCACGATTTATGGGAATGAGCAAGGACTCAGATAAAATGAAAAAAGATCTTTCCTTAGGCTTTTTAGCTGAACATGGTTTTATTTGAGGTAACCTCTACAAATCGAAGAAAATTATTAAAGGAGTGAAGGACATGCCATTTAATACTGTTGAGGAAGCCTTGGAAGATATTCGACAAGGTAAAATGATTGTCATGGTGGACGACGAGGATCGAGAGAATGAAGGGGATCTTGTTATGGCTGCCGAAATGGCAACCCCAGAAGCGATCAACTTCATGGCGACTTATGGAAGAGGGCTAATTTGTGTTCCGATGACTGGGGATCGTATTCGGGCTTTACAACTTGAACCGATGGTCACTAACAATACAGATCCACACGAAACAGCCTTTACCGTCAGTGTCGATGCTGTCACAAGTACCACTGGGATATCCGCCTTCGAACGCGCTGCAACCGTTAAAATTTTAGCAGATCCCGAAAGTGAACCTAGCAAATTACATCGTCCAGGACACATCTTTCCACTTAAAGCTAGAGAAGGTGGAGTTTTAATACGTGCAGGGCACACTGAAGGTTCCGTGGATTTAGCGCGACTTGCTGGACTTCAGCCTGCAGGCCTGATCTGCGAGATTATGAATGAAGACGGAACCATGGCTAGAGTACCGGATTTGTTTCTTTTTGTGGCTAAGCATAATCTAAAACTAATCACCTTGAAAGACCTGATTAGTTATCGTCGCCAATCAGAAAAACTAATTGAAAGGGTGGAAAGCATCCATCTTCCGACAGAATTCGGAGACTTTAACGCTGTAGGTTATCTTAGTATTATTGATCAGAAAGAACATTTAGCAATCGTTAAAGGAACTGTTGATGATGGTGCTCCTGTGCTCGTCAGAGTTCACTCAGAATGCCTTACTGGAGATGTTTTTCATTCTAGGCGTTGTGACTGTGGAGATCAACTCAGTCGAGCTTTGGAAGATATTGAACGCGAAGGTCGCGGTGTGTTACTCTATATGCGCCAAGAAGGCCGAGGAATTGGATTATTGAATAAACTGAAGGCCTATAAACTTCAAGAACAAGGCAAAGACACGGTTGAAGCCAACCTAGCTTTAGGCTTTCAGGAAGACTTGCGTGATTATGGTGTAGGAGCACAAATTTTAGCAGACCTAGGAATATCCAAAGTACGTTTAATGACCAATAACCCACGTAAAATTGTAGGTCTCGAAGGGTATGGCTTAAATGTTGTACAACGCGTCCCTCTCGAAACTGTGTGCAAACCCGAAAATTCAAAATATCTTTGCACTAAGAAACAAAAAATGGGGCATTATTTAACAAGTGTTCAATAGTAGATTTGAGGATCGTTCATAAGGCAAAAATATTGTAGAGAAGGGAAGTTCCTATGAAAACATATGAAGGAAATTTATTAGCCCAAGGACTTAGAGTCGGAATTATTGCTGCACGTTTTAACGAGTTTATCACCAGTAAATTAGTCGGAGGTGCCATGGACGCCCTGCGCAGACATGGTTGTCTGGACGATGATATTGAACTCACCTGGGTACCAGGCGCCTTCGAAATTCCACTTGTAGCTCAAAAAATGGCCAATTCTAAACGTTATGATGTCATAATTTGCTTAGGTGCTGTTATTCGAGGAGCTACCCCTCATTTTGATCTTGTCAGCAATGAAGTCAGTAAAGGTATTGCCCAGGTAGGCCTACAGACCGGCGTTCCTGTGATTTTTGGAGTTATAGCTACGGATAGTATCGAACAGGCGATTGAACGTGCAGGAACTAAAGCTGGAAATAAAGGGTTTGACGCTGCTATGACAGCTATTGAAACAGCAAACTTACTTAAATCCTTTTAAGCGTAAGAATTTAAAGCTCAAGTAACTTTATTTACAGGTTTTGGAGGATTGTCCACTGAAATACTCTTGTCAAAAGAGATCATCTCCATTAGACTCATAGAGGTGATCAAGTATAATTTTTGATAGGAGATGAGTGTTATGACTTCGAACATTGGAGCCCAAGATAAAGAAACGGCCATGCTTGAAGCAGCACGCTCAGGCAATAAAGAAGCATTAAACGAAATCATCGAGCACTATGAACCTGAAGTGCGTATCATTGCGTATAAATATTTTTTACCAAGAGCGGAATATGATGACCTAATGCAAGAAGGCCGAATTGCAATATACAGAGCCGTTTTATCTTATGATCAAACTTCAGAAATTCCTTTCCTGCATTTTTTACGAATGGTTATAAAACGCAAACTCATTGATAGCCTTCGCAAGTATACTCGCCAGAAACACCTTAACTTAAACGAAGCATACTCCCTTAACAATGTCTTATCTGAAACAGAGGAAACAAGTTTCTTAGAACTATTACCGAACGCTGAGGATCCTGCATCAATGGTGATCGCAAATGACGAAGCTATTACAATGATTCAAGGCCTAAATAAGAACTTCTCAGATCTTGAACGTCTAGTCTTTAAGCATTATTTCATACAAGGGTTCAAACAACGTGAGGTGACTCAACGTCTGGGGCTTAATCCAAAATCTTTGGACAATGCAATCCAACGCATTCGCCACAAAACTGCACTTTACCGTTCTCGTCAAGTGGCAGGTTAATCTTTAGTCTAATTCACTTTAACCATGGTCGGGAAACATGATGAATAATATTAAAGAACCGAGAACATTCGTTCCCGGTTCTTTAATATTATAGTCACCTCAGGCTATACCACCGCTTTGATTAATCAATTTGCTCACCTTACTATGGGCATTGGTAGCTTCGTTAGCTAAGCGTAAGTACATATCTCTTAAATTACCATTATGAGCACGCGTAGCTAGTGTCATATAGCCCATTGCAGCAGCAGCAGCGTCCTTTTCATAATCATAAAGCATATCCAAATCCGTAAATTGACTCATTTCAAAGCTCCCCTTTCTATTGAAGTCCCACCATTTCTTTTTTAAAATATCCGATGACATCCTCTAAACCTTTGACCTGTTCTTTAAAAAACCCTTTAACTGCAGCATCTTTTGCCATCTCATTGTACATTTGACACTTTTTCATGACAGTTTCGTTTTCGATAATACTTCGGGTTAACATGCCTTGGTCAAGAATCTTCTTCATTTCCAGCTCATTTAATTGCATCCTAAAATCCCTCCCTTTATAACATTAATTTACATAACAGTTTCAGGATGTGTAAAAAGATCGCAAATTATTCACTAAAAATATAAATTATTATTATTCTAGACAGACAGATCCCGATAAGTTAAACTGGAAAGAAAATAACAAAATGATCCTTACTTATTTATAAGTATGCAAGTTGTGAAGTATAAAAAGGAGGGTATGGAAACTATGGACACACTAGAATTCAAACGAGTTTTCCGTGGGTATGATTCGGAGGCTGTCGATCAAGCATGGGCAGAAACAGACCGTCAATTATCGGAAGCCAATGCCGCCAACAAAGAATTGCGCTTACAAATAAACAGCTTACGGGAACAAAACTCGGAATGGGGCAACCGTCTTAAGTCCTATGAACAAATTGAAAAAGACCTGCGGGATGCCCTTCTCAGCGCCCAGAGGGTCGCAAATCAAATAAAAGATGATGCCAATAAACAGGCTAACGAGGTTTTACAAGCTGCTCAAAGTGAAAGAGAAACATTAATCAGTGAAGCCACACAGCTTTCAAAGTCCAAGGAAATTGAAGTAGAAACTATGCTCCTGGAAAAGCGGGCTGAAATTGTCCAGCTTGAGGAGCAAATAGAAGGATTATGGGAACGGAAAAATGAACTTAAAAGCCAAGTAGATCAGGCCATTCGTTATTTAGAAATGGCCAAAGAATTGTTCACATCTGAGCAAGCGATAGATAATAACCTCTAAATCGTTACCCTAACTGCGAGTGCTATACAAAAGACACTGACCCGTATGAATACAGTAAGCAGGATACTTCAAGCTGATATAGGAGGTTGAAACGAGGCCGAAGCAGATGCATGATGCACTGTTTCGGCCTCTTCGAGATTTTTCTCCCCAAACTCCTCCTCATTGGACAGGGAAACATAACTATTTTGAAAATCTATAGATCAGTGGAATCTCAAAAATGACTTAGTGGTTCATCTTCTGGGAAAACGAATATCCTGCCCCATCAACATCCACTTGAATTTGTTGCCCGTCCTTAATTTCACCCTGCAGGAGTTTAAGAGCTAAAGGATTTTGCAGACGCTGTTGAATGACCCTTTTGAGCGGCCTTGCTCCATAAACTGGGTCATACCCTTCATTAGCCAGTTGCTCACTAGCCATCGGAGTTAATTCCAGCGAGAGTCTGCGTTCACTTAAACGTTTACTCAGCAACTCAAGTTGAATATCTACGATCCGGCCGATATGCTCACGCCCTAAAGGATGAAAGACAATCGCTTCATCAAGCCGGTTAAGGAATTCTGGACGAAAGTGCCTTCGAAGTTGTTCGTTAATGGCAGAGCGAACTTCATTTTGAGCTGCATTGCGGCTGATCAGTTCTTCAATAGATAAGATGATATTACTCGTTAAGATGACCACCGTATTTTTAAAGTTTACTATGCGCCCTTGACCATCCGTTAAGCGGCCATCATCTAAGAGCTGCAAGAGAATATTGGTCACATCACCATGTGCTTTTTCAATTTCGTCAAAGAGGATGACACTATAAGGTTTACGACGAACAGCCTCTGTGAGTTGTCCACCCTCTTCATATCCGACATATCCGGGAGGGGCTCCGATGAGACGCGCGACTGTATGTTTTTCCATATACTCTGACATGTCAATCCGCACAATCGCTTGTTCATCATCAAAGAGGTACTCGGCTAAAGCTCTGGCCAGTTCTGTTTTTCCAACTCCCGTTGGTCCCAAGAAAAGGAATGAGCCTAAAGGACGATTAGGATCTTGTATCCCTGCCCGTGCACGGCGGACAGCATCAGAAACTACACGAACAGCCTCCTCTTGACCGATCACTCTTTGATGAAGACGTTCTTCCATATGGACGAGTTTTTCCATCTCACTCTCCATAAGCTTGGCAACAGGAACATGAGTCCAGGTTGCCACTATTTCAGCAATATCTTGCTCCACTACTTCTTGCTTTAAGAGTGAATTCTTCTTGGCTTGAAGGTTTAGCTCTGCCACTTGAAGTTCTTTTTCTAGAGTCGGAATGATACCATACTGGAGTTCGGCAGCCTTATTGTAGTCCAATTGCTGTTGCGCTTGCTCCATAAGAGTACGCGAGCGGTCAATCTCTTCTTTAAGTTGTTGAATTTGAGCCAGAACTTCCCGTTCACCTTGTAACTGCCCTTCTAGTGCGGTACGTTCTTCTTTGAGATTTGCTAACTCTTCTTCAATCTTTGCTAAACGATCTTTACTTGCGTCATCTTTTTCTTTCTTAAGAGCCTCGCGTTCAATTTCCAATTGCATCATTCTGCGTTTAATTTGATCTAATTCAAAGGGATCGCTCGTAATTTCCATGCGCATTCGTGCTCCAGCTTCATCGATCAGGTCAATCGCCTTGTCGGGGAGAAATCGGTCACTGATATAACGATCCGAGAGCATAGCTGCAGCAATGATGGCTCCATCCGTGATTCGCACTCCATGGTGGGTTTCATAGCGTTCCTTAAGACCACGCAGAATAGAGATGGTATCTTCAACACTGGGAGCGTCGACCAGGATCGGTTGAAAGCGACGTTCAAGTGCTGCATCTTTTTCAATGTGTTTGCGGTATTCAGCGAGAGTCGTTGCCCCAAGCATGCTAAGCTCTCCACGCGCTAACATTGGTTTTAACATGTTGCTGGCATCCATAGCCCCTTCGGCAGCCCCTGCTCCAACGACGGTGTGCAATTCATCAATAAACAAGATCACATCATCACGATCTTGAATTTCCTTTAGGACAGCTTTTAAGCGTTCTTCGAACTCCCCTCGGTATTTTGCACCTGCGATTAGGGTTCCCATATCCAGAGAAATAACTTGTTTATCCTTGATAGTTTCCGGAACATCTCCTCGTACAATCCGTTGAGCTAGCCCTTCTACAATGGCAGTTTTCCCAACCCCAGGTTCCCCGATTAAGACGGGGTTATTTTTAGTACGACGGGAAAGAGTTTGGATAACCCGACGTATCTCCTCATCACGGCCTATGACTGGGTCTAGACGACCGCGACGAGCTTGCTTCACTAGGTTAAGCCCATATTGTTCCAGCGCTGCATAAGTGCCTTCAGGATTAGGGCTGGTAACGCGTTGAGTACCTCTGATTTCTCGCAAAGCTTGCAGTAATTTCTCTCGATTCAGTCCTGCTTGCTTAAGAATTTTTTCGACAGGTCCTCCAGCCTTTGTCAAGATGGCCAAAAGTAAATGTTCTGTACTGACATATTCATCTCCAAAGGTCGCCATCTCATCATGAGCAGCCACCAAGACTGTGCGCAAGCGTGGGGAAATATTTATTTGCACGTTTCCACCGCTTATGCGCGGAAATCGATTAATCTCTTGACGGATTGTTGAGATCAGTACACCCGTCGCGATGTCTAGTTTTGTCAAAACTTGAGATGTAACACCCTCTACCTGCTCTAAAAGGGCGAGTATTAGATGTTCTGGCTCTACTAGGCTATTGGCATTGCGTTCCGCCATTGATTGGGCTTCTGTGATTGCTTCCTGGGATTTCTGGGTAAGTCGATTGGTATCAAAAGACATAGTTGCTCACTCCTTATTAGGTTTGTAGTTTAGGTTGAAACTCATCCTCGTTTATTTGCTAACTCTTGAAGGGTGGATAGTTCCTGCTCACTCAAGTCATCTGGAAGAATAATGGAAAGTTCGATAAAGAGATCTCCCCGTTGATCAGGACGCTCAATATTGGGCATTCCTTTTCCTTTCAAGCGGAATTTCTTGCCGCTCTGAGAGCGTGGAGGGATCTTGAGAAGAACTTCTCCATCAAACGTTCGGACACTAACTTCTCCGCCAAAGATCGCCTGATAGAAATCAAGAGGCTGCTTGGCCCTTAAATCATCTCCTTCACGGACAAAGTGAACATGAGGACTTACAGTAATATTTAAATAGAGATTCCCACCTGGTCCACCTGCAATCCCAGGGCCGCCTTGACCAGTGAGTCGCACCTTCGAACCAGTGCGAACCCCTTTTGGAATTTTGGCTTCGATTTGTTTTTCCCCTGTACGGATGAGACGTGTCGTTCCATTAAACGTCTCTTCGAGGCTCACTTGGACGTCAACTTCAGTGTCCTGACCAGCACGACCACGGCCTACTGTAGAGCCGCCGCTAAAGCCACGGCCTTGCCCACCGCCCCCTCCAAACAGGGTAGAGAAGAAATCAGAGTATCCTTCCCCTCCAAANNCCCTGACTCCCGCTACCCCCTCTGCCGGGATTTGTCTGCCAACGATCCCAGTTGTAATCTCCTCGTCCTCCACGTTTCTGCCAGTGTTGATAATCCTGCCGGAGTTCATCATATTTACGTCGTTTCTCTGGATCGCTGATGGCTTGATAAGCTTCCGTAGCCTCTTTAAACTTTTCTTCAGCCACTTTATCTCCTGGATTAACATCCGGATGGTATTTTTTGGCTAATTTCTGATAGGCTTTCTTAATTGTTTTTTCATCGGCATCAGGAGATACTCCAAGACCTACATAATAATCCTTAAAATCCATAGTTTCACCTCATTTAATCTGCATACGCAGTCTGACTTCATAGGTTATTGTTATAACTTTTCTGCAATTTGAATTGTCTATTTCTTCACTGGTATTTTTTCCTTGTCATAGTTAAATTATAATCGATAATCATTCTAAGGTCAATAATGGTCAGAGATTTTTTGACCTTTATTGACCTTAGAAATAAACCTGATCTCTAGATAGGTACAACAACAATCTAAGCTGGGGTAGTCAAGCAGAGCAAGGCTCTGCATAACTACCCCATACCTGTTCTAATTGTAAAATTTAATACTGTCGATTAACCCCATAGGCAAAGGGTTTTGGGATGAAGGGTAAAAGTAATAGGTGCATATCCGGGTTGCTCTCCGTCAATATCTAGCAGTGCTTTTTCAGTCGATGTTATGACAACAGATTGTCCGCGATACACCTCCACACCAGGGATTTTTAGATGTGCTCCACGATATATCTTAGGCAAGTGCCGAAGGAGCGTTAGAGTTGAAAAATCCCCTAAACAGACCACATCGAACAGCCCATCATCTAATTCTGCCTGGGGTGCGATCATCATGCCCCCACCAATAAACCGACCATTTGCAACCATAATGCTGTTTTGTCGTCCTTCGGAAATTAATTTACCGTCGATTTCACAACGCATGACTTTATTCCGGTAACGCAGGATACTTATCACTGATCCGATTAGAAATGAAAGTTTCCCACCCAGCAATTTACTTTGTTGGTTTACACGAGCAACTGTCTCTCCACCTAATCCGACATCCGCAACGTTAATAAAATAGCGGCTCTCTTGCTGCCCATGATCTTTTTGGAAAAACACTTCTCCAACATCGACCTTGCGCTTGCGTCTCTGACTTAAGATTGCCAAAAAACCCTCAATTCCCTTCGGAATCATAAGTGTGCGTATTAAGTCCCCTCCGGTGCCATGCGAAAAAAGGGCTAACTCTGCATCAGGATTAATCATTTGGCCGTCCGTGAAAAAACCATTAACCACTTCATTCATGGTACCGTCTCCCCCGACAGCTATAATATGAGTATATCCCTCCTGCAAGATTCTTTGCGTTATTTTAGTTGCATCCCTTGGCCCTGAAGTGTACTCATATTGGATTAAATATCCCTCTTCTTCTAGTCGTTTTAAATACACTGGCCACTGTTTGAAAGTACTCCCATTGGCTGATTTAGGATTAACCACGGCGTACCAGCGCTCTTTTTCTAACATATAAACTCTCCCTTATCGACAGACCCGCTTAATGCATTTGTTAAGATAATCTCGAAAGAATTCGACAGTAAATGTGAAATTCCCTTTAGATAGATGCTAGGTCACGAAACTATTTGAGAGTTAAGAAAAACCTCAGTCTTACGACTAAGGTTCAAGTACAGGAGAAATTATGATTCCGACCAGCCCCGGGCCCGTATGAACGCCCATAACTGGACTAATCTGATTAAATAACAATTGCTTAATGTTGGGAAGTTGACGAGCGTTTTCTAATAATTTACGTCCTTCCTGCTCTGCCCCCCCATGAACGATGGCTACGTTGTAGCTTCCCTCTTGAGTGCTTTCTACCAAGATATCATATAACTTCTTAAGGGACTGATCCCTGCCACGGACCTTTGCAGAGGTAATATATTTCCCTTCTGCATTCACGGATATAATGGGCTTAATATTTAGTAGCTCCCCGATGGTGCCCGAAACATAGCCAATTCTGCCGCCACGTTTAAGATATTCTAAGGTTGAAAGGACAAAATAGAGTTTAGTCTGTTTTGAAACAGCCTCAGCTACATTTACAATACTTTGGAAATTATTATTGTCGCGGAGTTTGTGAGCTGCTTCCAACACAGGAAAACCAAGCCCCATGGATAGCGCTTTGGAATCAAATACTTCAATGACCATATCCTTATAGTCTTGAGCTACTTGACAGACAGTATCATAGGTACCACTCAAGCCGCTGGAGATATGTATGGAAAGAACATGGGTGAATTTCTCATCCCTTAAGCGATTAAATAAGTTCGAAATTTCAGCAGGTGAAGGTAATGAAGTTGTGGGAACTTCTACCTCCATATTGTCATAAACTTGATCTGGACTGATATTAACTCCGTCGAGGTATTCTCGATCTTTGTAAACAACATGCAAAGGAAGTATCTCGATCCCAAACTCCTTGATCATTTCTGGATCTAAATCACTGGTACTATCTGTTACAATAGCAATCTTAGGGTGGATTAACGGTTCAGAAGTTTTTTGCATGAGACACATTTCCTTTCCATCATACAATATACATTTATTATAGCATAATTTCCTCCAGAATGGACTAGCTAATTATCGCAATATTAGGATATTAGGAAACCCTGAGTAGTCTTGCGCACTTCTTCTAAGTAGCTTGGATAGTCCTCGATCTCGCCGGCTTTATCGATTCCACTAAATAAACAAGGTTTAGTGTAGTGAATATCTAACATATGAAAGAATGTTTTAATTGAGCGTTCGGCACAAAAGAACACATCTTGTTTACGTGTTCCGGCNNTTTGTGGTGCAAATATTTAAGTGCCCAAAATGTTTGCATTCGATCAATCATGATTTTTGTTTGGGCGTTTACTCCCATAAAAAAGATTGGAGCAGCGAGAATTAAGCGGTCAGAACGAATGATTTTTGCTTGGAGCTCAGGCATATCATCCTTAAGTACACAGATGCCATTAGTTGAACAAGCTCCACACCCTTGACAGGGAGTTATTTTTAAATCCGAGAGATAAATGGTTTCCGTTGTATGACCCTCAGCTCGCGCAATCTCCATCCCCTCTAGAATCAAGCGAGTGGTGTTACCATTTCGCCGCGGGCTACAAGCAATTCCTAAAACAACTAATGACATAATTCTTCGACTCCATTCTTATAAACCCTAATTTCAACGACCATCCTAATTCCAAGTATAAAAGCGAGTTCCTTAAATTTTTAAGAAACTCGCTTTTAGATTTGGGTCTTAAAGAATAGGTTTAAGTTAACTTGGTTACACTTTAGGATTAGAATCCGGGTCAAAATACCGCACCCTTTCTGTAACTACTTATCCTTCTTCATGGGCTTGCCTTTGGGTTGGTGCAGACTTAATAGATTCAAGTCCCACGGACTCCAAAATCGCATTAATCATTAATTGTTCTTTTGTCATAGAGATTATTTCCTTTCGTATTTTTTTGGGTTATCTTAATATTATATACCTGAATCCCAAAAATTTCAAGAACTATGAAAAACTTTATTAAAAAACTTTGTTTGCCAATTGTTTAACAAAAACGACCCGTATTTCCGCTAAACTTAGGGACTCAACTATCTTATGCGCTGCAACAAGTATTTATGTCACCTGAATGCACATTTCTAATTGTATTGCACTCGGCAATATTTTCTTCGTACAAAGAAACGCAAAAATCCAATCCTTAGGCTGATTTATCAAGGAAAACGGGTCATTTGACCGTTGAAGTAGAGCAGAAATCAGCTCAGCGGCGCCAGCAGCAGAGGCACTCCAAACGTCAATCAGAATGTCCTTTTTCTCCCCTGCAAACATGGCGCCCGCGGTTCCTGACATATTCAGAACTGCAAAATAATTAATATGACGCCTAAGGTAATCTTCCCTTCGTTGCCAAGCTGGCTTAAAGGCACGACTACGGTTTTCAAAGTATAAATCTACGTGAACTGATCTTAGAGGAATTATTCTCGAAGCACTATTATGATAGTCAGTTCTAACTTGTGTGCTGTAGAGATTAAGTTGACGCACAGGAGCAAAGCCTACGGACTGATAAACCTTGAGTGCGTGATTTTGTTCCAATACCTCAAGGTAAACCCGTTTAAGATCAAGGCGTGATGCACGATCGAGTTGAGTTCTCATTAAAACTTCGCTTAACCCTTGGCATCGGTAATCAGGGTCAATACAGGCCGCAGCGATCCATCCATCACTTCCGTCCACAGATAGCAAACTAAATCCGACGACTTGATTATCAACATAAATGCCGATCGAATTCTCTAATGAAGCTTGACTTAGATCACGCCAAACTCTCATTTGCTCATCGGAAAATGACATATTATAGTAATATCCTTGCCAACAGCGGTTCCAAATCTCTGTCAATTCACAATGATTAGTATGTTCCAGTGATGCTAACCTATAGTTTTTCAAACTTTTTCTCCCATTCATGGATATCGATCCTAAGATATCTGCTTTTATCTTTCTGTAAGGGAGTTCAAATTTCCTGCTAAGCAATTATACCATTATAATAGTTTAGGAAGGAATGTCCTTTCTGCGGGGAGAATAAAGATGAAATCTGAGATTCCTTCCTAAGCTAAACTCTGATTTAGGGAACTCCTTCGACTAACGATGAAATTCTTTTGAAAGGTGTAAGATAATATGACTGCATTTATTACTGATGAGGAACGGATGTTTGCCCAAGAACTGCTTAATTTTATTGATCAGAGCCCGTCTGCTTTCCATGCTGTGCAAAGCGTAAAGAAAATCCTTATCCCACAAGGATTTCAGGAGTTATCACTTCAAGATAAATGGTCCTTGGTTCCAGGTGGGAACTATTTTGTAAGCCGCAATAACTCTGCCTTGATCGCTTTCACAATCGGCTTAGGTGGATTGGAGGATTATGGTTTTCACCTTATTGCAGCACACACTGACAGTCCCAGTTTCCGTGTGAAGTCAATTCCCGAAATCCAGGTTGAAGGGCGTTATCTCAAATTAAACGTGGAAGCCTATGGCGGTCCCATTCTCAATACTTGGCTGGACCGACCGCTATCATTGGCAGGCCGGATAATCCTGCGTGGTGAGACTCCCTTTAATCCACAAATTAAACTCTACAACAGTGAACGCCCTTTGCTGGTGATACCTAATCAATCCATCCATTTGAATCGCAAGATTAATGAAGGAATTGAATTAAATAAACAAAAAGATATGCTACCCTTATTGTCTCAAATTTCGGATGATTTACAGAACGATAAGCGCTTGGTTCATCATCTTGCCGAAATATTGAACTGTCCTGTAGAAGAAATCTTATATTTTGATCTCTTTCTCTTTGAAACTATACAAGGCAGTTTTGTTGGACTCCAGCAAGAGTATCTCTCCTCAGGACGACTTGATGACTTAGCAATGGTCCATGCCGGGGCTTGGGCCCTTGCTAAGTCAGAACCTTCCTTAATGACCAATGTACTAGCTTGCTTTGATCATGAAGAATGTGGCAGTACTTCTAAACAAGGAGCGGCATCTCCCTTTCTATCTCATGTCCTAGAACGAATCCTCTTAGCACAAGAAAAAGGCCGAGAGGCTTATTTTCAAGCTTTGGCACACTCTTTCCTCATTTCTGCTGATATGGCCCATGCTCTACATCCCAATGCCGTAGAAAAGCACGATCCAGTCAATCATCCTATCCTCAATGGCGGCCCTGTGCTAAAAATAAGTGCTAACCAAAGTTACACAACTGATGCAGAAACGGCTGCAGTGTTCACAACCCTCTGTCAAAATGCCCAAGTCCCCGTTCAAATATTTGTTAATCGTTCTGATGAACGAGGTGGATCAACCATAGGACCTATTTCTAGTACACACCTTGATATTCCTGCTGTGGATGTCGGAAATCCGGTCTTAGCCATGCATTCAGTTCGCGAGCTCGGGGGGGTTAAAGACCATTTGGCTATAGCCAAGGTGTTTTCGAAATTCTATGGGACACCTAATAGGTAGACTAGCCATAGAGTATATTTTCTTGCCAATTTAATTTGTCCCCGAGCAGTGTTTTAGTTGAGTTTCCCCACCCTACCGGAAACTCAATCACACTTCGAGCCCCACGAATATAGGGTGAAACCTTCCAGGGCAGTAGTTCATCTATCAGCTCACATACATGTCCTGTGCTATCTAAAAACCAAACAGAAACTGCAAACTGCATACCTAACATGTGAACTTGCTGACACGGCATGAGCCAAAGCCCTTCTCCTTGTGCCAAAGATGTGCGTCCCAGCAGTCCATTAAAACGAGGCCAAAACGAGTCTGCTTTAATGACACACTCTCCAACGATCTCCCCAGTTCGTAGGTTACGCAAATGCCCTGATTTCATCCTTCGCTTCCCTCCTGTTTTGCTTAAAGTACTCATCAGCCGAAGTCTCCTAGGTCATGAGTAGGTTTTCCGTTCACTAAATTACTTAAATATTTCAATAATTTGGATAACAGCAGGTCCCAGAACAACAATGAATATGCTTGGAAAGACGAAAAAAACCAAAGGAATCATCATTTTAACAGGGGCCTTTTGGGCTTTTTCTTCTGCTCGTTGCCGCTGCTTCTGCCGTATTTGTTTGGCTTGATTACGCAGAACTGAACCGATGGATATCCCTAATTGATCTGCTTGTACGAGTGAAGCAACCACATTACTAAGATCTTCAGCCGGTTTGTTACGCCTTGCTAAGTCGCGCAGAGATTCCCTGCGTGGGCGTCCCATCTTAATTTCCTGCAAAACCCTCAGGAATTCTTCCGCCAGGACCCCTTTTTGTTTCTCTACAACTTTGAGTAAGGCAGCATCAAACCCAAGGCCCGCTTCCACACTTACGGTTAGAAGATCGAGAACATCGGGCAAAGTATGCTGGATTTCCTTTTGCCGCTTTTTTGCTTTCTGCTTCAACCAGGAATTAGGAAAGATATAACCTATTAAGAAGCCGATGATCCCCATTTCTAAGCTGGTTAAAAGTCCACTATTCATGAATGAAAACATCCCAAAAAGGAGAAGCGCAAGTAATAAGCTCAGTGCATATTGTAAGGCTTTCCATTCAACCTCTGTCCATTGGCCTAACAATCCTGCAGCACTCAGTTGCTCTGTCGTGCGTTCCGGTTTTCCTTTAGGAGCTAGGCGTGATAAGCGCTGTGCAAATTGGTAGAGCATCGGGCGCAGCAACCGCTCTTTAAGCGAGCGTTTATCTGCTTCGAATTTGATTTCTCCCTGACCTAGTGCCCGTAAAATCCGTTCTTGGGCCTTAATTTCTTGCTTTCCAAAGAAAATCCCGATCAGCGTAAAACAAATGGTACCAAATACACTGAATAAAATAATGGATAATAACATAGTGGCTCACTCCCTTGTTCATAGTTACCTCAAACCTCGATCGTAACGATTTTTCGGATAATCAAAAACCCTATGATTTGAGAGATCAGCCCTCCTGCAAGCATAGCCAATCCAGTCGGATTGGTAAACAGTACGGAAAGGTAGCTCGGATTGATCGCGCTCAGAACAACAGCAATTCCGAACGGCAGAATGGCGATAATATATCCAGAAATCCGACCTTGAGCGGTGAGTGTTTTAATTTCTTGCTGGATGCGAAGGCGCCCCTGGATTGTGGCATGAATATTCATAAGTACCTCGGCCAAGTTTCCTCCAGCCTGGCGCTGAATCAGCATAGCCGTTACGAGCAGGTCTAAGACATCGCTGCCGACTCGTTCAGATAAATGGGTCAAGGCTGTTTCTGTGGCAGTTCCATAGGTCATTTCTCGCAAAGCAAGTTGAAATTCTCCAGAAATAGGATTAGGCATTTCCTGGCTGACCATTTCCATGGCTTGTAAGAGACTAAAACCAGAACGGAGGGAATTGGCCAAAACCAGCAAGGCATCCGCTAGTTGATTGTTAAATTGACGGCGTTTTTTCTTTTGAGCAGATTTTAGCCATATCCTAGGAAGCGCCCCCCCAACGACAGCAAACAGAGTCCCAACATATATTCCTTGCGAGAGTATACTGCCAATCAGGAAAAAGAAAACGGGCAAAAGACCTTGGAGGACCAAGAATTCTCCACCTTTGAGGGGAATGTTTCCCCGAATCAGTTCAAGGTCCAATCGTTCGCTCCAGCGACGGGGAGTGTGACGACCTAAGAGCGCCAGCAGTTGTATTAGGTCTCGTTTATCTGTCCCTTTTTTGATCGGAATTCGCAAGGCTGTAAACCGTTGAAGTTTTGCTTCGAGGGTTTCTGCACGGCGTGGAAGGGCAAGAATTGCGAGGTAAACTGTTAGAAAACTGGCGACTACCGAAATGAGTATGATGGTTAGAGCCATCCCATTAAGCATACTCGCCCTCCTTACATGAGATTATTAAGGAAACTATTAATTGGAAAATATAGTATCCGGAAGAATCTGCCCTGCAGCAATTAGTTTATCAACAAAATGTGGCCGAATTCCGGTCGCCCGGAAATGCCCTTGAACTTTACCATGCTTGTCAATTCCTGTTTGCTCAAAACGGTAAATGTCTTGGAGCACAATCACATCCCCCTCCATTCCTAGAACTTCGGTGATATGGGTTAATTTCCGGCTTCCGTCTCTCAAGCGGCTCTGTTGGACGATGACATCTAGGGCACTGGAAATTTGTTCACGTATTGCTCTAACAGGCAGATCCATCCCGGCCATCAACACCATGGTTTCTAGTCGGGAGAGCATATCGCGCGGAGTGTTAGCGTGCCCAGTGGTCAGGGAGCCATCATGACCCGTATTCATAGCCTGTAACATATCCAGAGCTTCCCCGCTGCGAACTTCGCCCACAATGATCCGTTCTGGTCTCATCCGCAAAGCATTACGCACAAGATCTCGGATCATTATCGCCCCTTTACCCTCCATGTTGGCTGGGCGAGTTTCCAGAGTGACGACATGGGTTTGACGCAGTTGTAGTTCAGCCGCATCTTCGATTGTAATAATGCGCTCATCTTCCGGAATAAACGCGGAAATTACACCTAGGGTTGTTGTTTTCCCTGAACCCGTCCCCCCGGAGACGATGACATTTAAGCGGGCTTTGACACAAGCATCGATAAATTCCGCCATCTCCGTAGTTAATGTCCCAAAGCCTACTAGGTCTTCCATGCCAAAGGGAACTTTAGAAAACTTCCTAATAGTAAGGATCGGACCATTTAGGGACAGTGGAGGAATGATCGCGTTAACCCTGGAGCCATCCGGTAAACGAGCATCGACCATAGGCTGACTTTCATCAATGCGCCGCCCTAAAGGAGCAACGATTTTTTCAATAATATGCAAGACGTGTGCATCATCGTAAAATGTGACCCCTGCCAGCTCAAGTTTGCCTTTCCTTTCAACATAGACTTGGTGAGGTCCATTAACCATGATTTCATTGACATTAGGGTCTTGTAGTAGTGGTTCAATCGGACCAAATCCCAAGATTTCATCCATAACCTCTTGTACTAGGCGCTGACGTTCCATGCGAGGAGGGGTTAACCCCAAAACATCAGCCCGCGCATCAAGTGTACGTTCTATAATCGGGTGTAGTGTCTCAGCATTGAGGTCTTGGGTGTTGATCTTATCTAAAGCTTGGATTACTTCATGATGCACTGTGCTTTTAAACTCACGCCAGGGATCATTGGTTGAAGTAGGACGAACCGTTCGTAGCTCATTCCTAGATTCCTCATGAGGTTGAATCTTTTCTTTCTCTAAACGTTTAAGCAACGACATTGCTCATCCCTCCCTAAAATCCGAACACCCTACGCAGCTGCTTTATGGGACTTTGAATTCGTCGCTCTTGTTCCTTTTGCTTAGGCTTTGGGTCGACAATTTCCGATGAAGTGAGTCTTCCGGCCATGGTTCGAATTGCTTCGGAAGCCTTGCTTTGTGGGTATGATGTTACGAAAGGCACACCTTGATTGAGCGCGGACACCAAAGCTCTCCCGTCGCTCGGAATCTCATAGCTGATTTTAGTATTGAGACTTTTTTCCACATCTCGGGGATCCATGCCCATTTCTTTACTGGTACGGTTAAGAACAACTTGAACTTTGGGAGTATGATGAAGCCCCTCGATAACCTCGAGGCTAAGTTTAGCATTTTTAAGGGTTGGTACATCCATGGCCACAATAAGCCAAATTTGAGTTGCAATATCGAAGGTCACCAAACCCACTTCTTCAAACCGACTGACATTGTCACAAATTATAAAATCGAAATTTGGTCTCACCTCGCTAAGAATTTGTTCTACGTGCTCAGCCGTAATCAGTTCGGCATATTCTGGGCGGGTTGGGGCCGCTAACACTTGAAGACCCGATGAATGATTCAAAAAGTAAGATTGGATCTCGGAAAATTTAATGGGCCCCGATTCGATCAAATCAGCAATTGATCGTTTAGGAACAAGGTTTAAGAAGACTGCAACATCACCAAATTGGAGGTTAAGGTCAATTAAGAGGACCCGCCATTTACCTGTATTGGCCAATTGAACAGCCAGATTAGTAGCCAAGGTCGTTTTTCCGACCCCACCTTTGGTACTAAAGAAGGAGATGATTTCTCCATTTCGTTTTTTAGGGTCGAGGAACACTTTGGGCTGTTCTCCCATAACTTCCTTTTTGATACGATCCATTTCATAGACCTTAGCAATGACACTAGCCAGTTCGTCACCCGTAAAGGGCTTGACAATATATTCTCTAGCTCCAGCCATCATGGCCCGACGCAAATATGCCTGTTCCCCTTGTACTGACATGATAATCACAGAACTTCCAGGAACGCGTTGGGCTATGAGCTCAGTTGCCCGTATTCCGTCCATTTCGGGCATATTAATATCCATCAAAATAATGTCCGGCCTTTTTCCTTCCGCGAAAATTATCGCTTCAGATCCGGATCCTACTTCACCGACGACCTCTATATCATCTTCAAACTGGAGAAGCCGCCTGATGCTGTCCCTAGTGTCGGTGATATCGTCCACGATTAAGACGCTGATGCGTTTCATATCAGCCCTCCTTACTTATTTATAGTTGTTAATATAGTTAGTATCCATAAACACATACCCGTTAATCGGAGTATCTTGCCTAATGTCCGTATTTGCTGGGTTACGTAATAATAAACGAAGACTACCTTTTTCACTGCCGAGGGTGACCGCCATCGCTTGGGGCACACTGAGTGCTAATGTGTGAGATTTGGTGGCATCACCCTTGGTTTTATCCTCACCGATACTTTCTCCCACGCTCAAAACTAAAACATCTTGAGCAGCCAGACTGGTCACTGTCACAGCCTGCGAATTTGCGGACGAGTCTTTAATATCCATCGTCACAAGAACATCGACGTGATCACCAGGTTTTAATGAATAGCCAACTCCACTTACTAGATTAATCGGAATCGCGACTGCCCTTTTTCCGTCCGGCACTGTTAGAGCGGTTGTACTGCCTGTGGAAATCCCATTACTCGTATTCTGCTGAGAATTTTGACGTTCGAGCATCGTACTTACGATCAAATCTCCGGCTGAGAGATTCAACAGGGCCACCGAGCCCACAACATTTTGGATCGTCGAATAACCCCCTTGGGGGTAACCATGGCTCGGAACATCCTTGACCACCAACTGGCTGGCGTCTATGACAGTTCGAGCGGGAATATTTGTCTTCACGATCACTAAAGGCTTAAGAACGGTGGTTGAATTTTTAGTCAAACTGTTTAGATAAACATACATTGATCCTGCTGCGATCAGTCCACAAATCAGAGCCAGGAGAAAAAAACCTTTTCGCTGCACGTTGATCACCTCTCAGTATACAAATCATCACTTTTACTATGCTAATTAGACTGGCATTCTTCAAGTTTGTGTCAGAAGAAGATGCGGGTTAATTAAGGATCAGTTTCGGTGTGTATAATCCGAAATCATTACTAGCTACTCCATTCTCCATAGCCTGTTCTGTGTTTAATAAATCCGCTAGGTTGTCCGAAGAATGGCCATTTAAGGCGAGTGTCTGGATAAACCAACCGGTTACGACCGAATCATTTCCGTTTCCGGCAACCCCTTCTAGGAAGAAAGCAGCAAATCCAACAATTTGCACTTGATGAATGGAATTACCACTTTCAGAAATAATCTTGACAATAGGGATATACACGATCTGAGGAGCATTTCGATCATGATGGTCGATTGTATTTTTAGGTAGGCGTGTATCGCGACTTAAGCGAGTGTTAATTGCATCTGCCGTCGGCCCACTCATATTTCCGTGTTTGACATCCAGAATTTGTCCCACTCGCAGCGTTCCCTGATACCCGTTGGCCAAATCCGATTCATAATTGTTGGCACCAGTACCTGTGAGTTCCAAGGCGCCGTACCAGCCGGAGGCTCCAGACTCGTCTCCATGTTTCTTCACGCTATTATTCTTATCCTCATCAAGGTACCAATCTGTGGTTCCAGACCCTCCTCCAGATTTGAGGACATACTTCTGTCCATAAATAAAGCCTTGTTCCTGGACGCTAAGTGGAACGGCTCCGAACAGTCCTAGCGGTGGAACCATCATAGCCTTGGAGGATACAGAAATACTTTTTTCGGTAATCCCCCAAATTCGAGCGAAATAAGTAGGCACTTGCTTGGAGGCTTGAACAATAATTTTGGCGTTATTCGCCTCAAAGGAAACGGTAACAGCAGGAGCCCCATTTTGTGTCGCATAATCTCTCGCTCTTTGTTCCGCAAGGCTGGGATCATTGGGGAGTTCCTGTACCCCAGCGAGTGTTGCTGCATCCACTGAATTCTGCAGCTTGGCCTTATGGGCATACAATAACCCGATATCTGTTACAATGGCGCAGAAGCCGAGAAGGGCGGTTAAGGTCAGAGCAACCAGCACGACAACACTCCCGCGTTCCTGAGGGTAATATGATTTTATTTGAACCATGACCATCCTTCCTTCGTTCAGAAATGGACACTTGGGTATTTTCTATTCGAGTCGCATAACAATGCTAGAACTTACAACAACCGGATTAGGTATCACAGCACTGATGATTGGAATCACTAATTGTACCGGATAAGAGACTTGGATGGTCACACCTTGACCAGATAGACGTAGAGCTTGATTCGGTGTTATATTGATCACTAAGTTCGCGGGATCGAGAGAAGTTGCAGCATTTTGGACAGAAGTATTTATTTCTGAATCAGTTCCTCCAATGGTTGCCACCCGCCCTCCCTCCCTTGCGGCATTGCTAACCGTAATATAAGCGTAGCCGATGCGTCCCATCTCAATTACTCCAAACAGTAACAATAAAAACAGCGGCAAGACAAGAGCCATCTCAACTAAAGCTTGACCATGTTCTCCTGTCCTGAGCTTTCGAATCATGACCATCCACCTCTCAATGGTAAAAACAAGGCAATCAGGGTTCCTAAAGCAATCGCGATTCCGTAGGGGAATTTTTCTTGTCCTACGGTATTCATGGCTTCGCTAAAATGTTTGGGTTTTTGTAAAATTGGGAAAAAGAACAGAAAGTGCATCAGTGTAGTAACTAGCACCTTGTGGCGAGCAAGTAGAAAGGCCGAGATGAGTCCTCCGATAACAGCTCCATAAAAAAAACTAGTTAGAACAAACGAAGCACCACCAAAAGATCCAATTACCGCTAGAAACTTCACATCCCCCGCTCCTATCCCACCCATGAGATACGGAAGAAGCAGTAACACAAAACCAAGAGTTGCTCCAAAAAGACTACTTGTCAAGCCAGAGATCCCACCTTGAAACGTATTGAGCAGAAGTGCAATCAAAAAAGCGGGAACAAGCAGTTTGTTATAGATTTTGTGTTCACGCCAGTCTGTTAAAGCAGCGATGCCTAAAGTTAAACCCAGAGCAACCTCATACACTCCCATTCCGTCTCCCCCTTCTTTGCATAAAGAACCCTACTGCGGCCAGTAGGGTTCTGGAATTAAAGCTAGTATACTAATAAGGATAATAATTACTGTCATAAAATGGAATCATTTGCTAGTTCGTAGTAAAGCTTAGTGCTTACATTGCATTATTGGCATTATCAAAATACGCTTTAACTTTTGGGCCTATAAGACCAATTGCAACTATTGCGACTATTGATATCAGACCAAGAATTAACCCATACTCGACCATCCCTTGACCTTCTTCATCTCTAAGTAGTCCCATTAACTTTTCTTTCATCTGATAATCCTCCTTTATATTCTGTGTTTCGTGTTTTTATTATAGCGCCGCAACTCTCGATCGAACATAAGGCATTAGTCACGATCTAAGAAGAAATAGTCCTAGTCCTTAGTCCCTGTATTTAATTACCTTTATATAAGGCGTTGATTTCGCAGCGGTATGTATCCTTTACATTTTTCATTACTTTGAATACCGACTCCTTAATTGTTAGCGTGGGAAAGGACCGAGTTAACCTTTTGCTAAGCTCAAACAAGGTAGGGCCCAGTACAGCCCTACCTTAAGATTAGAAACTAAATTCATATTAAATATTGTTACTAATGAAGTGTCAATAGACAGCTCTGTATAAAGGCTGTCGCATGATCCCTATGAACAGCCATGACTTGATCACGTTCTGCTCCAAGAGGTATAAAGATCGCAACGATCATCTCAAAGTTATATATTTTTTCTCCTGAAGACTGGCAGACTATATAACCGTTCTGGTTGAATAAGTCCTCAAGTCTTTGCATGCCCAGGATACGATCTGGTAACGTCTCACAATTGTAGTGCTCCATTTTGCTTATCCCCCATCTTGCCTGAATTCTTTGAAATGTCTATTGGCTTAATGTTATGCGATAAATCACTACTTTATTTACACACCAGATACTTCCTTAATATTTTCTATTCTGTTTAAATAACTGGTAAATTTTGTTTTTAATTTGAAGGAAAATATTGACTAATCTATCTTAATTAGCTATAATTAAGATGCTCGGAGTACTTGTGGATTTACTCAAACCTTCTCGATTGCCTAAGGGTGTGGGAAGATTTATCTGAAGTTCCCATGTCGCGGGTAATAAAATTTCGGAGGTTTTTTATGTTTAATGACAAAATTTTAACTTGTAAAGACTGTGGTCGTGAATTTGAATTCACAGCATCAGAACAAGAATTTTATGCTGAAAAAGGATTTACTAATGAGCCTGGTCGTTGCCCTGAATGCCGTGCGGCAAGAAAAGCACAAACCAGAAATAACGGTGGCGGAGGATATTCTCGTCAACCACGCGAAATGTTCCCAGCTATTTGTGCTACCTGTGGAAAAGAAACAACTGTACCATTCCAACCTTCTGGTGATAAGCCAGTATATTGCCGAGATTGCTATCAACCTCGCGCACGCAACAATTGGTAAATCGATAATAATAAAAACCTTTCCAAGCTTAATTGCTGGAAAGGTTTTTGCATTCTAAAGAATAGTTTATTATTTTTGTCTACCTGTCTTTATATCTAGTTCAATAAGTTCATGATAAAGCTCCTTACGTCGATCAGCGAGAAAAAAGCTATCTCGCATCGAAGATCGTTCAGGACGCCGAATGAGATTTATCCGATCAGCTGAAAGAGTAGCAGCAAGTATACCTTCGTCACTCATCTCAGATTGATTTAATTGGTCTCCCTTTGGGCCAATGACTAAAGCGCCTCCGCTAAATTCTTTAGACCTTCCATTACTTCCTACTAAATTGCAGGCCCCAAGATATACAGAATTATCATAAGCACGTGCACCAAGATAACGTAACCAAATTTCTTTTCGATCCCCAGCGACTAATGGGGATGCATG
>DOPS01000191.1:52158-53549 GCA_003512645.1 Desulfosporosinus sp.
AAAATTGGAAAGTGGTCTCCCGGATTAAAAAAGTCTAATTCACTTCGTCCTAAATGCACTTTACGATAGACAGCGGGTTCCTCACCCGGGGAAAGAATCACGTGGGAGATGTAAGGTTTATCGTGTTCAGAAACTTGCTCAACTAAACCCACTAAAAGAGTAAGTCCTAAGTCAGCAGAGCACTCTCTTAACTGTCTAATCCAAGAACTCTCCAAAGATTCTCCAATTTCTAACGCATCTTGTGGCGAATAGCCATTAAGCGCACACTCTGGAAAGCACAGCAGAGATATTTCCTGTTTCTGGGCAGTTTGAGCCAAACGCGTAATAGTCAAATAATTCCGCTCAGTCTGTCCCACAAATGATTCCATTTGTACAAGTCCTATTCTACAATCCTTTTTCATTCTCTCTGTCCTCGTCCTGCTCTTTGAGCTAAATTAGCTTATTGAGATCCTCTAACTCGATATAGTCTTTGCTCAATACTTCCGATAGTAATCTGTGATCGTGAAGTAGATTGATTAAGATGCGCTCATCTTTAGTCTGAGTGGTTCGTGCATTCGTCAGAATACTAAGAGGTCGATATATTGGAGCTTCTTGAATTTTTAAGGTCTTGAATATCTTTTGATCCACTTCTCGACTAACCGTCAAGGATGAAATAATTGTAATTCCTAATCCAGCTGAGACCAATTGCTTGATTGCCTGAGTACTCCCTAGTTCCATTGTGACGTTCAATTGATCCGGATCAAGACCTCTCTCTTTCAAAGCCATTTCCATCACTTTGCGAGTTCCGGATCCGTCTTCTCTGGTCACCAAACGCTCGTGAGGAAGTTCTGTTAAGGTAATGCTTTTTCTAGATGCCCAGGGGTGAAAATTAGGGATTACCACGACTAACTCATCTTCCCAGAAGTTTTCAACTTTAAGGTCCTTATGCTGGGGAACAGGTCCTTCAATCAGTCCGATATGAATTTTCTTCTCCAAGACATCTTGAGAAATTGATTCGGTATTGGCAATTTTAACTTTGAAGTCTACGTCAGGGTGAGTTTTATACAGAAACGCTAAGATATTGGGAAGAATATATTCACCGATCGTTAGAGTAGCACCAAGGTAAATCAGCCCTCTCTGATCTTTAGCGAGTGCACAGATCTGTTCTTTAGCATTCGCTAAAATGTCTAAGACACTCCGAACATGCGCATAGAATATTTTACCTTCTTTTGTTAATGTAACCCCTTTATTAGTACGATCAAAAAAACGAGCACCATATTGGTTTTCCAGATTTTGAATTTGTAAACTAATGCTGGGTTGACTCATGTGAAGCTTCTTAGCTGCTAAAGTGATATTTTTTGTCTCTGCCACCTCTTTAAATACAAGAAGGTGTTGTTCCATGATGAAGTATC
>DOPS01000075.1:0-8677 GCA_003512645.1 Desulfosporosinus sp.
ATGCAACAAGGCTATAAAAACTGGCCTAGTCTAAGATTTGATGTGGTTGCAATCCGTCAGCTTGGGGAAAGCTCTGAAGTGAACTGGATTAAAGCGGCTTTATAAAGGGTTGCTGTTTTGATCACACAATTTTCACAAATGGATGCTAAACTAGTATTAATCAGATCTTTTCGGTAATAATTGTTGTACCAAAGGAGAGTTTGCAAATTGGATCCGATCTTAATCGTCGATGATGAAGAGAAAATTCGAAGCTTAGTAAGGTTATATCTCGAACGAGAGGGGTATGCCGTTGAGGAAGCACAGGATGGGCGAGTTGCTTTGGAGAAGTTTCGTGCTGGTCAATTTTCGCTTTTAATTGTGGATCTTATGATGCCCGACATTGATGGCTGGCGTGTCTGTCGGGAAGTACGGGAGAGTTCAGCGATCCCGATCATTATGCTGACCGCCCGTGGGGAGGAGTTTGATCGTGTGTTGGGGCTTGAACTGGGCGCCGATGATTATCTGGTCAAACCGTTCAGCACCAAAGAATTAGTCGCACGAGTCAAAGCTCTCTTGCGTCGGTCTACAGGAAAGCTCCATCCGGTTACGACCGAGATATGCGCTGGATTGCTTTGTATAAATAAAGAGAGACATCGGGTTAGCATAGGAGACGATGTCATTAACTTAACTCCTCTGGAATTTGACTTGCTCTATTTTTTGGCTAAGAATCGTGGACGAGTATTCTCACGTGAGCAGCTTATGGAAACAGTTTGGGGGTATGATTTTTATGGGGATGCCCGAACTGTAGACACGCATGTTAAAAAGTTACGAGAGAAACTGGCCCATCCAAATGTGAAGCAAATGCTGGTTACCGTATGGGGCGTGGGTTATAAATTTGATTCAGAGATAGTCAATTAACAACCTAAAATCAACGTCAAGGAGAAAAGACAGGTGTTATTTGCGTGAAAATGCGCTACACATGGAATATTTCTATAAAGCTATGGTTAGCAACGACCATTCTTATTCTCACGGTCCTTGGCGGCTTAGGGCTGACGATAACTTGGCTTTTTGGGGATTTCTACCTAAAGCAAAAGTTAGAGACACTTCGTGCTGAGGCAAATGAGATATCAAAGCAATTGGAGACACTGCCAAGTTGGAGTGGACGTGTAAACTTACTGGAGAAACTTAGACTTACTTCGGGAACCCAATTGGTCCTCCTTGATCCAGAAGGAGATGTCATTTTGATGTCAGGTTCTACGACGCCCCAAGAGCAACGAAGTGTTATAGAATGGCATCTTGGAGGTTTGGTTGGAAGTCCATTAAGTGGATGGTCTCGCGACTTACAACCCTCAGACTTCTTTACTCAAGGATATTTAGAAGAAGTCTTAACAGGAAAAACCATTTCGATTAAGGCTTTACCCGTGAATGGCCGAGCGCAAGCCATGCTGCTTGCTGCAGCTCCAGTCGGATCTAAACCTGTTCAAGGGGTTGTTTTATTAGGGAGTTCGCCGATACCTATTCAAGAAAGTATAGCGACATTTCGCCGACTGATTCTCTACGCTTCTCTGATTGCTGTTTTCTTAGCTACTGTGGTCAGCCTTTTCTTTGCAAGACAGGTTACACGGCCTCTTGCCTTAATGCAAAGAGGTGCGACCCGAATGGCAAAAGGGGATTTCATGCCTATCTTGGGAGTAGCAAGTAACGATGAGATTGGAGAGTTGGCCGAAGCCTTAAATTCAATGGGGGAAAGCCTCAAAAACCATATGGAATGGCTTTCGCGAGAGAAAAATTTACTTCAAGGGATCATTGAAGGCATTAGCGATGGGGTTGTAATGCTGAGTTATGGCGGAAAAATTCTATATGCTAATGATTCTGCAAAAGGGTTATGGCAAGAAAATGACGTTGAAATCCAGGAACGCAAGGACCAAATTGTTAGCTTCCTTCAGACGATGGTGCTCAGCGAGGGTCGGTTGGAGAACTATGCAACGATTTCACTTGGAATCCAAGTCTTACAAGTCGTTATGGCCCCTTTGGCAGATAAAGAAGGGTTTGGCGGACATGTTGCGGTTCTACGCGATGTCACCGCTTCTTTACGAGCGGAAAAGAGTCGACGAGAGTTTTTAGCCAGTGTCACCCATGAGCTTAGAACCCCCCTACATCTGATACAAGGTTACTTGGAGGCTATCCAGGATGGTGTGATACCAAAAGATCAGCAAGAGGAATACCTTGATTTGGTCTTTGAAGAAGCCAAGCGGTTGGCTCGTCTGGTTCAGGACTTACAAGACATGAATCGGCTTGAACGGGGTCAAATTTCACAACCCATTGCTATTGACCTGGAGAGCTTTATGCTGGATATTGAACAACGCTTTCAAGGAAGGGCTCAAGAGTTAGGGGTAAATCTTGAAATTTCTAAGGCATCCGGTGAACTCTATGCAGACCCAGATCGACTGCTGCAAGTTTTTATTAATCTTTTAGATAATGCTTTAAGTCATACCCCGAGCGGAAAAACAGTTCGAGTCTTTCTGGAGGAAGAACAGAATCAAGTGCGGTTGGCGGTTCAGGATGAAGGAGAAGGGATTCCCAAAGAAGCTTTGCCCTATATTTTCGATCGCTTCTTCAGAGTAAATAAGGCACGGTCTCGCAAGGATGGAGGAATGGGCTTAGGATTAGCCATTGTGCGTCAAATTGTAGAAGCTCACTATGGACATATTAGGGTTGAAAGTGATATGGGAAAAGGGACGACCTTTTGGATTGAGCTTCCACGTTTGTAAAAAAAGAGTTAGGGTTGACAAAAGGCCATGGAGATTTCCATGGCCTTTTGATAGACTGCCATCAGTAACTGATGGCAGTCTCTTTTATAACACTTATTATCGGACTAGAGAAAGTTATAAAAGAATTAATTGTCGATATAGGGATTTTTTAGTAGTATTTCAAGTTTCTGTACTGTACCTGTGATAAACTATTAATAACTGTGGCTTATGGATAACTCTAATAGCTTTATAAAAATCATAGTTTTTAGGAGGGCAAGGTATGTTCGCTGCGGTATATGGCATGACAGTCCTTGGATTACAAGCTCATCTGATCCGGGTAGAAGTTGACGTGGCGAATGGTTTACCAAGCTTTGATATCGTCGGATTGCCGAACACTGCTGTAAGAGAGGCTCGGGATCGAGTTCGTTCAGCGATACGTAACTCAGGCTATCAGTTTCCCCTGCAGCGGGTAACGGTGAATTTGGCTCCCGCAGATTTGCGCAAAGAAGGATCGGGTCTCGATCTGCCGATTGCGATCGGGATTCTTGCAGCGACTGGGCAATGTAGTTTACCATCAGCCATTCAGTATGTTTTGACAGGAGAACTCTCATTAGAGGGGACCCTTCGCCCCGTTCCAGGTGTACTCACTATGGCTATAACCCTAGATAGAGTAAACATTGAATCTAGCTTAGACGAAGGCCGTATCAGCGAAACGCTATGCTTGATTGTTCCTCCAGACAATCTGGCAGAAGCTCGTTTGGTGACAGGCTTAGAGACGTATAGTACAGCTAGTCTGGCACAAATTGTCAAGGGAATAGAAGCTGGAAGTGGCTTTGAGGATGGCACGATGTCGCGGACTCCGCAACCAGAATTATATAACGGAGTCAAGGTGGACTGGACAGATGTTCATGGACAACAACATGCGAAGAGGGCTTTAGAAATAGCAGCTGCGGGCGGACATAATGTCGTCCTTGTGGGACCGCCAGGATCGGGAAAGACACTACTGGCTAAAGCATACTCAGGGATACTTCCTCCCTTAAGCGAGCAGGAAAGCATTGAGGTCACTCAGCTTTACAGTGTTTGTGGATTACTAAATTGTAATGGTACTTTGGTTCAACATCGACCTTTTCGAAGTCCTCACCATACCGTTACAAAGGCGGGAATGATTGGGGGAGGACGTGAGTTACGTCCGGGAGAGTTAAGTTTTGCGAATCATGGTGTGCTCTTTTTAGATGAGTTGCCAGAGTTTGCTCGAGAAGTCCTGGAATGTCTCCGGCAGCCTTTGGAAGATCGTGAATTGACGATCACTCGACAATCAGGGAGTATTACCTATCCAGCCCATGTTAGTGTTATAGCAAGTATGAACCCGTGTCCCTGTGGTTTTTTCGGTGATCAGGGAAGAGTTTGTCAGTGTACACCAATGCAAATCCAAAACTATCGAGGCAGGATTTCCGGTCCGCTCTTGGATCGCTTTGACATGCATATAGAGGTGCCAAGGCTGAATTATTCAGAGTTAAAGAATAGCAATGACAATGTATCTTCTAGTGTAATCAGAGAGAGAGTGATGGTAGCCCGTCAGAGGCAATGGGCTCGCCTAGGACCGGCAAAAACCAATGCGGAAATGACGGCAAAGGAAACCAAAGAATTTGGAAGGCTAACTTCGAGTGGGGAATATCTTCTGCATAAGGTTTTTGATAGCCAACACCTTAGTGCTCGCGCTCATGATCGAATTTTAAGGGTTGCTCGCACGATCGCTGACCTAGGAGGTTCCGCAGATATTCTTCCAGAGCATCTAGCTGAAGCAATACAATTTCGTGCTTTGGATAAACGGTTCCAGATATAATTCCAATAAATGGAGGCCGAAATCAAATGATATTACAGGCTCGAAAGCCAGAGGTTCAAATTTGCGGTTTACGCTTAGCGGGTCAAAGTTAGAGTTTGCCCTGAGATTAGTATCTTTCCGGCAGTAGGTTTATAAGAGAAGGGGAGTTGAAAAGATGACATCAACTAAAGTAATTGACTGGCTTTTGAAAGGTGATGTTGTGATACAATATCAAACTCACAGGGATATACTTGAATCGGATCTAAATAGTTTAAAAGCACTAAGAACTCGCATTCAATTTGAAGGCTGGGGAAAACAATTCTTAAATAGTCTATATTCAAATGGTCATGGAGGACAGGGATTCTACCAGTCTAAATGGATTAATAAGCATTACGCGTTACTGGAATTAAAAAATATTTCAATAGCTCCTGATAACAGAGAGATAAAGGAAACTCTTAGTTCAATCTTTAAATATGAAAAAGGTCCAGATGGAGGAATTAATCCATCTAGAACTATAAAGCAAAGTGACGTTTGTATTAATGGTATGGTTTTAAATTATGCTTCGTATTTTGGCGTGAACCAAGCTAATTTACATTCTATTATCGATTTTATTTTATTACAACATATGAATGACGGTGGTTTTAACTGTAGATTCAACAGAAAAGGTGCAGTACATAGTTCCTTACATTCCACGATATCAGTTATTGAGGGAATTCTGGAATACTCGAAGAACGGATATAGCTATCGATTATCCGAATTACAAGAGGCTGAGAATAAATCAAGAGAATTTATTTTACAGCATAGATTGTTTAAATCCGATAAGACAGGAGAAATTATCGATAATAAAATGCTGATGTTCTCCTATCCTTCTAGATGGCGCTATGATGTGCTGAGGGCACTTGATTATTTTCATCTGGGGGACGTTCCTTATGATCCAAGAATGCAAGAGGCAATTGATCTTATTAAAATGAAACAAAGTGCTGATGGAACATGGCCCATGCAGGCTAAATATCCAGGGGAAGTTCATTTTGAGATGGAGAAAGTAGGGGAACCAAGCAGGTGGAATACTCTGAGGGCGTTACGAATTCTAAAAAACAGTATGCCCTAAACTAAAATTGTTTAATCCACGTTTAAGGCACCCACTTCATGCAAGTGGGTGTTCCGTATTTATCTTAAAATGGGTAAAAATTACAAAAAAGAAATATTCTGCTTTGACGTAATATAGAGGAAAAATGGGTTTTATGTTGAAATAAATGCTAAATAATAAAACAATAATAATATAAGATAAGTATCATTAATCAAAGAGCAAGGAGAATTAAGATGATCGAACGATTGACCACCGACAGCTATACAAAAATTAAGGAATATAGGTTTTCTGAGCTCTTTGATTTGAAGGAAATACAAAAACTTCAGGATTTGTTTTCTGCCGCTACGGGTGTGGCTTCAATCATCACCGAGCCTGATGGCACACCGATCACTGAACCAAGTGGTTTTTGTAGTTTATGTAACGAAATAAGAAAAACTGAACAAGGGCTTAAAAATTGCCTAATTTCAGATTCAATCATTGGAAGCCCTAATAAGGAAGGTCCTAAAATCCAAAGATGCTTCAGTGCGGGGCTACTTGATGGCGGAGCAAGCATCATCGTTGCGGGGAAGCATATCGCTAACTGGCTAATTGGGCAAGTTCTCGACGAAGAAGATTATGAAATGAATGATATAGTACAGTACGCAGATGTCATTGGAATAAAGCAGGATGTCTTTAAAAATGAATTAGCTAAGGTTAAGCGTATGCCCCAAGTACAATTTGAGAATATTAGTAAGTTTCTTTTCTTAAATGTACAGCAACTCTCTAAGTATGCTCTCAAAAATATTTCTTTAGAGCATGAGATTGATAAAAGAATACAGTCTGAATTAGAAATTAAAAGTTTAAATAGCGAACTTGAACTAAGGATAAAACGAAGGACTACGCAACTTGAAGAGATTAATGTTCAGTTGGAAGCGAGTAATGCCATGCTTGAAGAGATGAATGCAGAGTTGGAAGAGAGCAATGCCATGCTCGAAGAGACGAATGCTATGCTTGCAGAAGAAATTACTAAACGACAAAAGGTTGAAGAAGAAATTAAACGATTAAATGAAGAATTAGAAAACAAGGTAATTGAGCGTACAAATCAGCTTCAGGACATGAATACTAGCTTGGAAGAAGAAATTGTTGAGAAAACTAGAGCAGAAAACGAGTTGAGTAAAGAAAGATTCTTTACAGATGCCTTATTTAATAGTTCTCCGGGGATCATTTATCTCTACGATGATAATAGTAAGTTAGTGAGATGGAACAAGAAACACGAGGAGATGACAGGGTATTCCTCAGAAGAGCTGGCCCACATGAATTTATTGGATTGGTATAAAGGAGATGAAAAGAGTCAAACGGCTATCTTAGAAGGAATTGAAATAGTTAACCAGAATGGATTTGGGTTTGCCGAGGCCAATCTACAAAAAAAGGATGGCACAAAAATCCCCATGTACTTTACTGCCAGTTCAGTAACTATTGATAATAAACGGTATTTTGCCGGAATAGGAATAGACACCACCGAACGGAACCTGTTATATGAAAGACTACAAAAATATCAGGTTCTCGCTGAAAAGGCCAATGATGCAATGCTGTTTATCGATAAAGAAGGGAATATTCTAGAAGCTAATGATGCCGCGATAAGAATTTATGGGTATAGTTCTAAAGAACTTTCTGCAATGAAAATTTTTGATTTAAGGCTTAGCGAGGCATCTTACATTGAACAAATGGATTCAGCCGATAAGAACGGGATTATTTTCGAAACTGTCCATTATCTAAAAGATGGTACTTCAATCGATGTTGAAGTGAGTTCATATGGAACCTTTTTAGGAGATAAAAGAGTTATTCTCAGTATTGTAAGAGATATTACAGATCGAAAAAAACGGGAAGATGAAAACCAATATTTAAGTTATCACGATGTTCTAACTGGTCTTTATAATAGAAGATTCTATGAAGAAGAAATTAAACGTTTAGATACTAAAAGAAATATTCCTATTTCAATAATAATCGGGGATGTCAATGGGCTCAAGCTTGTAAATGATGCATTTGGCCACGACAAAGGGGATGAGCTTCTCCAGGAAGCAGCAAAGGCTATTCAGAGTGCGTGCAGAACAGATGATATAGTCGCCCGCTGGGGCGGAGATGAGTTTGTCATTCTCCTGCCAAAGACTAATAAAGAAGAGGCAGAAAAAATCGTCAAACGAATAAAAGAACTTTATGCAAATGTCCTTGTGAACGCTGTTCGTGTCAGTATATCGTTTGGCTGGGAGACAAAGGGAAAAACAGATGAAGATATATTAAAAGTATTAAAAAGTGCTGAGGATGCTATGTATAAGTATAAAGTTATTGCAAACGAGGGTATGAGAGGTAATACAATAAATACAATCATTAATACTCTGCATGAAAAAAACCCCAGGGAAGAACAACATTCTAAAAGAGTGAGTCAGATATGCCAGGATATCGGCAGAGCTATAGGCTTATCTGAAATCGAAGTTAGCAGGCTTAAAGTTGTAGGCTTGCTTCATGATATAGGCAAGATTGCCATTGAAGAAGGGATTCTTAATAAACCAGGAAAACTTACTGAAAATGAGTGGAACCAAATAAAACGGCATCCAGATATTGGCTTTAGAATCTTAAGTTCATCTTATGAAATGTTAGAATTAGCAGATTGTATATTAGCTCATCATGAACGATGGGATGGTAAAGGTTATCCAAAGGGGTTAAAAGGGGAAGCTATTCCAAGGGTTTCAAGAATTATTGCCCTGGCTGACGCCTACGATGCAATGATCAGCGAGCGACCCTATCGAAATGCTTTAAGTGAGGAACAGGCATTGAAAGAAATTCGAGAAAACGCTGGCACACAGTTCGATCCTGAAATCACAAGAATATTTACTGAAAAACTATTAGAGAAGCAGTGGGGCTAAATAAGCCAATCAGCTGGTTGGTTTGTACATATTCATTGAGTGTAAACAGATCACCATCCGAAGCCCGTCTACGTATGCTGTAATTAAAGCTGCCAAAAAGGCGGGAATCAAAATGGATGAACCCATCACTGAACGTACG
>DOPS01000075.1:8765-15425 GCA_003512645.1 Desulfosporosinus sp.
GCTGACGAATTTGACCTACTACCGGGCCCTTCTCCTTCTAGGGATTTCGGAAGATGAGCGGGAGAAATTTATCCTGCAGCATGATGTAGAAGATATGACCACCCGGGAGCTGGATCAAGCCCAACCGGCATCATCAGAATGTCCCTTTGTTTCGTGTTTCTCTCCGGTCCAAGAAAGTCAGGGAGACATCTATCCCTACAGGTAAGAGTGAGCGAGTTAAAATTGTGTTGTACAGTGGGATGCGAGCATTGCATCCAAATATTTGGTTATTAGCACAAGTTCATTGATAGTAATTATGTTGATTTATGAAATCTTGATTAAGCGAGTCAATATATTACGTTTTTTATTTGGGATGAAAGTGAAGAATGCGTTGTTGTTTAGTTAGTAAAAGAAAGCGTGGAAAAAGCGGGGGCTGCTGGCTCTCCTTTAGAGTGTTCCAAAATGGAATATTGTACCGAGTAAAGTGTATCAAGCTAAATCAAACTAAAAATATTTAGCTGGAATTTTTTTAACAAGGATTGATAAAAAAGTGTTAGTATGTGTCTTAGACGTTAAATATGGCCTCCAATCCCGAGTAGAAACAGAGCATGAATGAAGTTTAGTAGTATTCTGAATATTAGGCATGAAAATTGCAATTAGTATTAGTTGTAGCAATCCCTTCCTCAATATTCTCTCATACGTGGCCTCACCAAAAAATGGTGGGGTCTTTTTTTTATCCTTTGACTTTTGTACGTTAAATTCAAGAAAGACTAAGTAAGAATAATCCATCATCGAACAGCGCATCCTAAAAGATAAACAAACGCGAGGTGATTGAAAATGACGTTAATCCCAAATGAGCCATACCGAACGTTAGAGCCTTTTTGGAATGAGATGGATCGATTTTTAAGGCGCGGGAAAGAAAACTTTACAGATGGTTTCTATCGTATCGATGTAGGAGAAACCCAGCATAAAATTATCGTGACTGCAGAAATTCCAGGTATAGAAAAACCTGAAGATCTTACGATTACTTTAGACGAAAATCGCCTGATGATTCAGGGTGAGATTCGAAAAATAATTCATGAAGAGGAGGATGAAAGCGTTCCGCGGCACTCTGAACGATATTTTGGGAAATTCTCTCGGATATTAACTCTCCCTGCTCTGGTTAAGACTGATGGATCTCACGCAAGCTATCGAAACGGGATTTTAAAATTTAGTTTTCTGAAAGATGCTCATCCAGCAGCGCGTCATATTGAGGTTGACTTTCACTAATTTGCAATGAGAATTTGTGTGGTCTTCTAGGCCTGGATAATCTTTTAATTTGTAAAAAATAAAGAGCCGAGCATAATTAAAATGCTCGGCTTAGGATATTAACAATGAGTAACTGTTTATCTAGACGTTAAATTCTAGATAAATTAAGTCATATTTTTTCCCGGCAGATTGCGTTCCGCCAATTCGATAGCCATTTTCACCATATTACCACAGTCTCTTGAAGAAACTCCTCCAAATCCCTCTTGGTGAAGGGTTCCAGCAAAACCTAACTCTTGAGCAATCTCTTCTTTTAATTGGCTAGACATGATGCTATTACGTCGTCTTGACATTTAGGAATCCTCCTTTCAAATTGGACAGCTTCTTTCAACAACACTGATGCTTGATGAAAGTGTTACTAGTATCTCTTTACAGTGAAGATAATATGTAAATTAAAATCGAGTTTTGTTGGAAATTAAGGAATAAACAAGAAATTTTCGATTAGAACTCTATTACTCGAAAAAAGCACTTAACTACATATGATTTGCTGGTTTGCTATAAACAGCTTCTACTCGATACTTTCGGGTTCATTGGCTTTTTTGTAGAAAGAGGATATAATGTGAGAAAAAAATACAATGGGGTGAACTCTATTGCCATTATTATTTGGAACCGCTGGAGTCCCACTTTCCTCGACGGATCGATCCAGTGAAGGTGGAGTACGCCGTATTCGGGAGTTACAGCTTGGTGCTTTAGAATTAGAATTTGTACAAGGTGTAAGAATGGGGGAAGAAAAGGCTAGAAAAGTCGGCGCAGTTGCCAAAGAAGAAGGGATCGCCTTAAGTTGTCATGCCCCTTACTATATTAATCTAAACTCCCGTGAGCCTGAGAAAATTACGGCGAGCAGGGATCGAATTATACATACCTCGCGAATTTCGAAGATTCTCGGTGTGAGGAGCGTCATTTTTCATCCTGCTTTTAATCATGATACTTCCTCGGAGGTAGTCTTAGAAAGGGTGGTCAAAGAACTTACCCTGGTGCGAGAGACCCTCGATGCGGAGGGTAATGAGGTTATTCTTCGTCCGGAAACGACTGGAAAAGGGACTCAGTTCGGAGATCTGGCAGAAACGATTCGGATTGCCCAAGAGGTTCCCGGGGTCTTACCATGTATTGACTTTAGCCATCTTCATGCCCGTACTAATGGACGGTATAATTCTTATGACGAATTTTGTGAGATTTTAGATGAGACTGCAGAGGGACTAGGAGATCGCTGGGTAAAAAACGTCCATTTTCATATTTCGGGAATTGAATATGGATTAAAGGGTGAGAAACGTCACCTTGTCTTAAAAGAATCTGACTTGCGATTTGAAGAGTTACTAAAGGCTTGTCATTCCTTTGGTGTAGAAGGGTTGGCTATTTGCGAAAGCCCGAACTTGGAAGAGGATGCTCTGCTCTTGCAACAGACGTATTTGGCACTCGGTTAAACTAGTAAAAACACGTTTCACATGTTAAGGCCAAGGTACTCGACTGTCAGGTGACGGGTAAACAGTACTCTGGAGTTGATCCAGCTTAAGCTGAACGAGTTCACTACCTAGGAGGAGTATTAAGCCCCATTGCAGGCTGGTAGCAGAGAGTAGATGGTAGGAGGAGAGAGGATGAATTATTCTGCAGCTCATGAGGTGGCACTTGAAAAGTTCCGTGCTTGTTCTTTAGGGGATATGGCAAATTGCTCGGGCTATTCTATGGAGGGTAATGCCCTAGTGATTGAATTCTTAGGCCAAAATTTTAAGCTGGTTTATCCCAGCGGGGATTTTGTACCTATCCAGGCTTCAGACGGAGAATTACCGCTTGCAACCCAAATATTGATACTTCATTACGTAACAAGTCTCAGTGAACCCTTAGAAGTGGGGACCCTGATTTCCTACAAAGAATTTCCTGGCGGAGCCATGTATATTAAACCGTTTACCGGACGGGCCATTGATCCGCTGGTTCGTATTTTTGGTTCTAATCCAGATAGGCTCCTTGAAGTTGCAACGCGTTTAGGAGGACATTCCAATGGACTAGGAGATGTAGGGGTTACATACAGGGTGTTCCCGCGCATTCCAGTGTCGTTGATTCTTTGGCGAGCAGATGATGAATTCCCGGCCTCGGGTAATATTCTATTCGATGCCTCCGCCCCTTCTATTCTACCCACTGAGGATTTTGCTGTCCTGGCCAGTATGGTTGTATTTGGGTTTAAGCGGATAAGTGTTTAATTTTCGCTGTTTGCGTCTTTGAAGCAAAAATGCTGGGTCAGAATCTTGATAAGGTGATCCGGGGCGGAAGAGGTGAAAGTGTGAAGGTTCATAAGATTGATCATGTTGTCCTGACGGTTAAGGATATAGAATCGACCTGCCAATTCTATTCAAAGGTGTTAGGAATGACGGTGGTTGAGTTTGGGGAAGGTCGTAAGGCCTTAATGTTTGGGGACCAGAAAATTAATTTGCATGAGGAAGGCAAGGAGTTTGAACCAAAAGCACTAAAACCAACTCCAGGTTCTAGTGATTTATGCTTTATTACAAACGTTTCTTTGGAAGATGTGTTAAAATACTTTGTGAGTTTTGGGGTTAAAGCCATTGAAGGTCCAATCGAGAAGATGGGGGCTTGTGGCTTGATTAAATCAGTCTATTTAAAGGATCCAGATGGGAATCTAATTGAAATCTCTAACTACCTAGATCCTATTAAGTAGAAATTACGAGGAGTGGCAAAGAACCGTCTACATCCTTGAAACCTTGTCCAGACAAATGAAGGAAGATCAAACTATCTGGCGAATATTATTCTCTTGAGACATTTTAAAAAGGAGTTGATTGGTAAGTTGGATAACGAGAAATTCCAGGAATTTATTGCAAATCAATTCACAAAACTTTTTAGTGAATTCAAAGGATTAAAGCAAGATTTTAGTGAATTGAAGGCAGATGTTAGTGAATTGAAGGCAGATGTTAGTGAATTGAAGGCAGATGTTAGTGAATTGAAGGCAGACGTTAGTGAATTAAGAAACAGCCAAGTACGCATGGAAGCAGAATTCCATAATCAGATAACTGCTCTACATGATTTTAGGGTTGGTCAGGAAAGAGTAAATCAAGAGGTTAAGAATGAATTATTGATTTTGGGTACAAAGATGGGAGAACTTCAAATGGAGACGGCTCATCTTAGGGTAGTCAAGTAAATATAGTATTATTTATCAAAGATAAACTTTGTCCATAACAGGGCGAAGTTTTTTTGTACTTAGCAGAAAGTATAACTTACGTTACATACTGCAAGTAGGCTAATACGTGCGAAGACAGTGCTGCAAGAAGGTTTAACCCGTGCGAAGACAGTGTCTTCGTCGTCTGTAGCATAAGTGCGACTAAGGCGGCCGCCTCGTTAACTCGGCGCCAGCCAAGTCTTCTTTATTGCATTAATATATCCTTTACTGTTCACACTAAGTCGGGGAGGTGTGTTAAATGCATACATTATGGAAAGGATCGATAAGTTTCGGCTTAGTGAATGTTCCGGTCAAAATGCATGCGGCCACAGAGTCTCAAGAGTTTAAGTTTAATTATCTCCATAAAGCTTGCAATCGCCGGATTCGGTCGATCAAAAAATGTCCTACTTGCGATATGGAGGTTGAAACGGCTGACTTAGTTAAGGGCTATGAGTATGAAAAGGATCGCTATGTTGTTTTAAGTGAGGATGACCTTGCGGCTTTGGAACAACCCATGAGTCGATCGATTGATATTCTTGATTTTATCAATTTGTCCGAGATAGATCCAATCTATTATCAGAAATCTTATTACCTGTCTCCAGAAGAAACGGCCATGAAAGCCTATCGCTTACTTTGTCAGGCCATGGAGGAAAGTGGTAAAGTTGCTTTAGCCCGTGTTACGATGCGCTCAAAGCAGCATTTAGCTTGTTTGCGTGTTTTTGAAGAAAGCCTCGTTATGGAAACCATGCATTATCCGAAGGAAATCCGTCATATGGATGTGGTGTGGGATCGAGTGGTTCCGACGGAAACAGAATTGACCATGGCGCGTCAGTTGATTGATAATTTAGCTCGTCCGTTTGAACCGGAAAAATATCGTGATGAACTGCATGAGCAAATGGTGCAGCTGATTGAAAGCAAAGTAGCCGGAGAAACCTATCAAGTGGAAGCTCCTGTTAAGGGAGGAAAAGTGGTCGACTTGATGGAAGCTTTGCGAGCAAGTATTGCTTTAACAGAAAATCCCATCGACAAACCGAAGTCCTCGTTGACTCCACGAAAACGAACGACCCGACGTGAGAAGGAAGCCTAGGTATGACAGAACTGCCTTGCGCAAGGGTACGTGGATCAGTGTCGAGCGATGTAACACGTATTTTGTGTAGCGAGGCGGTCAATTCGCTCCAAGAAAGGGCATTTAGTCCTTTTAAGCAGGGACTGGGACCCTTTCCTAGTCGAGGGGAAACGATACGGTGGGTTGAGCCCACTGTGCTTCTTAAAACACGATTTTTAGAATGGACTGATGAAGGGAAATTGCGTCATGCCCAGATTATTGACTAAGACGAAGGATTTCTCATTAATCCTACGCTATTTTCCATGAAAGATTGAAATTCGACAAAACTCTACGCAGGAGATACGTCCTTTCGCCCCGAAATCTGGCTTAAGGAGGTGCGCGCCTTGGGAACTGAAGAAGAAAAACAAGTTCGAGCGGCATTCCGCACTATTTCAGGCATTGGAAGCCAGCATTTAAGGCGACTGATTGCTTATTTTGGTAGTGCCGTTAAAGCATGGGAGGCTTCAACTAGCCAATATCATTCAATCCTTCATCAGGACAAATGGGTTCAGGGAATTTTGAAGGCCAGGCCAATGATTGATCCAGAGCGGATTGGAGATGCTCTTAAAAAACAAGGCATTCAGATTATCACTCCGGATGAAATCGGTTATCCCAGGTTACTGGCGGAGTTAGCGGATGCTCCACCGCTTCTATATTATCGGGGACAGCTGCAGGGGAGTGCGGAAGGACTTGCCATTGTGGGTTCACGACAAGCTACTTCCTATGGCAAAGCGGTGGCTAGAGTGCTCGCCCGGGATGCTGTAGCCCGAGGGTTTGTGATAGTTAGCGGTTTAGCCCGAGGGATTGATACTGCAGCCCATCAAGGGGCGCTGGACAATGGCGGGGTCACTTGGGCATTCCTGGGCTGTGGTTTAGATAGAATTTATCCTTTAGAAAATAGAAAATTGGCGGAGGGGATTTCGGAGAAGGGTGCCTTGATCAGTGAATTCGTGCCTGGCGCTCCACCCAATGCCGCCCATTTTCCGGCACGAAATCGCTTAATTAGTGGATGTTCTCGCGGAGTGGTGGTCGTAGAGGCCGCAGAGAGAAGCGGAGCTTTGATTACGGTCGATTTCGCGTTAGATCAAGGGCGAGAAGTATTTGCAGTCCC
>DOPS01000075.1:15501-17271 GCA_003512645.1 Desulfosporosinus sp.
TTGGCCTTATTGGAGCTGCAATTAGGCGGAAAAGTCATACAATTACCGGGACAACATTATGTATTAGCACGAGAGTGCTAGACATACTATGAAAAAGGCGTTAATATAGGGCTTAGTTTTACCAAATGTTAAACTAAGGACTTAGAACAGACCCATTTGGATATAAGTGTAGTATGTGAAGTGAAAAATTCACGATAACCTAAAGAGCAGGAACAAACAAAAGGTCCTTAACGTTTGTTTTGTTTGCAAAGAATTTAAGTTCGAACTTCGCGTATCGCGTAATCGGACCTCTAGAAAAAGGTTATTTATGTGTTTTTTAAGTATATATTGAGGTGAAATAATGTCAAAGACGCTTGTGATTGTAGAGTCCCCAGCCAAGGCAAAGTCAATCAGCAAATTTTTAGGAAGCCGTTATACGGTTAAAGCTTCAATGGGACATTTGCGGGATTTACCGAAGAGTCAATTGGGTGTGGATATAGAACATGATTTCGAACCCAAATATATTGCGATTCGTGGTCGAGGAGATTTGATCAAGGAGTTGCGTGCTGCGGCTAAAGGGGCAGATAAGGTGTTCTTAGCTTCTGACCCTGATCGTGAGGGGGAAGCGATTGCCTGGCATCTTTCGCATTTATTGGGACTTAACCAAGGGGATAAAAACCGAATCGAATTTCACGAGATTACCAAACAAGCGATCCAGGCGGCCGTTAAGCATCCACGGCAGATAGACCAAGCCCGGGTGGATGCACAACAGGCCCGGAGGGTATTAGATCGATTGGTAGGTTATCAATTAAGTCCGTTGCTCTGGCGCAAAATCAAAAAAGGGTTAAGCGCTGGAAGGGTCCAATCTGTAGCAGTTCGGTTAGTAGATGATCGAGAAGAGGAGATACAGGCGTTTGTCTCGGAAGAGTATTGGAGTCTAACGGCTAATCTTAAATCTGCAGGAGGAAAGTTCTTAGCTAAGCTCGTTAAAAAGTCAGGCAAAAAAATAGCCATCACCTCTAAAGCAGAAATGGAAAGCGTGCTTTCCGAGTTAAAGGGAAAAGATTTTCAAGTAGCCGAGGTTCGGACTAAAGAAAAGAAAAAACAACCGTCACCTCCCTTTATTACGAGTAGTCTTCAACAGGAAGCGCATCGCAAGTTGAGTTTTTCTCCGAAACGGACCATGATGTTGGCTCAGCAACTATACGAGGGGCTGGACCTTGGTAAAGAGGGAACGGTGGGTCTGATCACCTATATGCGTACGGATTCCGTCAAGATCGCGGAAACGGCTCAAGCTGAGGCCAAAGGATGGATTCTTTCACATTATGGGGACGAGTATTATCCTCCTGAACCGCGCCGGTTCACTAATAAGGGGAGGGCTCAGGAAGCGCATGAAGCCATCCGACCGACCTCAGCTTTGCGTACTCCTGATATGCTGAAGGGGATTTTATCACGAGACCAATTACGCTTGTACCGCTTGATCTGGGAGCGCTTTATTGCGAGTCAGATGAGTGTAGCTATTACGGATACCTTGACAGTCGAGAGCTTAGTAGAGGATTATTTATTTCGGGCCAATGCTACTACAATCCGATTTCCAGGCTTTTTAGCGGTTTATGAAGAAGGTAAAGATGCTGGCGAGACAGCGGATGACGAACAAAACTCACTAACACTTTCTGTCTCTCCTGGAGAAAAGCTATCCCTAATCGAACTTCAAGAGAAGCAACATTTTACAGAACCACCCCCACGTTATACAGAAGCATCTCTTGTTCGCAAGATGGAAGAGGAAGGAAT
>DOPS01000075.1:17384-20316 GCA_003512645.1 Desulfosporosinus sp.
TTAGCTGAGGCTGATGAGAAAATCGGCAAGGTAAAAATTGAGGATCAAGTTTCCGAAGAACTTTGTGAGAGCTGCGGACGGAATATGGTCATTAAAATGGGGCGTTACGGCAAATTTTTAGCTTGTCCGGGTTTTCCGGACTGTCGAAACACGAAGCCGCTCTTTGAAGAAGTGGGTGCAAACTGTCCCACTTGCTCTAAACCCTTGGTAGTTCGTCGCTCCAAGAAGGGGCGGAAGTTTTTTGGGTGTCTCGGTTACCCAGAGTGCGATTTTGTTTCCTGGGAAATGCCAGCCCCGGATCCTTGTCCTGAGTGCCAGCAATTGATGGTGATTAAATCGACCAAACGCCAGAAGAAACATGTCTGCACAAATCGAGAATGTCGCTTTACAAAAGTAATCGAAGAAGAAGCTTAATAAAGGTCTAGTTAAGAAGTAACGTTTCTCAGGCGTTTATTGGGATAAGGAGCGAGTCGTTCATGCAACAAATTACGGTCATCGGAGCAGGTCTTGCGGGGTCGGAGGCTGCCTGGCAACTTGCCGAGCGTGGGATCATGGTCAATTTATATGAGATGCGTCCGACAAAAACTACCCCCGCCCATCAAACAGATCGATTTGCAGAACTCGTCTGTAGCAACTCGCTGCGGGGGGCGGGTATAGAGAATGCCGTTGGGTTATTAAAAGAAGAGATGCGCCGTTTGGGGTCCTTGATCATGGAGGCGGCTGATCATAACGCGGTTCCCGCAGGCGGTGCTTTAGCTGTCGATCGGGAACTGTTTTCAAGTGAAATCACAAAACGATTGGAACAGCATCCCAACCTACGTGTGCACCGAGAAGAAGTTCATTCTCTTCCAGTGGGGATGACGATCGTGGCAAGTGGTCCCTTGACCTCTGACGATTTAGCGCACGATATTCTGAAGGCAACTGGGGAGCAAGCCTTGTCTTTTTACGACGCGGCTGCGCCCATTGTAACTCTTGAATCCATTGATTTAGAGAAGGCTTTTTGGGCATCCCGTTATGACAAAGGGGATGCCGATTATTTAAACTGTCCCATGACGAGGGAAGAATATGAAGCTTTTTACAAGGCGTTGCTAGAGGCTGAGATGGCCGAAGTCCAAGGCTTTGAACAAGGAAGGGTTTTTGAAGGCTGTCTGCCGGTTGAAGTGATGGCCAAACGTGGCATTCAGACTCTGACCTTTGGTCCCTTAAAACCCGTTGGCTTAATCGACCCTCGCACAGGGAAAAAATCTCATGCTGTGGTACAACTGCGCAAGGAAAATCAAGCCGGAACTCTCTTTAATCTGGTGGGTTTTCAAACCCATTTAAAATGGGGGGAACAGAAACGCGTTTTTTCGTTAATTCCCGGGTTGGAAAAAGCTGAGTTTGTGCGCTATGGCGTGATGCACCGCAATACATTTCTTAATGCGCCGAAAGTGCTTAAGGCAGATTTCAGTCTCAGGCTGAAACCAGAGCTTTTTTTTGCTGGTCAAATGACAGGCGTCGAAGGGTATGTAGAGTCTGCTGCCAGCGGGCTTCTGGCAGGTTTGAACGCGTGGCGACGTCTTAATCAGCTGGATACACTGGTTTTTCCTCCGGAAAGCTCACTGGGAGCACTAGCCCGCCATTTAGAAGGCGCACCTAGTCAAAGCTTTCAACCGATGAATATTAACTTTGGCTTGCTTCCCCCTTTGAGCGAGCGAATCAGGGACAAGCGCCAAAAAAATGCCAGAATCTCCGAACGGGCCTTAGCAGCATTAGCTGAATTTTGTGCACGAGAGGATTTGGGGAGGTAAGCAAGTGCTGGTGGATGAAGCCTTAGGTTTATTTGCAGGGTATCAATATTCCCAAAATCGGTCAGAGCACACAGTAGTTGCTTATCAAACTGATCTGGGTCAGTTTTTTCGGTTTGCTGCCCAGGAACAAGGTCTCGAACCTGAACTAGTCACGGTTGAGAGTATCGATGTTTATATTGTACGTAGCTTTCTAGGAGTTTTAGCAGAACACGGGCTGGCGAGAAAAAGCATGGCCCGTAAGCTTGCCTCGTTACGGTCGTTTTTTAAGTTCTTATGCCGTCAGGAATTACTAAAAATAAATCCGGTGCAGCGGGTGGCGAGTCCGAAATTAGGGCGCAAACTCCCGCATTTTCTTTATCTAGACCAAGTTGAGGGCTTACTACGTGCTCCGGATTGCTCAAAGTTACTGGGTTGTCGAGATCGAGTCATCTTAGAATTACTCTATGGATCCGGATTAAGAGTCAGTGAATTAATCGGCTTAAATCGAGAGAACCTTGATTTAGAGAGTGGGCTAATTCGCGTTCTTGGCAAGGGTAGTAAGGAGCGAATTGTTCCAGTGACCAACTATGCTAGCCAGGCAATTGAAGGGTATTTAGGAATGCGGACAGATCAACAGCGCTCACTTTTACTTAATTACCAGGGATCCCGTTTATCGGATAGATCAGTTCGCCGAATTTTGGACAAACTAGTCGCAAAGGTCAGCCTAGAACAACACGTGAATCCTCATATGCTGCGTCATTCTTTTGCCACCCATCTGTTGGATGGCGGTGCTGATCTAAGAAGTGTTCAAGAGTTGCTGGGACATCAGAAACTATCCTCAACCCAAATCTACACGCATCTAACTCGTGAACGACTTAAAGAAGTCTTCACTCGCGCCCATCCCCGTGCAAAAGAACGAAATAAGCCCAAGACACTATAAATTTTCACAAAAAAATGCAAATTAACTACAATTCACTTGACACGCCTAAAGTGCCCTAGTAAACTTTATTTAAGGGGGTTTGATTTATGTTTCATGCAACGACCATCGTCGCAGTGAAAAAAGGGGAGCAGGTATCTATCGCGGGTGACGGTCAAGTAACCTTTGGCCAGGCTACCGTTATGAAACATAAGGCCCGTAAGGTCCGCCGCTTGTATAACGGAAA
>DOPS01000075.1:20366-22553 GCA_003512645.1 Desulfosporosinus sp.
TGAGAAATCTGGAAGCACTACTTATCGTGGCAGATACCCAAAATCTTTTAATTGTATCTGGCTCGGGTGAAGTGATTGAACCAGATGATGGAATCGCCGCCATCGGATCTGGAGGGAACTATGCTTTAGCGGCTGCTCGCGCTTTAGCAAGGCATTCTGATTTGTCGACTTCGGAAATTGTTCGAGAAGCAATGCTTATAGCCGCTTCAATTTGTGTCTATACTAATGAGGAAATTACTGTGGAAGAGTTATAGGAGGTGAGACTATGGACCGATTGACTCCCCGTGAAATCGTTCGTGAATTAGACCAACACATTATCGGCCAAAATGCGGCGAAACGAGCTGTTGCGGTTGCTTTAAGGAATCGTTATCGACGCTCTTGTCTTCCGGAAGAATTGCAAGAAGAAGTAATCCCCAAGAACATTTTAATGATTGGTCCCACTGGCGTTGGCAAGACTGAGATTGCCCGCCGCTTGGCGAAGCTTGTGCGCGCCCCCTTCATTAAGATTGAAGCCACGAAGTTTACGGAAGTAGGTTATGTTGGTCGGGATGTGGAAGCCATAATTCGAGACTTAGTCGAAATCTCCTTGCGTATGGTGAAGGCGGAGCGAACAGAACAAGTCCAGACTCAGGCGGCAGTCAATGCCGAGAAACGTTTGCTTGAACTGTTAGTTCCAGAAAAACGCTCAGAGAGTACATCAAGTAATCCCTTCCAGATGTTATTCGGCCAGTCATCAAATGAGGAAAAAGAACCGGAAGTCACGCCTGAAATTGAAAAAGAACGCAAGCTAGTTAGAGATCGTTTGCAACGAGGAGATTTAGAGAAAAAGGTTATTGATATTTCAGTTGAAGAGAGTATGCCACTTTCCGATATGCTGGGCAATAATAACATGATGGAAATGGGCTTGAATATTCAAGAGATGATGTCCGGAATGCTCCCGAAGCGGCACAAAAAGAGAAAAGTGACCGTCCGAGATGCCCGAAAGATTCTGATTCAGGAAGAAGCTCAAAACTTGATTGATCATGACGAAGCAGTACAGGATGCGATTCGCAGAACAGAGCAAGAGGGAATTGTGTTCTTGGACGAAATCGATAAAATTGCTGGGCGCGAAGGCGCGGGTGGTGCGGACGTTTCAAGAGGTGGGGTTCAACGTGATATCCTCCCAATTGTGGAAGGGTCCACTGTGGTAACCAAGTATGGTCCGGTCAAAACTGATCATATCCTTTTCATTGCAGCAGGCGCTTTTCATGTCAGCAAACCCTCTGACCTCATTCCTGAACTGCAAGGGAGATTTCCGATCCGTGTTGAACTCGAATCCTTAAGTGTGGCAGATTTCAAACGTATTCTTACGGAAACCCAATCATCGCTCATTAAACAATACAGTGCTTTATTGGGGACAGAAGGAATAGTAGTCGATTTTACAGAGAATGCTATTGATGAATTGGCAGAAGTTGCCTTCAAAGTGAATTCGACCACAGAAAATATTGGGGCACGCAGACTTCATACGATTGTCGAAAAAGTACTCGAGGAACTATCCTTCGAAGCATCTGAGCTGCCTGACGATTATACGGTGACGATTAATCGAGAATATGTTGAGCACCGTTTGGGTGATGTGGTTCGAAATCAAGATTTAGCGCGCTATATTCTATAAAAATAAGTTAACATACTTCATGGGAAGTAATTTAAGGAGGATTTAGACCTTATGGAAACAACTTTATTAAACAAAACCAGGACCATTAATAAGTTAATACAACGTGCTGCAGGGAATCCGGTTGATTTTGAGGAAATGGCTAAAGTTCTTGGGCAGGCCGTGATTGCCAACTGTTATATTGTTGGACGTCGGGGGAAAATTTTAGGGTACAGTTTCATGGAAGGGTTTGCCTGTGGGGTTATGGAAGATATTGTAATTCATACTGAGCGCTTTCCTGAAAGCTATAACGAAGGTCTTATGAAAATTAGTTCGACGATTACGAATACGACGCAAGTTGCCAATGGCTGTGTATTTAATAGTAATGAACCCTGTGGTTTCACGAATAAACTGACGACTATTGTGCCAATTTTAGGAGGCGGAGAACGAGTTGGGACCCTCGTACTCGCCAAATATGATGTGGAATTTAATGAACACGATCTTGTACTAGCCGAATACGGTGCAACTGTGGTAGGAATGGAAATTTTACGAGTTAAAGC
>DOPS01000366.1:0-10034 GCA_003512645.1 Desulfosporosinus sp.
CCTGATTATTATGACAAGATTGGTGGAACAGAACTACTTGACAAAACAATGAAGCTCCTAGGTCGCGAGACCCCTAAAAAATAGAGAGATTAGTCGTCAAGATGCTTAAGAAACAGATTTAGAAAGTGTATAATCCGGGAGTGATGCAAATTATTCCCGGTTGTACTTAATATGAAGAAATAATAATGAGGTTTCGGACAGACTACCGTTCTTACAAAAATGGGGGTTAGCAAATGAAGTCTAAACTACAATCATTGATCAATAATTTTGAGGATATTACAAGTGGACTAGCTCTTGCGGGTGTCGTTATTTTATTGTTCATCCAGGTAATTATGAGGTATGTTTTTCATAATTCCATGGCATGGACCGAAGAACTTTCACGATATTTCTTTCTTTATATGGTTTACTTGAGTACGTCTTTAGCTGCTAAACAGAGAACCCATATTCGAGTAACTGCGCAGTTTAAGCTTTTTCCCGAAAGATTTAAAAAGTATTTTCTTTTATTTGCTGACTTTATCTGGGTTTGCTTGTGTTTAGTATTTTCATATCAGGGATTTAAATTAGTTATTAATATGGCTGATAAACCTCTTATATCCCCTGTGCTAGCGTTCTATTTAAAGTGGGTATTTCTTATTATCCCTATCTCTTTTCTGCTACAAGTGATACGGGTGATTCAGGCAGATTATTTAGCCTTAAAAAATAACCTGCCGCTCGTTGTCGAAGAAGGGGAGGATGTAAAGAATGTCACTTGATATACTGGTTTGGGTTATTTTATTTACTCTGTTGTTATTGGGGGTTCCTGTTTTCGCCGCCTTGGGTACGGCGACTTTAGTTGCTTTAATGATGTCAGGTATTCCTCTTTCCATTATCCCATTAGATTTATATAAGGTTTCAGAAATGTTTCCCTTAGTTGCTGTCCCTGCCTTCATTTTAGCTGGTTCAATCATGGAGCGAGGAGGCATGGCTAAGCAAATAGTTGATGTAGCAGCTATTTTTGTAGGGCGTATGCGTGGAGGCTATGGCATTGTAACTATAATTGGGTGTATGTTTTTTGCTGCGATGATAGGCTCTGGACCTGGAACTGTTGCAGCTATGGGCACCTTAATGATACCTTCGATGGTTCGAGAAGGGTATAGCAAGGACTACGCAGCTGGTGTATGTTGTACAGGTGGTACGTTAGGCATACTAATCCCTCCTAGTAATCCAATGATCGTGTATGGTGTTATCGCTAACGTGTCTATTTCTGGAATGTTTATAGCAGGTCTTGTGCCTGGATTTTTGGTAAGTTTTGCGCTAATGATTACTGCTTATATCATAGCAAGAAAAAAAGGGTTTAAAGGGTCTGATAAAGTTTACACGCCTAAGGAAGTACTTTCTATCATTAAGAATAGTTTTTGGGCTTTAATGGCACCAGTCGTTATTTTGGGTGGAATTTACAGCGGAATATTTACTCCTGTTGAAGCTTCTATTATTGCAGTCGCATATTCTTTGATTGTCGGTACGCTGATCAATCGACAAATTAGCTTAAAAGGGCTCATTGATTGTTTTAGAATGACGAACTCCGCGACGGGTACAGTGTTAATCGTCGTGGGAGTATCAATGCTGTTTGGGCGCTTTTTGACCATGACTCAAGTGCCGCAACGCCTAGCAAGTTGGGTAATGTCGATTAGCACTGATCCTATTACCGTCTTATTGATGATTGTCGTGTTCCTGTTTTTCCTAGGGATGTTTATGGAGACTCTGGCTACAATTGTAATTGTGACTCCAGTTGTATTGTNNTGTATTGCCGTTACTTATGGAACTTGGTATTAATCCAATTCATTTCGGGATAATATTCGTAATGACAAATGAATTAGCACTTTTATCACCACCCCTGGGGGTTAACCTATTTGTAGCAATGGGAATATCAGGGTTGAGCCTGGAACGAGTTGCTAAAGCATCAATACCCTATATGGTAGCATTAATGATCTGTACAATAATTGTTGTGAGATTTCCAGAAATCGCTCTATACCTTCCTAGAATGTTTGGATTCGGACAATAGAGCAGTAACAAACACCTCGCTGTTTGCGTTAAAAGATCCTGACGGTTGCTTGCCGGGTGCTTAGTTAGGCAAAATCTGATGATAGAAGTGTAAAAAGTCTAGATCATATGTTGAATATTTTAGTTCCGGGGGTTTAAGATTTAATTAAGTAATTATTTAATTCTTAAACTCCTTTATAATTAAATATGTAACAATATGATTACCTATAGGAAGGGATGGGCAATAATGAAGCAACGCTATTCTTCGCATACGCTCGAAAACTTTTGTAAAGCCCTTTTGATGGCAGTCGAGGTCCCAGAGGCTGAGGCACTGATCGTTTCCTCGATTCTTGTGGATACTAGCCTAGATGGGGTAGATACCCATGGAGTAAGTCGTTTACCCATATATCTATCTCGCATTTTGAATGGAAGAATTAATCCCAAGCCGTCAATTCGAAAAAATGTGAATGATGCAATCGCTAGTGTCGATGGTGATAACGGTCTAGGACAACTCGTGGCCTATCGTTCCATGGCCTTAGCGGTTGAGCTTGCTAAAGAGTATGGTCTTGGTTTCGTTACCGTTAAGAACAGTAATCATTTTGGAGCAGCTTCAACCTATTGTAAAATGGCTGCTCAAGAGCGAATGATCGGGCAAGCCTATACGAATTCGCCCTGTGGAATTCCTCCCTGGGGAGGTAAAAGTCCCTATTTTGGAACAAATCCGATTTCCTATGGATTCCCGAATGGAGATCAACCAGTTGTTATTGATATGTCTTCTTCAACCGTAGCCCGTGGAAACATCATTTTGGCGGCTAAGGAAGGTTGTTCTATACCTAAGGGCTGGGCCATTGATAAGGACGGAAATCCGACGACGGATGCCAATGCGGCACTGCAAGGAGCGGTTTTGCCAGTTGGCGGAGCGAAAGGATATGCATTGGCTTTGGCGGTCGAGGTCATGTCGGGGATCATCAGTGGCTCGGCTTATGGAACTAACGTAGGGTGGATTTATGATGATTCTCTTGATCCAGTAAATATAGGACATAGCTTCTTCGCGCTGGATATCTCACGACTCATGCCCTTTGAGGACTATACCCAAAGAATGAGCGATATGATCGGGGAAATTAAAGCTGTTCCAAGAGCGGACGGAGTCGATGCCATTCGAATTCCTGGTGAACGACGGCAATCCATCGCTGAGGAACGAAAAAAAGATGGAATTCCTATAAATGAAGGGTTACTTCAAGAACTTAACGAGCTCGCTGCGAAGTTTAACCTTTCAATTCTTGACTAGCTAGAAGATGGGGCACCCCTTGGATCAAGCGATACTTAGAAGTGAAATAGTATCTCAAAGGGTTTTGTCAGGAATGAATAAGTAACCCAATCGTTGAGGTATTAGCTTTTGTTGAATAGGGTAAAGCTTTGGAGATTTAGAGAGTAGCAAAGAGCCGTTAAAGACACCAATCAAGGTTTTGGTCAAGACAAGGCTAANNCCCCAAAAGATCGTTCAAGGCGTAAGTTCCTGTGGTAAAGCTTCCGAGTGGGAAGACATAGCTCCACCAGCCAAGGCTAAAGGGGATTTTACTCTCTTTTTTGGCTAGATGCAGCAGAGAGTAGAGGCTGGCAATCACGATCCACCAGAGCCCAACACCCCACATGGAAACCGCGAAGATCATACCGAGGGCATGAAATCCTGAGTTCCAAGTGTCTAAGAAGGGTTGAGTGACCACCGGAAGAGTGCTGAAAAGGGTCATAGACATTCCGATAGGACCGATAACAATCCAAACACTTGGCACAAAGCCTCCAGCGATTTTACCACCATAGATAAGCCGGGAATAATACAGGCTACTGATCATAATAAATAAGAAAAAAGTCATACCAAACATGGCTAAAATGAGAATAGTAAAGAAAAACTGCCAAGAAAAGGTACTCCAATAAGGAATGAGCTTGGCACCGATAGCTGCGGCCACGATAGGGGGGACGACTGGAATCAACCAACTGGCATGGGTATCCTCAAGTGAAACTTGGTGGGAGACAAAGAGCAGATAGGGTATGGTAACAACTGTAAATAGAGCGGCTATAACTCCACAAATCCAGAGGGTTTTACTGATTAAGATGGCAGTTGCCGGCGTGAGCAGATGTATGCCAATCACCAAATAATCATTGCCAATTACACTGATACTCATTGCCAAAGCACCATAGAAGAGAAGCTTACTAGGGTCGGAAAAATCCTTTAAAGCCTCGTCCGTGTGGCAGATCCAGCGCCAGGACCATAAGCCAAGAGCGAGGATAAAAATTACATTGGCTAAGAGAAAAAAGGCTATACCTATTGACTGTAGTCCGGGTATGGGAATAGGGGATGTATAGGTTAGAGCGGCAACAACGCCAATTCCCATGACAACAGTGAACCAATTAGTGCCAAACTGGCGTGCAACAGATGAGAGTGGACTGATCATAGAAGATTCCTCCAAGTTCTAGAGATATTGATGTCTAAAAAAGGATTTAATTGAGATAATGTGTTAACTATACTAAGTTAGCTTAGATAGAGCAATTCAGATTTCAAATACAAGGTATTAAAGAAAACGAGGGAGTCTATTCAGACTCCCTCGTTTTTACCTCTATGTCGTCAATGTCGACCGCTTGATCGCTTACCACGACTAACCCGGTTTCGCCTTTTAGCCCGGGGTCATTAATCACGGTGTATGGTTTTGCAATTTGCCTAGCCAGTGCTATGTATTTATCCGTCAATTGATCCCTTAATTCCCCATTGATGAGCATTCTTGAACTCTGCTTATGGTTTAACGCTTCGATAATCTCGGGGTAGATGAAGCTTTGAGCAACTTGCTTTTTACTCAGGATTCGAATTATGCGTTCACGAAATTCTCCGAGATAGTTGCTTTTCTCGTCGCGTTTCAATTCAGGTGATCCAGACATTCCTAGGGCAAGTATTTTGGAGAAATTGCAGCAAAATGGATTTGGTATCTTATGTACAAATACCTGGATTAGCCCCTACTATCAGACTGGTGAAATTCAAAAGATATTAACTGGCTTTAATTTGAACACCGGAGTAGTTGAAATGTATGGGGAGATGACAATTCATGAAACTATGGTGTCTTTTGTAGATAAGGTCTTTCATCTTAAGGAACTAGAAAAATCCTATGTAGACTTTATAAAGACCTTTAGTCAAAAGCTAGAAGAGACTAAAAAACTGTGCCAGGAAGAATGGTTCATTGAGGGGCTGGCTCTGTTTGCATTATTCGTGGTAACCAAAGAGAACTTAAGACGATGGATATTTCAAACAGCCGTAAGTATTCTGCTGTTATCAGTCACAATCAATGCACTTGTTTTTGGGAATCCTTTTCATGCCGTTACCTTCGGCATATTAGCATTAGCCGCACTAGTGCAACTATTTAGGAGGAAGGAAAATATTCAAAGAACTGAAAGTAAATGGATAATTGTAATTGCCCTTGCTTTTATTTTCCTGGGATTGTGGTACCCTGAATTTGTGGACAAAAATGCTTTTATGCTTCTGGCAGTTTCACCTGTAGGAGTTATTCCTTGTCCAACTCTGCTTACAACCATAGGCCTATTAATGCTTATTATGCCTAGTGTGAATAGGTAAAAGATGAAAGATCATCTTTTAATAAGGCTCTGTTGTACTTTAACGTCTTAGGGTTGCCTTGAGACGCTGAGTTTTTAAGAGCAAACCAAAGCCGTCTTCGATTTTATTCACCACTAAATCCGCCGACTTAAGAGTCTGCAGGGAGGCTCCCTCCAATCCAATGACAGCAATGCCTAAATTCGCCTTTTCAAGCATTACTTGATCGTTGGCACCGTTCCCTATGGCAACAACTTCCCGGGAATCGAACTGCAATAAGTAAGCTGCCTTTTCTTGGGTATGATCTATAGTCTCCAATACTTTTACCTGAACAGGTAATCCTTCACATTGCTGTTCTACACTACCGAAGGTATCTGAAGTTATAACGTGAATTTCCAGAAAAGCAGATAAACGGTTGAGACTTTCCTTAACAGATTCAAACATTTGCCCGTCTAAAGCTAATGTTCCGTTGTAATCGAGGATTAATACTTCTAGGTTAAGGTCCCCTCGGCCAGGAATAGCCACTTGAATCATAAAAACTCCTCCTATTTGAATCATATTAGTACCTTTTTGCCTATTAGAAAAAAATACAATTGCTCTTAAGGTGAATTGTATTAGCCATTAAATGTCACTGTCAAGTCATGCAACAAACCAGTTAAACACATTAGGTATAAAGTCTTGTTCCCGTGCCAATGAATTTATAGTAGACATAGGTTAGTGACAGAAATAATAAGATGTGTTAATCTTACTTAGAAAGGTAAATTTTCTCTCCCAACTGAATAAAATCTACTCTCCGAGCCGATTAATCTAAAGAGAAAAATCCATGGTTCATCGGCCAGGGCTTTAACGCCCTCAGGGTATGTCTAGAAATGGATATGCCTTCACTTTGAAAAGGAGGTGGTCGCATTTAATTGCTTTCGATTACATGACGGCTCCACTTTCCTGTGGAGCCGTTTTAATTCGCAGAATTCTTCTGAAAAGGAATAGATGAAAGGAACCGTGATAGTCGCTTCTAGAGTAGCGCATTATATATTGACGAGTTAATTGAGTCAGGACCAAATACTAATAAAGAAAGTAGGTTCGTTTTATGGTCAAGAGTATTAATCGTACTTTATGGTTAGTTATGCTATCATTAATCATTCTTTTCGGTGTAACTGCGTGCGCAGCGCCTGGCCAAAATACACCATCAACTACCTCAAAACTTCGGATTGCGGCCGCTGCTGATCTAACCTTGGCATTTAAGGAAATCGCTACTCAATTCGAGCAGGAGACAAATATCCCTACCGAGATAACCTTTGGTTCCACGGGAACGACTGCCCTGCAGATCGAAAACGGAGCCCCCTATGATATTTTTGCAGCGGCCGATGTTGCTTATATTGAGGCACTTAACAAAAAAGGCTTAATTTTAGCGGACACTCAACAGCTCTATGCCCAAGGAAGAATCGGTATCGCCACTCTGAAAGGAAGCAATTTAAGTATCACGGATTTACAAGACTTAGCAGACAATCCTATGGTCAAGAAAATTGCCATTGCCGAACCGTCGCACGCCCCTTACGGCAAAGCCGCTAAACAAGCTCTAGAATACCGCAACCTGTGGGTCAATGTAGAACAAAAAATGGTTTATGGACAGAATATACAAGACACTCTAGCTATCCTCAAGTCAGGAAATGTGGATGCTGCGATTATTGCTCTTTCCATCTATAAACCAGATGAAGTGGATTTTACTCTGATTGACGGTTCCTGGCACGCTCCTCTTAATCAAGCAATGGCTATCTTGAAAACGACGAAGCAGGAAGAAAATGCCCGTAAATTTATGGCCTATGTCAACGGAGAAAAGGGTCGTGTAGTCATGAAAAACTATGGATTCCTACTTCCAGATGAATTTGTAAAAAAATAAGATAATCTAAAATTTAGAGTTTTTGAAGGCCCCAGTGTACAAAGGTATCGTAAAACTATAGCTATAAGAAGTCTTGGAAAGTGGTTGTAACTATGAGCATATCAGATTTAACGCCTCTTTATCTCTCCTTGCGTTTGGCTTTAACTGCCACTTTCATTGGGCTGCTGATCGGGTTGCCGATCGCCTGGTACTTAGGGAATACCCAATGGAAAGGGCGGGAGGTTCTCGATTCGCTGATTAGTATACCCATGGTCTTGCCGCCAACCGTTCTCGGATACTACTTACTGGTCATTCTAGGCCGGAATAGTTGGATCGGACAACTAGCTGAAAGACTCGGAACCCCTCTTGTGTTTACAACCCGAGGAGCGATTATCGCTGCTACCGTTGTTTCAATCCCTTTTTTCATTAAAACGGCCCGTTCCGCCATCGAGGGAATCCCGTCCAATCTTTTAGATGCCGCCCGTGTTCTCGGCAGGACTGAACTCAACATTTTTTTCAGTGTTGTCATTCCCAACGCTTGGAAAGGGATCGTTGCTGGACTTGTGCTCATGTTTGCTCGGGCTTTGGGGGATTTTGGCACGACGCTCATGGTCTCGGGTGGCATTCCGGGTGAAACGCTGACTATGCCTATTGCCATTTACAATGCTATGTTAGCCGGAGATCAGTCGACCGCTAATCTTTTAGCCTTAATTATGGCAGGTACCGCACTTATGGTTTTGATCTTGATCAATCTACTCAATCGACAGGTTGGAAGGAGAGGAAATCGATGATCGAAGTCCGGATTTCCAAAGCCTTGGAACTCTTCTCACTTCAAGTTGATATTAAACTGTCTGAAGGATCCTCCTTAGCTTTAGTGGGTTCTTCGGGATGCGGAAAAAGTATGACTTTACGCATGATTGCTGGCTTAGAACAACCGGATGAGGGGTATGTTAAAGTTGGGAACACTGTCTTCTATGATTCCAGTGAGCGCATCTTTGTTCCGGCTTATAAACGTCATGTCGGGTTTCTATTTCAAAATTATGCTCTTTTCCCTCATCTTACAGTGGAGCAAAACATCGCTTTTGGTCTTAATCATCGACACAAGCGAGAAAGACAGGAAAAAGTTGATTCGATCCTAGAAAGGTTAAGGCTTAAAGGGTTGGAGAAACGCTATCCTCAGTACATTTCTGGTGGGCAGCAACAGCGGGTAGCTTTGGCCAGGACACTCGTCACAGACCCAGAGTTGCTCCTCTTAGATGAACCTTTTTCCGCTTTAGATAGCCAAGTAAAAAAGAAGATGGAAAAAGAAGTCATCGATGTGAGAAATGCCTTCTCCGGTACCCTGATTCTAGTCACGCACAGCCTGGAAGAAGCGTTCCGGCTGTGTTCTAATATAGCTGTTATGGACAATGGCAAGATTATTCAGTTAGGCACGAAGGACGAGATCATTCGCCAGCCGGCTAACCGCACCGTCGCCCGCCTTACGGGGACAGAAAACATTTTTGATGGAACGGTCATCGAACGGTACGGGGAAACGGCCCGACTCTGGGTAGAAGAATTAAACGTGCATCTCACCATTCCCAATACTCTAAAGCAAGACAAACTTTCCTTGGGAATTCGAACTGCTCAGCTTATTGTCGAGCAGGACCCTGGTACACGAGGCAGGGACCCGGAAAATAGTTTTTCTGGGCGAATTGTTCAAACGATTCCTACGCCTGACGGGCAATTTGTGTTTATTCAGTTAGCCGGAGATCGGGCTTCTCTCTCAGATAATTCTACGTTAGCACATAGGCAACGTGACTATGATCTTCAGGCTTATGTCCCGTTCAATGACGGAAAATCCGATCATCGTCCGTTTCAACCCGGGGATCCTTGTCGGGTAGTTTTTTCCATCTCCTCAATCGCAGTTTGGCCTCGGGATAAAGGATAAGTTCCTAAACAGCACCTTCTTTTGGTTAAGCAAGAATTGGGAAACGAGTAATAAAAATTAGTATTAACATGGACTGCAAGTATAGATGTCGTATAAAAATCGTGTTTATTAGGTGGAATAAGGCTATAAATGTATCAATAAGTTGAGAATCGAGAGGAGATTCACTAGGTATGAAAGATATCGTTGACTTGTGGAGATTGTCTTTGGGGACGGGGAATAACCGTTTGTCCATAAGTTACATGTAATTTTGTGGCTGTTGCACACCTGAAGACGATTTTGTAGTTTACTGAACTATGGGTATGAGATCGGGCTACCTTAGCACGGTCCTCAGAGCCGTTGGCTTTGATAAAGTTAGAAACTACGAGGCATCCATTTATGAGTGGGCAGCAGATCCAAATATGCCCATGGAAAAATAGGCATGTCCAATTAACTGATAGGCTAAATAAAGGGGCTGTTGCGAGACAGCCTCATTTTCATAAGTGGTTTTTATCGGACACAACTTTTTGAGGGCTTGAAATTAGAGGTTAGGTCACGCTGTAAATTTTCACATCGGGATCGGTACTCCAGAGCGGCTTGAGGCCGACAAACACGTCGTTTTGTGGTCTGCTGTTTCTTCA
>DOPS01000368.1:0-9532 GCA_003512645.1 Desulfosporosinus sp.
CCGTTTAGTGCGCGTGAACTTAGCGCTCGAGTTAAGGCAGTGCTCAGAAGGTTGGAAGGGGAACAAAGTAAAGAACATATCCTTTCCTACCCTAGTCTAAAGATCAATCAAATTACTCGGGAAGTCGAGCTTTGTGGATTAAAGATAAACTTAACCGCTAAAGAATTTGACCTGTTGCATTGCTTGGCAAAGCGACCTGGGCAAATCTATAGTCGAGATCAGTTACTTAATATGGTCTGGGAATATGATTACTGCGGTGATTCCCGCACCGTCGACACCCACATCAATCGCTTAAGAGCTAAGCTCGAAAATCAACTGGGTTATTATGACTTTATTCAAACGGTTAGAGGGGTGGGTTACAAATTCGAATTAAGTGGTCGATAAGAAATAGCTTAGTAAGCAAGCTTTGGTTGGCAATTGTGCTTATAGTCCTAGGGGTTTTTCTGTTTTCAGTAGTGATTCAAGCACAGCAGATTAAATCGGCCATCTATGATCAGCACGCACAGCTTTTCATAAATGAGGCGCAAGAGGTCGTCTTAATTTTCAATAAGTATGAAGATACAGAGAGCATCGCTATCGACAAAAGGTTAGAGATCTTAGCTAATGTATTAAGTGCTAAAACTGCCATCCTGGACCCAGATGGAAACATCTTGTATGGTCAACCGGCTAATGATCAGTCGTCGAGCAGTTTGCTATTAGAGCCTGGTTTTAAGGAGAGAGTTCTTAGGGGTGAAAATGTCGTTTTCTCCGGTAAGCTCAGGGGGATCAGTGAAGAGATGTTTCTAGTAGCTGTTCCTTTAAAAAAAGATCAGCAGATTATTGGACTGGTGGTTATTTTCAGTTCTATAGAAAGCATGAAGCATCATGTTAACAATATTTGGGGAATTGCACTGATGGGAACATTGATCGGGATCTTTTTAGCGACTGTGTTAAGTATGCTTGTGTCCCGAAAGATGATTAGGCCCCTCGAAAAAATGGAAGAAACAGCCCGCCATATTGCAGAAGGTGAGTTTGGTCGGCAAATTGAGGTTACCTCCGATGATGAAGTAGGGCGGCTTGCGCGCTCGTTTAATCGCATGTCAAGTCAGCTTAGCGAAAAAATTGAGGCTATAGAACGAATTGATCGTCTAAGGCAGGAGCTTCTATCCGATGTGTCACATGAGTTGCGCACGCCCTTAACGGTTATCCAGGGCTTTTCGGAGGCAGTGTTGGATGGGCTAGTTAAGTCAAAGGAACAGGAGCAACTCTATCTGAATAACATTATTGACGAATCCCAGCGTCTCCGACGCCTAGTCGATGAGTTACTGGACTTAAAAGGAATGGAAGCCACTAAAACCTTTGATGAAATGGAATATGTAATCATGAATAAACTTGTTCAAATCACCGTTGAGCGCTTAAGATATATGGCCAATTCTAAGGAAATTAATCTAACGCTTAATGCGCCAGAGCAAACAATTATTGTACGGGGAAATATTGATCGTCTTAAACAGGTTCTTACGAATTTATTGGACAATGCTATTAACCATTCAGAAGTGGGTGGTGAAGTAAGTGTAACGTTGGGCATGAAGAATATGCATGCTTTTATAGCCGTAAAAAATGACGGATCAGGTATTCCTCGAGAAGAGCTCGAAAATATTTGGGAAAGGTTTTACAAGGTCGATAAATCTAGATTGAGGCGTGGAACCGGCACGGGCTTGGGACTTTCTATCGTTAAAAAAATTATGGAAATGCATGACGGAAAAGTATTGGTTGAAAGTGAACCCGATCAGGGAGCAGTTTTCACCATCTACTTGCCAGCTGCTGAACAAGCATAAATTTAAGCCTAACTGAACCAGTTATAAGCAAAAAGAAGACGATGCCCAGTCTTTTTTTTGTTTATAACAGAAATGTTAAAAACCTGTTACTTCTACGTAATAAAACAACGCTAAACTAAATCGACTGGGAAATAAGAGGGTGCAGTTCGAACAATTGGCAATCCGGTATTTGGGCTAAAGGATTGCTAGAAACTTCCTTGCCACAATAGACTCCAGAATGGAGTCTTGTTTATTTTAGACTCTTCCTCAGAATATAAGCGCGCTCTTGTTACTTTATTGTGACAATTTCTATGAAATGTTCACGTAATAAGAGGAGTGAGTTATGTTTTGATGTTGTTTGGATTTCAAAATTAAAGGAGAGTCGGAATGTTTGATAAGCAAAATTTAAAAAATCTGGACTTATCGTTTGTAGGGGCAGTACTCTTATTATTAGCCACGAGCCTCTTTGTCTTAAGCACTGCGTCTTATAATCTTGTAAATGGGCAACCCAATTATTATGTCGAACTTCAAGCAATGTGGATTTTAAGCGGAATATTCTTAGCTATTATGGTTACTCGAATTGATTACCAAGAGTTACAGAAATTCAGCGGGTATATATATGGGTTTAATATCCTATTGCTTTTAGCTGTCTTTGTTTTCGGAAGTGAAGCAAAAGGTGCCACTCGCTGGATACCCATCACTTCAAGTTTTTCAATCCAACCCTCAGAATTTGCAAAAATTTTTATGATCCTTTCGTTTGCAGATTTTTTAGTAAAACGTCAGGGTAAACTGAATCGTTTCAGAGATTTTATCGCGCCTTTTTTATATGTATTAGTCCCGATGCTCCTTATTTTCAAACAACCTGATTTAGGGACAAGCCTAGTGTTCGCGGCAATATTTATAGGGATGATGCTTATTGCAGGTGCGAATATTCGTAAGTTCTGTGGGTTATTACTTACAGGAGTAACAGCTGTCGGTATCGCACTATGGCTGCATTTTTCTACAAGCCTTCCCGGTTGGCTCAAATTTGCCGAGGGATTGCCTCTACCCTTGAAGGATTATCAGTTGAAAAGACTGACTGTTTTTATGAACCCAGCTTCAGACAGTGCGGGAGATGGGTATAATATTCTTCAATCGATGTGGGCACTTGGCTCCGGCGGGTTATGGGGTAAAGGGTATCGTCAAGGAACACAGGGACAACTAAGTTTCCTACCAGAACATCATACTGACTTTATCTTTGCAGTCTTTAGTGAAGAATTTGGATTTATTGGTGTAATTATATTACTATTTTTCTTTTTGATTTTCCTCATACGTGGTATTAATATTGCCATGCAAGCGAGAGATTTGTATGGTGTGTTAATAGCAGCGGGAATAATAACGATGATTTCATTTCACATTCTTGTCAACGTTGGCATGAATTCGGGTATTATGCCGGTTACTGGCATACCCTTGCCATTCATTAGTTATGGCGGAAGTGCCATGTGGGCGAATATGATCTCAATAGGACTCTTACTAAGTATTAATTTGAGAAGTCAGCGGTTGTTATTTCAATAGATATGACTTAGGGGGTAGTTTAAGATCATTCAATCCAAGCAAGATTATAAGCTCTATGTTACAGCCGACTTAGCTGCTCATTATCAAATACGGTACAGATGGTGGTTTAGGTTTACTCGACCACTCATACATTTTCAGCTTATGTTAAGGAAAGCGGAATATTATGAGCAATGCAGAAAGGACATTTTAGGGAAAATTTATTTAAGTGTTTTGAAATTTAAACTTATGAAACTGTCTATAAATCTAGGCTTTACAATTCCTCGGCACGTCTTTGGTCCTGGACTTAGTATTGCTCATTGGGGAAGTATTGTAGTACATCCCGATGTGCGGGTTGGTAAAAACTGTAGAATTCATTCAGCGGTCAACATAGGGCTCTATAAGGGGAAGTGCCCAATCATAGGGGATAATGTGTATATCCCCGGTGCAAAATTATTCGGGGGGATAACGGTTGGTGATAACGTAGTCATAGGGGCCAATACCGTAGTGAATAAAGACGTTCCGAGTAATGTTACGGTTGGAGGAATACCAGCAAAGATAATCTCAGAAAATGATTCTTCAGAATTAGTTGTAAAAGGATATGAAAGGGCATGCCGTAAAGTAAAGGGGAAGTCTAAAACAGGTGATTCTGAGAAACACATTGAGAAATGGACTTAAATGTTTCATTTCTCGCATACTTGAATATGCAAATTGGTTTGATACAGAGTTCGCACCTTTCATCGTAAGGAGGTTGGTTAGAGATCAATAAAAGAGAACGGAAACCTTATGTCTATAGGCTTTGGGGCTTAAACAGTGTAATAGTCCTCATATTTATAATTTTAACCGTAAATATCTGGGGCTTGCAAATTTCCGAAGGTTCATATTATGCCGCTAAGGCCGAAGGAAATTACATGAAGCTTGTCAAAGTGCCCCCTACACGAGGAGATATTGTGGACAAAAATGGAAAGATTCTTGTAACAAGTGTTCCAGAGTTTGTTCTTAATCTAGATTTAATGGGTTTGCAACGATCCGAAGGAAGCAATTGGAAAGATGTTATTAAGAGATTAGCAGGGTACATTAAACCGTACTGGACTTATCCCGATCTATCAATTGAATCAATTACTGAAGATATATTGGTTATTACTCAGAACCATCAGTGGGAACGTTATCGTAACGTTATGATTCTAGCTAAGGTTCCTCAAGAGCTCCAAGCCATTATTGCTGAGCATCAGAATGAGCTCCCGGGCGTGAGTGTGGATGCGGTTCCGCTTCGCTCTTACCCCCAAACAACTCTAGCTGGTCAGCTCATGGGATATGTTCGTGAAATAGGGGAGAAGGAGATTGAACAGTTCAATCAAAATGCAGATGCCCAAAAGGCGGGATTTGTCTACGCTCAGGGGGATATGATTGGGAAGATGGGGGTAGAGAAATCCTATGACTTCTGGTTGCGGGGTAAAGAGGGCATTCAACAAGTTGAAGTCGATAATCGAGCCCGCCCAGTTTCTAAACAATTAATCGAACCACCGGAACCGGGAATGACGGTCCAATTGACGATTGATGCGGATCTGCAAAAGGTTGTGGAAGAAAGCCTCGATCAAGTGATTGCAGATGTTCAAAAGAACACTAATCCCAATGCAAAATCTGGGGCTGCCGTGGTGATGGATGTAAATTCAGGCAAGATTCTTGCTATGGCTTCTAGGCCTGGGATGGATCCTAACGATTTGACCGGCATTATTTCCGAGGCAATGTTTGAGAAGTATTTTACAAATGAAATCGCGCCAGCGGCTTCCCTGAATAGAGCGTTGTCTGGGGTGTATGCACCGGGATCAACCTTCAAGATGGTGACAGCGATGGCGGCCTTGAAACTCAACTTGACAACGCCGACTGAACTCATTGATGATAAAAAGGCCTCATTGGGAAATCTCGCTGCTCAGCAACAAGGTACGGCCGAATGGGGAGGGAACGACTTTGGCCTTGTCAATCTGTATCGAGCGCTGGCCAAATCTTCTAATATATATTTTCAAGTTATCGGTCGCCGAGTGTTTGATTCCAATCCGGAATTTGTACGCCAAATCGCCAATGAATTTGGGCTAGGTGTAGAAAGTGGTATAGATTTGCCAGGAGAAGCATTAGGAATCGCACCTTCAGCGGAATGGAAGAAAGCGTACTTTGGTCCAACTTATATTAAGGCACGCGATAAAAAGTTGGCAAGCATTGAGGCCGATTACTCAGTCAAACTGGAGCAGGCCCCGGATGCGTTAAGCCGCCAGAAGCTGCAAGCGAAGAAAGACGCTGAGAAAAATGCAGTCGAAGATGAATATAAGCAAAAGGTTTATGAAAATGTAGACTGGAAGCTCTACGACAGTTTCAACAATTCCATTGGGCAAGGATATAACAGCTATACCCCTTTACAATTGGCCAATTACACGGCGACCTTGGTAAACGGTGGAAAGCGCTATACTCCGTATGTGGTCGATAAACTGTTGAATCCGATCACAGGGGAGGTAGCTCAGCAGTACCAACCTAAGGTTATCAACACCGTAACAATTTCTCCAGCTAATTTAGATGCGGTCAAACAAGGGATGCGCGCCGTAGTTACTGGTGAAGGAGATGATGCTGGAACGGCTTCAGGGATCTTCGCAGATCTGCCGGAATTTACCGGGGGAGCTAAAACTGGAACAGCCCAGATCGGAAACGTTAACACGGCTTTAGAGAGGTCCTACAATGGGGTGTTTGTGGCGTTTGCCCCTTATGATAATCCTCAGATTGCCTTCGCTGGGGTTGTCGAGTTTGGGGAGAGTGGTGGAAGTACAGCAGGTTATGTGGCAAAGGCGGCTTTTATGAAGTATTTTGGTTGGAAGTCCACGAATGGGAACTGAAAAGCGAGTCCGATGATCATCCGATCACGAATGATAAAATCTTGAAAAAAATAACTGGGCTGACCCAATTCAAATTGCCCAGTTATTTTTATTTTACTGATTTAAGATATCTCACAAACCCCAACCTATGGTTGATTTCGTGATAATAAGTTTTCGTTTGTAAGACGTCCATAGGGAGTTTCCAGGCAAAGGAAGGAAACAGAGATTTAGCACAAGTGGCAGAGAAGGGTGTGCATGTGAGAAAACCAAAGAAGAATAAAAGGAAACTAGCCTACAGCAACGTCGGACCAAATGGCACATGAAAGTTTCATTTTTCATTGGTATATATCCTCTTAGTTCCATTTTTTCTTTATAGTTCATCAAAAAGGGGAATACTGTATTGCTTCTGTTTTTATCACGTGCAGCTTGACCGTGCTCATAGACCTAGGCTTATTGGCCTGGGTATAGGAATACTTTTAGTTCTAGGTATTTTAGGGACAGCGGATATGGGTTACAATCTATTACGAATTATTGGGGTGGGAAACCAAATAGTGCTTGGGATATATATCCCAATGTTAGGAGAACTAATTTACCTAGTCGGAGTGTTTGTGATCATATCTTCACTTGCAGCTATTTTTGCTCCAAGGAATATAAGTAAAGCCATAATTTGGTGTCAAGGGTTTATCCTGACAGCTATTTACTTATCCGAAGTATCCCCTCGTATTAGGTTTGTTCTGCTCTTGGTTATTGTCAATGTCATTAGCTTCCTTGTCTTATATCGAATCAGTAGAAGTGTTAAAATTGGTCTGGTGTCGACTGTAACGAGCTTTGTTGGACTTTTTCTATTAGTGGTAGGCACCCAAATTAATTGTTATATGTACAACCACGGAGTGAATGGTAACTACGGTGGGTTTGAGAATGTCCCTAAAGTCTTAGCAATCATTTTTATTGTGTGCTTGGTTCCTCAACTACTGATGGCGGCTTTCATATCGGCAAAAAATTCTAAAGAGCAAAATAGCGTAATTTACAGAATGAAGGTTGGGGCTTGGACGAGACAGTTTTCAACGTTGCCCGGATGGACTTCGCAACCCAAGCGGCGAAAGGTACGGTAGGCGAAAAAGGCGACGAAGACGTCAACCCGAAGACGGGCGCCAAGGTTCGAAAGTCCAATTCCATTAAGTACACTTGCCCAACGTGCGGCGCAATCGTAAGGGCGATCAAAGAATTAAATATCAATTGTGGCGATTGCAACGTTGCCTTCGTAGCATAATAAGAAACCAAAAGCGTCGGAAAAAGACCTCGGCGCTTCTCTTTATCCAAGCGTAGCATTATCGACCCAATAAGCGAAATTATTGACCTAACGAAAAAACGGCGGTAGTTTTTTTGCCCAGCCTATTCTAATAAGGTTTCCCCTTATTGCAGAATAACATCTTTAAGGGTTCGTCTTCGGTGTTTTGCCTTGGAATGTTTGTCCCAAGGGTGTGGATTAGTTATACTCGTGCTAACCATTATTGCCACTTTCTTGGAATGGTTAGGTGTTCTCTTCGGTAAGGTCGTCTACGGAAACGGTTGGCATATCGGTTGGACATTTATCTCATACTTAGTGCACTGGGTTGTATGTTATTGCTACTACAAGGCTTTGGAAAAGTTGGAGTGATTTTAATATAACGGTTTACTACATATATAGACTTATTTTGGTAAAATCCTAGAGAAAAAAAGACCTCTCAGAGTAAAATGCTCGGGAGGTCTTTGATTGAATTAGGTTACTGAAGAACATTTGATGGTTGAGATGCTACGTTTTGTTAGGGAAAGGGGCATTGATTATATAAACCTAAAAGACAAGAGAGGCGAACAATTCGCCTCTCTTTTTTGATGCATTAGTTTATACTTTTTAATTGTAGTATTTCTGGATGCTTCTGCAAGAATCGTGAACATAAATTAGTGACACCAAAAACGAGACTTTATAAGTATTTTTTACTGCTTCCGTGGGATGCGGAAATTCAAAAATCAAATAAGTCCTTTGGAGCAACATCTAAGGCGATTGCGATTTTGTTGATGTTGTCTAACGAGACGTTTCTGGCTCCACGCTCAATGTCCGAGATGTACGTTCTATGTAAGTCACTACTGAATGCAAGTTCTTCTTGCGAAATACCTTGGGCTTGTCTCAATTTTCGAACACGGTTGCCAAAAGGAATTCTAATATTACTAGACACTATATCACTACCATCTGATTGACATTACATTAATACGAATGATAGAATACTTGTAGCCTTTAGGTCTACAGACTATAAGTGACATTAGGTTATAATTATGCGACTTTTTTTGCGTATACCATGTTATTAACTAAGACGATAACGTAATTGCAAGGCTAGATAGGCTTTGAATTTTTTAAATAAGGGATGGCAATATTAACATTATACTGTCAATTAAGACAACCAAAGGAGGTTTCATAGGTGAATATTCGCAAATTGTCGCTCTGCTGGATTAGATTTTTCAATGGGGCAAAAAATAAACAAATATTCCGATGCTTTAGCTCTTAGAAACATGAGGTTATCCTCGATTTATATTGCAAATCTTGAAAGATATAGATAATGAATGTTTTGAGGTGTCGGCTCGTTTTTAAAAAAAAATCGAGGGGAACCTATTAAAATGATTTGTAAAGTTCTGGTCGTAGATGATGCGAGTTTTGTACGAATGATGATTCGTCAGGTTTTAGTTCGCTTAGGTCACATTGACATCTTGGAAGCTAAGAACGGTTTTGAAGCGATTGAGCTTTATAAAGCAAATATACCTGTACTCACGATTCTGGATATCACTATGGCAGAACTGGATGGGTTGTCTACCCTTAAAGAAATCATCTCTTTTGACCCGACGGCAAAGGTTATTATGTGTAGTGCTTGTTGCTCAAGTAATATTGTCGATGAAGCATTAAACCTCGGTGCAATTGATTTTATATCTAAACCATTTCGTCCCGATGAACTCGGAAAGATAATTACGAAGTATTTGTAAGTCCTAATAAACCAATATAGGTGCTTACTCAAGACGCAAACTCTATAAAACAGATATATAGACCTAAACCTCAAAAGGCGTTAGGTCTATTTTTTTTACCTAACATAACCCAACAGCTAAAAATAGTGAGATATTTTGCAGAATATAACTCTTTCAAGCTCGAAATTTATTTTAATGAGTTGAAATATTGAATACTTCCACGAAGGGTAAAGAAACGTTCATTTCTATTGAAATATTATAATTGTTATTCTTGGGTTTAGGTGCGAAAGGAGGTGAGTAATGAAGAGATGACACGAAAGGAGGTGATTTACTTGGATAATGTGGGCGCTCACTTTAACTGAC
>DOPS01000369.1:0-15999 GCA_003512645.1 Desulfosporosinus sp.
AGAATCTTGGCCTTGCGCGATCCCTTTAATACCTCCGCCACCAATCCAATTCCGAAACGTTCTCGCATCCGATAAATGCAGGAAAATATCTTTTGGGCATCCACCGTGATATCGTTCATTTCACGATCGTCATTACAACTACTACAGTTACCGCATTCTTCTTGAACGTTTTCTTCATTAAAGTATTCTAAAATCGTCTTGCGTAAGCAACGAGGAGTGTGACAGTATTCGACCATCCCCTGAAGCTTCTTAAACTCATTCATTTTACGCTCGGGTTGAAAAATACTCTGTTCAATTAAATATCGTTGTAACACAACATCCTGAGGGGAAAACAGCAATAAACACTCTCCTGGGTCTCCATCTCTGCCAGCACGTCCCGCCTCCTGATAGTAGGCTTCCATATTTTTAGGCATATTGTAATGGATTACGTACCGGACATTCGATTTATCAATTCCCATCCCGAAGGCATTGGTAGCCACCATAACCGTTCTTTCATCGAAGAGAAAATCCTCTTGGCTTTTTTGACGATCTTCATCATTCATACCCGCGTGGTATTTTCCAACCTTAACACCACTTTTAGCAAGAAACTCTTGAAGACTGTCCACTTCTTTACGTGTCCCAGCATAAATAATGCCTGATTGATCGGCATGTGTTTGCACGTAATCCAAAACGAAAACCCTCTTGTTTTCTCCACGAAACGTTAAAAACGTCAGGTTTGGGCGGTCAAAACCAGTGACAAAGATGCCTGGTTGCCTTAACTCTAAGAGACGGACAATATCTGCTTGGACCTCCTCAGTTGCCGTCGCTGTGAAAGCCCCGATCAGCGGTTTATTCGAAAATGATTTAATAAAAGGTCCAAGCTGAAGATAACTCGGTCTAAAATCATGGCCCCACTGCGAGACGCAATGGGCCTCATCAATTGCCAAGAAGGAGACCTGTAGAGATTCCAAGAGAACACGAAAACTCTCCGACTCTAAGCGTTCAGGCGCAACATACAATAACTTATATTCTCCGTCTGCAGCCCGTTTAATCCGCGATCGAACTTCCTGAAGAGACAATGAACTATTAATAAAGGTGGCGGGTACCCCATATTGTTGCAGAGCGTCCACCTGATCTTTCATTAAGGAGATTAACGGGGAAATGACAAGAGTCGTTCCCTTAAATAACAATGTGGGAATTTGGTAAGCCAAGGATTTCCCTGCCCCTGTCGGCATAATGGCCAATGTATCCCTACCCCGGAGTAAACTTTCGATGACTTTTTGCTGGCCATCTCGGAATTGAGTATACCCGAAATACCTTTGCAGTACCTCCAAGGCCTTTTCCATCATAATAGAACAACTCCTTAAGTTATAAAACTTTCTAAGCTGTCCTCATTATAACAAAAAAAGACCAGTTTAAGGGTTTTTATCGATAGGTTTTTCTGCCTCTGTCCAACCTTTTGTACCAATTAGTGGAACAAAACGCACTAAACCTAAATTTTCTTCTAACAATTCACGGGTCCATGTTTTCTTAACACGCAGTAGATGTTGATTCCCTGTATCTCCAACGGGAATAACCAAGCGACCGCCCAGGGCTAATTGATCTATTAAAGAATCCGGTATCACCGGACCTCCGGCCGTTACCAGTATTGCATCATAGGGTGCTTTTTCTGACCATCCCAACGTTCCGTCTCCTACGCGCACCTCAATATTCTTATAACTCTGCTTGCTAAATCGTTCCTTGGCGAGCCGGGCTAGCATTTCATGACGTTCAATTGTATAGATGCTCTGAGCTATTCTAGATAGTATCGCTGCCGAATAACCAGAACCCGTACCGATTTCCAAGACTTTATCACTCGTTTTTAGCTCTAAAGCCTGAGCCATCAGGGCTACGATATACGGCTGACTAATGGTTTGCCCCATTTCTATGTCTAGGGCAGTGTCATAATAGGCAAACGCTTGATTGTTTTCACTTACATACCTGTGACGTGGAACTGAAAGCATACTATTGATAACCGCCTCATCCGTAATGTCGCGGCCTACGAGTTGTGTTTGTACCATCCATTCACACTCGGCTTGTCTACCTTCAAAATCATCCTTACTATAATCTTTGTTCAATTTTTCTTCCCCTTTACATATGATTTTTATTATTTTATCCGTATTGAAGAGTTTTAATTAATGCAAAACAATAAAAGGAGGCGCTGCATGCACCTCCCTCTTACGAGTTTTGATGATAAGTATTAGATCCTACTCAATCGCAATCATGAAGAAATTCTAAATTATACCAGAAATTTAAACTTGGCAACCACATTGCAGTCAACCCTTGCACAATGGAAGCTCCCTTTAAGAACCCTCATAATATGGCTAAGAAGAGGATTTAGTACTATAATACAGGCGTCCAAGTGTTGTTCGAGATCCATTTTAAGCGATGCCGCTTTGACATCAGACAGATTCTCCACAACCAAGTAAATGCTAAACATTCGTTCGCCCTGGCCTTTATCCATTTGACAAGAGATTTTTACATTCTTAGTCCTGGCTTCTCCACTACTCAACAGATCTACAACAGCATTTGATAAGTTATAAATCAATTCAGTATTGGTCTTGAACGTATCTATCTCGTCCGTTTTAATTCCTATTTCAAGAGTCTTGACCCCTTTTGATGTAATCTTTTCTTTCATTTCATTGGAGAATTCCAGCATACTCTTTTCTGATATTTTTTCAAATGAAATCCCTAGAATTGCTCTTACAATTATGGAGGCAGTCTCGACCTTTCTTTTAATCAAGTTCGGGCTATTCTCTATATTAATTTCGTTAAGAATTATGTCAAACGCACTGCTCCCGATAAGGGCTTGAACCTCAGCATTTCTTTTCGCATAAGCGATTACATCTTCGAATCTTTTCAACATATTTTGATAGGCTTGGTTTTGCATTTTTAAGGTTTCTTTATACTCATCCCGCTCCTCTTGCAGCCTATGATACTCCAATGCCTGCAGAATGACCCCCTTGAACTCTTCCTCCAATTTCCATGGTTTGAGGATAAATTTAAATATATTTGCTTGGTTTAAGGTAAGAATAATCTGTTGAAGCTGGGCATACCCGGAAAGGACAACCCTTACTGTTTTGGGATACCTATTTTTAACTTCTTTAAGAAGCGTTAACCCATCCATTTCCGGCATACGCATATCACTCACAATTACGCTCACTGGTTCTTTTTCAAGCACTTCAAGAGCCTGCTGACCACTAGAGGCAAATATGCAATTGTATTCCTCATCGATTAACCCTCTTCTCAGGGAATTTAATATGTTTTCTTCGTCATCTACAAAAAGAACAGTTGCTTGTTTGGGCATAATGAACCTCCTCGACTCATCAATTTATTTCCAACATGTTTAGTTNNATATGAACCCCTATTACCAATTCAGAATTCACGATCCTTTCATCAAATGGGTTGTGATGGTAAAGGGCTGCTTCCACTATAGGAAAAGGTAGGTCCCACCATCTAAGAAGATACCCTCCAGTTTCTTGGTGAGTAGCGTTGAATTCTGCTCTTTCAAGCTCAATAAAATCAAATCCCTCTTTTACTACGGCTTTTTTCTAAAATCTATATAATTTTTCGAGAAGGATTTAATCATAAATACAACCCCGATATTGTGTAGCAACCCAGCAGAATTAGCTACTTCAGGTATCTTTTTGTGTAAACACTTCTCATATATAAAGAGTAAAATCTTGTTGGATAAAAAAGCATGCTTCCATAGTTCTTCTACAAAGTCTATTCTTCCACCCGAAACACTCATAACATCAATAATGGACGTAGCAAGAATGAAGCTACGGATGTTCTTAAGACCCAAGTAGGTAAGCGCTTGCTTTACGGAACCCGTTTTTACCCCATAGAAGGCTGAGTTGGCAAGATGTAATACTTTTGTAGATATGGCAAGGTCCCGTTCTATTTCTCGCGATATTTCGATAATTCCCTCATCGTTATCAATCATCTCAATAACTCTCTGAAAACTGGATTTTATCGTTGGCAGGCCTTCAAAGTTGTTTATGAGCAGCAAAAGGTCATTGTTAGAAAGCAAATCTTCTGTTTCAAAAATCTGCTCCACAAGCTTAAGCAGTGCATCATTATTCCAAGGCTTGAACATATAGAGCTTGGCAATGTTTTGCCGCAAAGCCTTAAATACAATTTTTTCATCCGCATAGCCGCTTAGTACAACTCTTAATATTTTCGGATAGTTTTCCCTTACCTTGCACAACAATTGATATCCATCCATATATGGCATTCGCATATCACTTACAATGAGATTAATTTCCTCACGTTCTAAAATCTTTAAAGCATCTTCTCCACTCTCTACTGTAAGCACATCATAATCGGTGTCAATAAACAGTCTTTTCAGAGATTTAAGAATCTGAACCTCATCATCTACGAAAAGTATTCTTTTCATGTGGTCCCTCCTCCGATGCTCTCTTAGTGACCAACGGTAATAAAATAGCTCACTTTACACTAAGCTCCATCATGTCGTTGGCACAATATACAGGGAGTATTTATGGATACTTTGTTTATCTCATTGTCCATTTCTTCCTTCTTTTTTAAAGGTATAGAAATATAAAACCAAGCTCCACCTTCAGTTCTATTTCCAGCTGTAATCATTCCATTATGTTTATTGACTATAATGTCATGCGAGATGCTCAAGCCGAGCCCGGTTCCCTCTCCTACATCCTTTGTGGTGAAAAATGGGTCAAATATTTTCCCTAATACCTGCTCCGGTATGCCCGGACCATCATCCATGATTTTTAAAAATACGGCATCTTGTACACTTTCGGTGAGAATTATAATACGTCCGCGGTCGCTCCTGTCTTGAGCCTTGATAGCCTGTATGGCATTTACCAAGATATTAAGTATCACTTGCCCCAACTGGCCTCTATTGCACTCCAGCTCGGGTAATTCCTCAAAATGGGTTTCAATATCTATCGTATATTTTGCCTCGTTTTTTACGATCAGCAAGGCATCCTCTATAATTGAATTCAAATTATTATAAACAGTATCATTCTCTATTCCGGTTCGAGCAAAACTTTTAAGCGTTTGGACAATCTTAGAAATCCTATCTATACCCTCTCCAGAATCCTTCATAATTGAATTAAGCTCCTCCATCACAAAATCAAACTTAAATTTACGTTCAGCTTCACGGACATTTGTGAAGTAAACTTGTCCCTCTTTGTGATACAAGCCCAGTTGCTCCAGACCTTCCAAGCTTTTTCTATAAACACTGACAACTTGCTTTATCTTTCCTGCAAAATTATTCATTGTCTCAATATTGCTTCCCACATAACCTAACGGATTATTAATCTCATGGGCTACTCCAGCAGCAAGCTCTCCTATGGATGCCAGCTTTTCCTTTTGAATCATTTGAAACTGTGCTTCTTTGATAACTTTATTTAATTGCTTTAATTCAGAATTTTGGTCCCTCAACCGTTGGTACATTTTCTGAAGAATCTTAGCATTGTTACGGGTATTTACAGCCGCTTTCAACCTTGCCTGCAGTTCAGTCACATCGATCGGTTTTTTAAGATAATCATCTGCTCCCCTATCAAAGCAGATTTTGAAAGTTTCTGCATCGCTTAAAGATGTAAGGATAATGATTTGAACATCATTTAACCTATAATTCTTCCTTAGTTGTTCTATGACCTCAGTTCCATTCATTATAGGCATGATAATGTCCAAAAGAACAATATCGATATCATGCTCTACAACAAGTTTCTCCACTTCCAATGGGTTTTGGCATAAAAATACCTCATAGTCACTTGACATTCTTTGTAAGTAAGCTTCAGCGACCTTAAGATTAAGTCTTTCATCATCCACTACAAGAATATTTATCAATTAAATTTTCCCCCATTCTGTAGGTCAGACTAATAATTTCCATCTATCTCATTCATTTTCTTAGCTATCCAGTCTTAATTACTTTCTCGCTTATGCTCTCGTTACTTAATCAAGCTTCTGAAGTATGCTGATAAGCAGCCATAATCCCAATGATTTCTTATTATTTCGACAAACCTCTGATATTTCCTTTTACCAATCCCTAATTATCAAAACACAGCTATCTACTACTCGAATTTTTCTCTACTACCTGAACCTCTCGTAATTCTACATAAAAATAGAAGGCCTATCCTTTGGATAATCCTTCTATACGATTAAATCTTAACTATTTAGCATTTTTCAACCTTCGCTACAGCTTTAATTATCTCCACAACTAACGTCGCTGTCCTGTAAAGATCTTCTTCTGCGATACTTTCCTCCGTTGTATGGGGCTTTTGCATACCGGTTCCCAATACAACACACGGTACACCGTAGAGATTATAATAATTAGCATCGCTTCCCCCGCCAGTTGGACCAAAGGTTACCTTTAATCCCGCGTTTTTAGCAGCTTGGCTGGCAATGACTGCTACTTGAGCTTCCTCCCTAAGTGTAAATGGATCGTATAACCTAACTACCTCAATCTCGGCAACCGCGCCCATTTCCTCGGCACAACGCCGAAACGCTCCGCACATTTGATCAGTCTGACTTTCTAGTTTCCCTAGATCACGGCTTCTTGATTCACACGTGATTTCTACCCAGTCAGCGACAATATTTGTGGCCCTGCCACCTTGGATTGTTCCAATATTGGCGGTGGTTTCTTCATCTATCCTACCTGTTGGCATGCTAGCGATCGCTTTGGCCGCTACAACAATAGCGCTGATTCCCTCTTCAGGAGCCGCACCTGCATGAGATGCCTTGCCTTTAATGGTTACGTTGAGACGATCTTGCCCAGGGGCAGCAAGAACAATTTCTCCAGGTCCGCCGACACAGTCCAGAATGAATCCAACATCCGCTTGCAAGAGAGTTTTATCTAGATTCTTTGCGCCGTTGAGTCCCCCTTCTTCAGCAACACTAAAAATCACCTGAAGATCTCCATGCTCAAGACGCTTTTCTCGGATAACTCGGATAGCTTCTAAGATGGGAGCTATTCCTGATTTATCGTCTGCGCCTAAAATTGTCGATTTAGCGGAAGTGATCACTCCATTATGTAGTACAGGCTCAATATTTAGACAAGGGTCTACTGTGTCCATATGCGCAGATAGTAAAATAGTCGGAGCCTTCGGAAGGTTCCCTTTTAGGTAAGCGATAACATTGCCGCAGTTGCCACTAATCAATTGACCTGTGTTATCTTCCCTTACACTTAAGCCTAAACTTTCAAGACGATTTTTAAGGACATCTGCGATTTCTCGTTCATTTCTAGTAGGCGAATCAATTTTGATTAACTCAAAAAACTCGGCCAATAGTCTTTCTCGATTGATCATTAGGTATGCCACCGCACAGTCCCAGCATCCCCTTGATAACGGGGGATGACATGAACATGCAAGTGGAAAATTGTCTGTCCTGAAGCGGGTCCTGTATTAGCCCCTACATTGTATCCGTCTGGATGATACTTTTCGTCCAGTTCCGCCTTTACTCTCTGGAGAAGATTCCCTATACTTGCCATCTCCTCTGCGGTCGCCTCAAAGATATTACTAATGTGTCTCTTGGTTACAATTAAGACATGCCCCTCGCTGACAGGATACTTGTCAAAGAATGCCAAGGCTAGCTCATTTTCTAAGAAGATCTTAGTCCCTGGCAGAGTGCAAAAAATGCATTCTTTCATCACTGTCCACTCCTTCATCTTATTTGCTATACATAATGGACAAACATTAGCTAGTTCAAGCATCTAATCCTCTACTTTTTAGTTCGTCCATACACAGCCCAACCGAACAACATCGAGGTCACAATAATAAAGGCCGGATGAATATTGGCTAAATAGAGCAAAGCGATGGTTACAACCGCGATTCCCCAAGTACTACTGGTCGGAAACGCTTTTTTGCCCATATCATAAGCAGTTTCCGCGACAAGAACTACGACGACTGGACGGACAGCCTGAAGCATAGCCTTAAGTTCTGGTGAATTAGAATATTTCATAATCAGACTGCCTAGAAAAACCACAACGATCACCGTTGGAGCGACTGTTCCTAATACAGCGGCTAAAGCTCCCAGCCAACCAGCTACCTTATAACCGATATAGGCCGCCATTTTTGTCGCAATAGGCCCAGGTAAGGCGTTACCGATCGCTAGGGAATCCGCAAACTCTTCGTTATCCATCCACTTATATCGATCAACAGCTTCTGCTTTCACAAGGGGAATCAGTGAAGGACCTCCACCAAAACCTAGATTTGAAGCACGGGTAAAGCCTATAAACAGGTCCCAGAGTTTCATTAGCAAACCATCCCCTTTTAACACCAATTAAATAATACTATAGTTCAACGAAAAACTACTAACCCAAATGCCATAGCTAAGACAATAATTAAAGCAGGATGTAGCTTCAACCAATATAACGAAACCACCGTCCCCAAAGCTATGCCCCAAGTTATTAGATTTGGGAAAGATCCTATACTCATGTCAAAAGCAGTTTGAGCTATTAAGACTACAACAACGGGGCGTACTCCCTTTAGCATTCCTTTTAAGACTGGAGAATTCGAGTACTTCATTAAAAACCGTGCCAGTAAAATGACAGCCAGCGCGGTAGGTAGGATCACTCCTATTAAGGCTGCTAAGGCTCCTAACCAGCCGGCCTCTTGATACCCAACATATCCCGCCAATTTAGTAGCAATTGGACCTGGCAGAGCATTTCCAACGGCAAGTGCATCTGTAAACTCCGCGTTCGTCATCCAGTGATACCGCTCTACCACTTCAATTTTAATGAGAGGAATAACTGCTGGCCCACCGCCGAAGCCCAGGTTACTAGCTCTAGCAAAAGCAATTAGCAAATCCCAAAGTTGTGATAACATTGTATTTCATCTCCTTCCTCTGTCCAGATTAAATTCCCTTGATCAAATATTCCAGACTTGTCTCTGTTAGTTTTCTTAGCGTAAGTATAAAGCCTTAAGTCCAGAAATTCAATAGATTTGGTATACCATATTAGTGATTTTTGTATACCAAATTTTCGTTAACGATTGATTAATTGATTGAGTACTACTCTCCTAAAATAAATCCGCTAAGGTATGCACCTTTAAGTATTCTCTCAAAAAGCCATCTCCAAATAAGCTTTGCTCGAATTTTCCGCGTGTCTTTTGCCGGTGGCCTCAGCTTCTGAGCTGTCATGTCTACGTAGAGCCTCAATGATCGCACTGTGTTCCACCCATACTTCTTCAGGTCGCCCAGGTTTAGAATAGGCCACTTGAGTGAACTTCGTTATATACTCGTGCAAGGTATTAAGAAAATCGTAGACTCTTGGGCTTTCAGCTGCTCTATAAATTATCTCATGAAATTTATCGTTCAATTGGTTGGATTTTTTAAGGTTTCCTTTTCTATGTTCGTCTGAAATCTGCATGGATAACGCTTCCAAACGGGCTAATTCCCGAGGTCTAATTTTCGAAGCTGCAATCCCGCAAATAAGCGCTTCTAATGATGTCCTAATCACCAGAATCTCTACAATATCTGCCTTGGTGAATCCAGAAACCACTACCCCTTTGCGCGGAATATGAGTTACCAACCTTTCCAAGACAAGCTTGTGAATTGCTTCGCGTACCGGAGTCCTGCTAATCCCCAGTTGTTCTGCAATAATACGTTCCACAAGTCTCTGTCCCGGTTCTAACTTTTTGTCTAGAATAGCATTTCTGAGAATTGAAAACACCGAATCCCGGATATGACCTTTGTCATCGAACTTAATAGGTGAAAAATGATGTGCCACATTCCTTCCCCCCCTATAGAAACTTTTAATGACCTCTACTTTCAACGCCATTATAAATCCATTGCTAGCCTAAAGGCAAGTAAAACATGGTATACCATATTCCAAAAACCAAACAAGTTATCCCACAGAGCAATGAATCTTGGCAATTCTTATGGATCACGTAATATTAGAATCACACCATAACCAAACGATCTTCTTAATCATATAATGGAGTCAGAAAGATTTCATCTAGGAGGGCTAACTATGTTTAGTTATAGCAAGCCATTATTTTATCCGGTTCAGGTTCAACTCCGTGACCCGGTGTTTGGCCAAGTATTAATGGAGCATTATGGTGGCAAGGACAGTGAATATTCCGCGGCGTCTCAATACCTAAATCATCGTTCCAACCTGCGCAACCGATATCTTCGTGATCTATTGGGGCTCATTGCAGCGGAAGAAATGGGTCACATGGAAATGATCGCCGTCGCTATTAACAAGTTAGGAGGGCCACCATTATCTTACGTTAATTCGCAAGGAATCCCTTGGAATATCAGTTATGTCGATCAAAGCTTAGACCCCATCGCGATGCTCCAAGCTGACGTGGAAGCAGAGGTTCGGGCCCGGATTCTATACAATAAGCACTTTACAATGACCAAAGACCCGGGGCTTAAAAAGATGATTAGTTTCTTGGGGAGCAGGGAAGATGTTCATAAACACCTTTTCCAAAAAGCTCAGATGATGATTCAACAAGGAGCACCTCCTGAACAATTTAATGAGTTACTCGTTGAGTATAAAATGAGTCTGCAGATATTTGAGAATTAGAGTGCTAGTGAACTGGTTCAACTAAGGCTCAAATGCCTAAAAATATGAGCAAACTGTATCCAATCATGATACAGTTTGCTCATTTCCTAACTGATTTTAGCCAATTAAATATAGTCTTGACCATTTCTTGTCTACATCCCCATAACTCAGCTTAACCCCCGCTTGCAGGACTGAGTAATGCCAACTCATCACCCGCTTTGAGCACCACAGAAAAACGCTTATTTCCACTGATTTGCTGTTTATTGACAAACATAATTGCTTCTATTAGGTCCTGTTCTGAGATGTTGGGACAGCTTTGCCTGATCTCATTTAAGACCTGTCTTACTGTTCCTTCTTTTACAAGCAACTGCCTTATACTGCAGTCCACACTAATCAACCCAAAACACTTAACAGTAATCATACACCATAGTCTTCCAAACCTAACTTCTTCAGTCTACGTTTTGTTGGCACACCCTGGTCATCCCAGCCTCTGATTTTGTAGTAGTCCTTAAGCATTCCTTGCAGTTTAACCTGACTGTCAGCATCCTCTGCCCTTTGCAGTTCACTGGTAAGTCTCTTGGGCAGAGTATCATCACTACCCTTCAGACCTTGTCTCAGGTTGATAATCCTTTCTAGATTATAGCCCCTTTCACCAGTCTTGATAAAGCTTCCAATCGTTGCATTAAAGCCTGTCACTGCTTTAATGGAATATGGATGGGGCAGGATACTCTTAAGGTTAAAGTTCATTAAACTTGTATGGTTATGCAAAAGGCCCACTAGCCAACTAAAAGAAGGGATTGCCTTGTTAATAAACCTTACAAGACTCTGATTCGGATTTTTCACCAACACCTCTGGTAGTAATGAATAAGTGGTAAATAGACAGGTACCACCAGCTGATACGGCCTCCATCAAATCCTGAAAGAAGATGGTATAGGCAGCTTTTCCGCTGGCAATCTTTCCACTCACGTTCAGTCCCAGCCCTTCAAGCACAACCAGATAACCTCCGTTTAAGTGACAACCCCCTCTGTTTGACGTTGCATACCCTAAGCCCATTCCCTGAGCTGCACGTGGTTCATAAGCAGCAATTTCCAGACCCTTAACATTCATGGCAAAGTCACTACCGCCATATCTTTCTGAAATGCGTTTTGTTCCTTCCGCCAATACATCTCCAATTCCTTCACGAGTCGCTACTTGTTTAACTAATTCCTCTAGAAGTGAGCAATCGCCAAACGTTAAACCATTCTTCCATAAACCTTTTTCATTGAGCTCCATTGCAAAACCAACACTACTGCCAAAGCTAATGGTATCAAGTCCATACTCGTCACAGAGATGATTGAGGTTTAAGATACTTTGCAGATCATTGTTCAGCAGATTGCTGCCAAGCAAGCCCAAAGTTTCTAGCTCAGGCCCTTTAACTTCTTTTCCATAGGCTTTAACCACCCTGCCACACTGTATTGGGCAAGTCACACAGCCCTTATTTTTTATTGTATAATCTTGCTTTAATGTTTCACCATTAATCGCTTCAAAGTCGTCATAATTACCCCTTGAATAATTCTTGGTCGCCAGTTGATTGCGAAAATTCATCATACTTACAAGCCCAGCAGTTCCAAGCTTTGGCAGCTGTTCACCTGTAAGTAGATGTGACTTAAGCTTTTTAATCCAATTCTGGTTGTGCTTTTTGAAACCTTCCTGAGCGGAAATTTCTATGTTCTCTTTTCCGCTGGCAACAATCCCTTTAAGATTCTTGAAGCCAAACACAGCACCAACTCCACCACGCCCCGCTGCACGCTCCTCACTGATCACAGCAGCATACCTGACCATATTTTCACCAGCAATTCCTATGACGAACTTGCCTCTGCCTTTTCCACCCAACAGGTCTTGAGCCTCACCTGTATTTTTGCCCCATAAATGTTCAGCATTTTTGATTGTAATATCTTCAGATGTAATATCAATATAGACCTTTTCTTTGCTTTTTCCGCAAATAACAAGTCCATCGTAACCGGCACGCTTAAGGTGCAACCCAAAGCTTCCACCACAATTTGAGGAAACCAACAGACCTGTTAAAGGGGAAATTGTGGACACATTGAATCTGGAGGAACAGGGTGATGTTGAACTGGTAAGAGGGGAAGTCGTGATCACAATTATGTTTTCCTCAGAAAAAGCTTCCACCTTACTCTTGAAAGAATCATAAATGACTTTTGCAGCCAGCGTTTTGCCGCCTATAAACAGTTCTCGATCCTGATCGGATACAAGATAGTCTCCTACTATACCACTGCTCAAATTAATCTTAGCGATTTTCCCAGCATAACCAACCATATTCACCTACTCCTTAATCACATGATAAATCTTCATCATATCCTCTTTCAACATAATCTTTGGCACAGGATAAAGCGGGTTGCTTTCTGCCAGAGCACGTTTTACCATCAGTGGAATATCGATCTCCACAATACCTTTGAACTTTTTGGGAATGCCCATACTTTGATTGAGTTGTTTTATGGCCTCAATAAACTTCATTGCCTTTTGTTGCTTGGTGTCGGTCGGTGCACTTATACCAACCAAATCAGCTAATTCTGCTAAAGATTGGTGCACTGATTCACCATAATACTCTAGGACATAGGGCAAGATGATAGCATTAGCTAGTCCATGAGGAGCCGAGTAAAATCCGCCTAGGGTATGGGCGATGGCATGCACATAACCAACATAGGCCCGTGTGAAGGCAAGTCCTGCCAAATAGGAAGCCTGTTGCATATTAGCGCGGGCGACAAGGTTTGTACCGTTGGAATATGCCTCAAAGATGTTTGCAAAAATTAACTTTATTGCCTCTCTGCTCAGCTGCTTTGTCTGTGTTGTGTTACTTCTGCCAATGTAAGCCTCGACGGCATGTGTCAAAGCATCAATTCCCGTAGTCGAAGTAATATGCGGCGGCAGATTAATAGTAAGCACCGGGTCAAGTACAGCATAATGTGGAATGAGTGAAGTGTCATTAATGGCATACTTTTCATGGGTCTTGCTGTCGGTTATCACGGCAGCAATTGTGGTTTCACTCCCTGTACCAGAGGTTGTTGGAATGGCAAATAGCGGTGGGATCTTTTTCAAAACTTTAAAAACGCCCTTCATCTGAGAAATGGTCTTTCTAGGTCTTGCTACGCGCGCACCCACACCTTTTGCGCAATCCATCGGCGACCCGCCACCAAAAGCAACAATACCTTGGCAATTGTTTGCTTTGTAGATCTGCAATGCTTCCTCAATATTATCAATGGTTGGGTTCGGAACAGTCCTGTCATACACAACAAAGTCCACACCCTCAACACTTAAGCCTTTAAGTAATTCATCGAGCAGTCCAAGTGAGGCAATAATCTTGTCAGTTACTATCAAAACGCTGTTAATACCTTTGCTTTTTATTAGCTTGGGCAGCTTTTTCAAGCTGTTTGCTCCTTGAGTTAACTCGGGCTTACGCCAAGGCAGCAGGTAAGAAACCAATTTAAAAACACTTTGATAAATCCTGCAATACAATTTATACATTATAAACCCCCTCTTTCTATTCAAAGTTAATGGCAATTATATGTAATGATTACTTTTTTCACAACCCCCTAACCCTTCATATGTACTTATCTGTCGTCCGACCGACCGATAGGCCCTAAAAAAATTATTCAACCTTCGAAAAGATATCGGCTATGCCGTCAATGGGAATTTTTTCCACACCAAGTCTCCACTGAATTGTAAATCCGTCAAGTGCTGCTAGTATTATATAGGATAATACGCTATAATCGGCTGTTCTATTTTTTAATACCTTTCTCAAACCATCTTCCAGTGTTATTCTCCACTCCTTATATTTTTCTCGGAAGCGTTGCTTAAGAGGTTCATTGCTTGTTACTGCATCACTAATCAGGTAAAGATGTAGCTTACCTCTGGTTTCTGCAGTGGATATTCTTTCGAATACCACCTTTAATATTTCCTCTGGCGCGATATTCTGTTCAATATTATCTATCCAGGATAAAAGCTCTTCTGTTATTTGTTTAAGATGAATATCCGCAATGTCATAGATAATATCATTCTTATTCGAATAATAGTAATATAATGTTCCTTTGCTTATGCCAACTTCTTTTGAGATATCTGCCAGACTGGTATTTTTGACGCCCTTCTGGGCAATCAATTTACTTGCTGCATCAAGGATACTTTGTCGTGCACTGGTTAGTTGTCCTTCTGTATCTTCTTTACTCATTATTTCACCCCATATCTCGGTCAGTCAGCCACCCGACCGACTTAGTAATTACATTGTAATTTTATTTTGACGAGTAGTCAACATGTTGGCATGGCGTCATAGCAATTCACAACTACGAATTAACTAAATAATTTAGCCCAAAAGGGACCGTATTGAAACTAAGTTGATATGCTCCTCCCCTGGTAGTAGGTTTTATTATTTAACCTGTCTACCATGGGGGGAACATATCAGTTTCGCCACGGCCCCTTTGCTTTTCCCACGATGGTGTGATTAATCATCTCTTTCTCTTATTAAGGAAGAGATTTTTATATATCCAAATTTATTTACTCCCTAAATGAGAAATAAGCGATAGATCCAGGTCTTTTTCTTTCACTAATTTTCGCTTGATTTGGAATTGAACTGCCACCTCGAAAATTACAGGATAGATCTTCTTTACCAATTCTGAAGGGAGCTCTAATTCATTGCCAAGATTAATAAGGCGCTGTAAAACTTCTCTTTCCCGAGCGGTATCCTTCACCCGATCCAGACGCTTTTGATCCGCTACTTTCTTGACGATTTGCATCCGAGCAGCTAGACATTCGATGATTGTTTGATCAATATCGTCAATTTGATTGCGCAAGGATTCAAGTGACTCCTCATCCTTTGTCTCACCACAGGCGAAGATTCTCTTGACCGATTCGGCGACTACACCCAGTTCCCCAGCAAGTTGGATAAACTGTTCAGGGTGCAAAGACTGGGCTCCATCGCTGACTGCCTCGGCAGGATTAGGGTGCATCTCGATCAATAGCCCATCCGCTCCGCAGGCAATAGCGGCCTTAGATAGGGATGCGATCAAATCTCTTCTGCCCGCTGCATGACTTGGATCGACAATCACAGGTAGATGTGAAAGCTCTTTAGCGACTCCGACTGCACTAAGATCTAAGGTGTTACGAGTACTGGGTTCATAGGTGCGAATTCCCCGTTCACAAAGGATAACCTGCGGGTTGCCAGCAGATAAAATATATTCAGCCGCCAGCAGCCATTCTTCTATCGTTGCCGATAAACCCCTTTTGAGAATTATCGGTTTGTTGATTTTACCAGCCATTTTTAGAAGCTCGAAGTTCTGCATATTTCGGGCACCGATTTGAATAATGTCAATCTCGTCGACCACTAACTCAAGGCTTGGAGCATCGATGACTTCTGTAACACAAAGTAAATCCTGTTCCTTAGCAGCTTGCACTAAATAATTAAGCCCCTCCCTGCCCAAACCTTGGAAACTATAGGGGGAAGT